>JABDDE010000010.1:12388-46028 GCA_013287775.1 Chlamydiota bacterium
AAGGAGAAAGCATGAGTAGTAGTAGTATAAGTTCAATAATGTCATCAACAAATTCTGCAGTATCAAGTACGCTCAGTGCATCATTATCGCCAACCACAGTACCGAGTGCTACTGCAGTATATACACTGAGCATATCAGCATCTTCAGGCTCTTCGAGTAGCTCTATAGCTAGCAATTCTTCTTCAGGCAGTTCTGCTTCTAGCACAGCAACTGTCATAAATACAGTCGTCAATAGTGTGCAGAGGCTACCTTTCTCGCAAGCCAATATATTTATTGATTTCAGAGGCATTAGTCGAGGATACTTTATTGGAGACAACCCTTGGAAACTCTCGACGTATAATAACTTTGACAAAGTGTATCGATTTTGCTGGGTGTGCGGCATCAATCGTTTTGCTGATAATGAATGGAATCGTAATCGTGTTGATATTTCTGGACCAGGGTCTGGAGCGAGGTGGATAACATGTATGGATGTGGACTGTAGTCGTGAACTTACTGATTCTGTAAATGCTCTTGTATCGGAGAGGCATTTCCGTATTGAAACGGATATCGATAGAAAACGCATAGCGGCATTTGCCGCTGATGCAGAAGGTAATCCCGAATTCTTTGAAGAAATAGCGCCTGTTACTGTTTCTGTAAGGAATGATAGAGTATATCCAAACGAATCCGCTATTCCTATACATTATCGGGACATGTTTTTGAGACTTGAAAACTATCCTGTACACCTACGTATAGTAAAAATTGATTTTATAAAATTCGAGTATGCAGACGAACATAATCTTATAAGGGGTGTTACTACTGATCCATTTCTCAAAGCATTAGCCCAGTATCGTGCACGATGTATTGAAATTGTACATTTACAAAGAAGCTTAGTAGAGGCTCGTGCACGAGTTGCTGAAATTGAAAATAAGCTTGCGTCAGCGACGTCATGAACACGTTCTCTGTTGGTCCTATACAATCTTTTCGCCACTCCTCAGAGCAATTCTCTGAGGAGCTGGAGCACATAACCCTGCGCTTACAGCACATATCACTGAATGACGTAATTACACGGCTTATCACACGTCTTGCTACGCCGCTTCTCTGTTTTGATTTCATGAGCGGGCATAATTTCCCTGTGGTGCTCTATCACAAAAAATCGGTAGTTCTTTATCGCGGCAGCGCAGAAACCATCCTCCAGCATGCTGTACGCCATGCTCGCATGCGGTGGATTAAAATAGCCTCTCTAAGGTCCGTGTGGAAATTGTTCTTTAAGATTGACAAAAAGCAGACATTTGGCATACAATGTAAATATGACGGAACATATACCTGTTTATGCTTTTTCGCCAGAAAAAAATCTCAAACTCAAACGCGAAAGAAATGTTAGTTTTGAGGAGATAATCGCTGCTATAGAGAATGGACAACTGCTTGATATTTTAGAGCACACTAACCCTTCGAAATACAATAATCAAAAAATATATGTTGTTTTTGTAAGTAGATACGTGTATTTGGTGCCGTTCGTGCAAACAAAAGATGAAATATTTCTTAAAACAATTATTCCGAGCCGAAAAGCAAATAAAAAATATAATAAAAATGAGGCGTCATGAAGAAAAAACCACAACAGCATAAAAATCACCTAGACCAGGATTTAGATCAAAATCTAGATCAAGATGAAGAGGCTCTTCTTCATTCTTTTGAAGAAGGAGAGTGGCGTTCAGTAAAAACACTCCAAGCTGAAAAGGCCTTAGCAAAAAAAACTGCTGCCAAATCCTTACACAAAGACGTTCGTATTAATATTCGCTTAGCAAGTGCTGACGTTGCAGGTATTAAACGAATTGCTGCGTATGAAGGATTACCGTATCAAACACTTATCGCCAGTGTTCTGCATAAGTTTGCTGCTGGACACTTAGCTTTTTGATCAGTTAAAAAGTATTATATGTTATAAAATAATATACATATATGGTGAAAGATGGCAATATGTGAGATGGACATAATGATGCACTTTCCTCTGTGTGCTTTCCTTTGAGTACTTTAATCGGGTTACAAAAATAGAAGAATATACACGAAAGGACTCATTATGTCCTCTTTTTTTGATTATTAGCGTAAATTCCAGTTGTGACGCATCTAACAGGGCAATTTTAATTGATCGTCGCATTAAGATGCATTACTGACCACCAAAACTAGCCCCCCTGTTGCTCCTGTCAAGACCTATTTCTTGTACTTTTCCATCACACTATGTTCGGTTGTATCCTTATGTTCCATTCAAGCGTGCTCTGCACTTTCACTCTTCAAAGGGCGAGGGGCGCAGGAACGCAGGAGGCGGATGCGAAAGCTCGGTAAGACTTCTGGTTTATCAAAGCTTAATATGCAAATGCATCGAAGCAAGTAATAAGCCCTATACTGGAAATCTAAACGTACGATTCGGCAAGGGAAAAAGGCCTAGCCCCCTTACTTTATGTGGGTGTTTTGGAAAATCAAGTGTTTGCCCTTATAATATTGTTTAAGGGCATTTTTTCGATTTTTGAAGTGACCTAAGAAGGCGAGAGCGTAAATGAATATAAAATTAAATTATTTTTTATATACTAGTCCAGTAGTTTATTCTGATTTCCCTCCTGGGGAAAAGGAAGAATTTTCGAACTTCCAGAGGAAGTCTGAATTGCTGGCCTATGATCGTAGCTGTGGATTTTTATAGAGCTGATACGGTACAATCTATGGGCATAAAAAAAGGAATAAACGAGAACAATAAATATATGACAATACTAAGTGTACAAAGGCTTTTAACAATGCCGCTCCGCAATCAAGCTACACATGCCACAAGGGCGGGATTCTCGCCCAGATTGACCAGAACAGCACGGGCACTCTGCTCTGGTGCTATTCTGGGGGCAAACAGGCGTGCAACTGGAGCAGTGCAGTTACAAAGGCGCATACAGAGGCACACCCCTTCATTGTCTGTAATGTTTAGTCGTCTATCGCTTGCTCCTCGAAGCAGTGAACCCACAGTTGGTACACACGGCAGTACGACAGCAACACCATCAGTCACCCTGCCATCATCTAATACAGAAGAAGCTGTAGCAGATATAGTACTAAGAGCTATGGAAATACAACGACTACCATCCTCTCAAGCAACTTCGTTCATAGATTCTAAAGGTCGGGTTAAAAGGCTGTTCTCGGAAGGAAATCCTTGGAAACTTTCAACGTATAATATCTCTCAGAAAGTGTACCGATATTGCTGGGTATGTGGCATCAACCGTTTTACTCATAAGGAATGGAATCGTAAACGTGTTGATCCTCGAGATGAATCACCTGTACGATGCATGAATATGAAATGCTCTCGTGAATTAGATCGTATTATACAGAATTTTTCACCAAAGGAGAAAGCATGAGTAGTAGTAGTATAAGTTCAATAATGTCATCAACAAATTCTGCAGTATCAAGTACGCTCAGTGCATCATTATCGCCAACCACAGTACCGAGTGCTACTGCAGTATATACACTGAGCATATCAGCATCTTCAGGCTCTTCGAGTAGCTCTATAGCTAGCAATTCTTCTTCAGGCAGTTCTGCTTCTAGCACAGCAACTGTCATAAATACAGTCGTCAATAGTGTGCAGAGGCTACCTTTCTCGCAAGCCAATATATTTATTGATTTCAGAGGCATTCGTCGAGGATACTTTATTGGCGGCAATCCTTGGAAACTCTCAACGTATAATAACTTTGACAAAGTGTATCGATTTTGCCAAGCATTAGCCCAGTATCGCGCACGATGTATTGAAATTTTACATTTACAAAGAAGCTTAGCGGAGGCTCGGGCACGAGTTACTGAAATTGAAAATAAGCTTGCGTCAGCGACATCATGAACACGTTCTCTGTTTGTCCTATACAATCTTTTTACCACTCCTCAGGGCAATCCTCTGAGGAGCTAGAGCACATAACCCTGCGTTTACAGCATATATCACTGAATGACGTAATTACACGTCTTGCTATGCCGCTTCTCTGTTTTGATTTCATGAGTGGGTATAATTATCCCGTGGAGCTCTATCAAAAAAAATCGGTAGTTCTTTATCGCGGCAGCGCAGAAACCATCCTCCAGCATGCTGTACGCCATGCTCGCATGCGGCAGTATCGGCAGATCATGCCAAAAAAATTAGTTGCCTTGATGGAAGAAAGCCTGATTCGCATCGAAAGAAGCAATCGGTTGCATGGCCCACATACTTCAGCAGCGGTTATTTTGCAGGCTGCGTATGATCCTGATGAGGTAATGGCGAGTACGATGTGGCTTGCACAACTGGAATGCATTGCAAAAACACACTATATATCAATACAAATAATGGGAGAGCATGAACAGCTTGGCAGCAGCATACGTGATGTGAAACATGAGCTCAGCAGTCGTGTCATTAAGGCGTTAATAATCAGGGCACATGGCGACACTAACTTGCTTGCATTTAGCTCTACAAATTTATATAGGACAATGCAAGCAAGAGCGGAAGACTTTATCTGTCTAGAGCAACAAGCAACTATTTATTTCAACTCATGTCTTACAGGATTAGGCCTTGCAGAACGCATTGCAAGTATTCAACCGAGGCCTGTATATGCTGCTACAGAGAGAGTAGCTACTTCATTTTATACAAATTGCTGTTGTCATGGCTTAGAAATGATCGCGTTTACGAGCGAATACAAGCAGATCGTAAAAAAGTTTCAACAGCACGAAAATGCTGTGATTGCAACCGTGCCTTGCACTGCCACAGATGAAACCATAAACACCATCTATAGAACTATATTACAACAAATACATGATAGCGCAGAGAGTGGTGATACTCTTGCTCAAAACCGTGCAGGTATAGTTTATGAGAGGGGGTATTTACATACACAGCAGTCTTATTATAAGGCAGCAAAATGGTACCGGAAGGCAGCAGAACAAGGGGATTCAGTGGCTCAGTGCAATCTAGCTAAAGTTTTTTGGTTTGGACTAGGTGTTGCACAATCGTATTTGTTAGCTCTGCAATGGCTTCGGCGTGCTGCAGAGCAAGGCAATGAAGATGCTCAGTATTATTTAGGTAGAGCGTACTGGCATGGACAAGGTGTTCCTCAATCAGATGCAATAGCAGTACAATGGTTTGGGCGAGCAGCATCGCAAGGCCATGCACAGGCAGTACAGGCCTTGCGTGAAATTACAACAGCAGTATCGCCCCCTGTTGTGCCGGTAGCGTCCCAATCCTCTAACACAGATGCCTGGCCGCTATGCCAGCTCATTAGCGGACTTATTAACAGACTTGGCACCTCTCTATTTAGATGCATCCGTACTTGACAACCTATGGTGCCACAGACGCGTCAGGTGGTGTTCCACTGTAGGCACATTGCCGTTGTTGTATAGAGCTTATAAAAACAAGGAGCAGAACGAGCCTTCCTTATCAGCACCATCTCATATCACTACATACCATGATGTGGATTAAGATATAACGTCATGTTCTGTTTATCCTATAGAATCCTAGTTTGTATACACCAACTGTAAAGAGGGACTCTGTTGCATTGGGGGTTGTTCTAGGTTATACATATTTTAGCCTAAAAGGACTTTTCTAAGGTCCGTAGGACCGAAATTTCGGCCCTACGGGCCTTTACCAGGGCTACGGCCTAGTTTTCTACCAATCCATGGCTTTTCTACCATGGTTTCTCAGGCGGCGCCCTTCCATGTAACAGATGGGATCTCCTGTTACTTGTAGATAGGTGCTGCGATACAGCTAGGGAAACTGGGCTATACATCTTTCGGCCCAATGGGCCTTATAGAGTAGTGTATACACAGAAATGTCTTTAAAAAGGTCTGTAGAGTCATTTTTAAGAATTTCACAATAAACTCACGCTAGCAGCAGCGCAAGACCATGCAGAGGCAGTACAGGCTTTGCGTGAAATCGAAACAGCAGCATTACCACCTGTTGCGACAGCAGCGTCTTAATCCTCTATGTTTATTTTGATACTCATCTCGTAGAATCGTGTTTTTCTAACATTTCAATTCTTTGCAAAATTCTAAAACTCCGTTCACTATACTTGGCTAACGCTCTAAGAAATGGATTAGTAGTATCTGACATACATTCGCCAACGGTGATGTTATGCTGCTCTTTATATTCAAAATATACTCTGTCAATCTCAGCTGTGCGCGTTTCCACAGGATAGTTTTCAAGCCGTATAAATGTGTCTCGATATTCACTGGGAATATCCAATGTATTATAGTATACTCTATCATACCTCAAACGAGTGGTGACAGGCGCAATTTCTTCAAAGAATTCGGGATTGCCTTCAGCATCTCTATCAAATGCAGCTACTCGCTTTTGATCTGCTTCAGTCCTGATCTCATAGTGACGTCTTGCTACAAAACCTGGAAGAAATGCCAAGGCATTAAAACAAGTAGGACTATTACAAACCTTAGTTAAACCGCTCACTCTTACACGGTTTCGGTTCCATTCAATATTTGAAAAGCGATTTTCACCACAAATCACACAATATCTAAATATTTTTTGATAATCATTGCAATCAGATAGCTTCCAAGGATTTCCTCTAAAAAAATACCTACCTTGACCGTTTCCATTGCTGAATGTGGTTGCGTGAGAAGCAGGTAGTCGCAGTACATTATTCGCAACACTATTTGCTATCGCACTTACACTTGATGACGAGCTTTCGCCTATAGAAGAATTACTTACCGAGGAACTACTAGAGAGGCTGCTGGAAACGGCAGAACTCGAGCTGACTGAGCTACGACCATTTACATTGATGAATGTGGTTGCGTGAGAAGCAGGTAATCGTAGTACATTATTCACAACACTATTTGCTATCGCACTTACACCTGATGACGAGCTTTCGCCTATAGAAGAATTACTTACCGAGGAACTGCTAGAGAGGCTGCTGGAAACGGCAGAACTCGAGCTGACTGCACTACCTGATGTGCTCGACCATTCATTAGGAGAGCTCAAAACAGCTACGCTGCTCGATGCACTCGATGAGGCGCTAAGTGCACTCATGACCACAGAACTCGATGATGACAGTATAGAACTTACACTACTACTCATATTTTCCCCTTGTCTTGATTTACAAATACAACACTAGTATAGCAAATCGATACAATCCTGTCCAACAGCAATAGATAGGTCCAGCAATTAGGACTTCCTCACAATTCTGTGTCGCTGCTGCCGCAGCTCTGTTTTTTTTCCCGTTTCCCTAACCCCACGTTCCGCTCGGCCCGCGCGCTAGCGCCGCGGCCTTCACTGCACGCGGGGCTAGAGCTGCATTTCGCCACTACCGTGGCGAGGCTCTGATTGGTTACAAGTTTTTTTAAGTTGACACTATTGACACCACCCTTGCGCGCGGCTGACCATCGATCTAAAACGGGATATCAGCAAAATATAAAGTATTATTTTGATCAACGTGGAACAGGTGTGTGCCTCTGCCACTTTGCAGGACGCCTTTATCTTGTGTTTCAACTAAGGAATCGACCCACAGACGTCTGTCGGTGGTAAATGACCATATTGCTGCTCGCGCGCGGTCTACATAGGTTGCAGAGTACATAGCAGCTCTGTGTACATGTCGCTCTACGCCTCGCGCTATATCGACAAATACATAGCCACGGTTGTTATTTTTTTCACAGATGCAAATGCCATTGCATATATCAATAAGTGATACCTTTTCGTTACAACTCCACGATTGCCCAAAAGAAGGGTCTTGATGTAGCCAAACATCTTCCACACTGGGAAGGACGCGAATAGTTGTGCGGTTTTGTAGGCTTTCTACTATTTCATAGATGGAGCCTTCATATTCCATACGCTCGCATCGGGGGAGAGCGTGGCTGGTACCTGTGGGTTCTATAATCACATTGTTATCGAAGCCTTGTTCATATTCTATGCAGTTGCCTAATAGCCTAGGAACGCCTCCAGATATTTCTTGTTGAAAACGAGCATCCCAGCTTCCTCCAGATATATTGGCTCCATACAGCATTCTTGGGCCATTTCTTTCACTGGTTTGATAATAGCAAAATCCTCCAGGTGTTGTAAGAAGTTTAACGCTGTTAGGGTAGCCACATCGTGCAGGTAGATCAATGCGATATCGCTCTTGTCCTGTTTGCGGGTTGAGTACCCGCAGATAGCCCTGATACAAAAGGAGAAGATTTTGTGGAATCAGGCATGATGCTAAACACCTTGATGCTGCATCATTACTTCGCTGGAGCTCCATTCCCCATACAAGCCGGCTGCTTTGCATATTGTAGGCAAACAGATAGGTGATTACCGGGTCATTACCGGAGCGGCAGAGTTGATCATACCCTCCAATCATAATAGAACCGTCAGCCACCATAACTGAATGAGGCTTATTAAAACAGACACGCTTGGCAAAGATCGGATCTTGTGCTGTATAACAAGGACGATAGAAAGGCATGAAGGTATATCCAAATATGTATCGTATGTATGCGTCATTGCTTTCAGGAAGCAGTTCTTTGATTTGATATAAATATGGTATTGCTGCAGTAAATGTGGGTGCTTGAAACGCATTAATAAAGGCCTGTCCTAGTTGCCTCGTATGAGTATCACGTGCGGTATCATGTAAAGCACGTGCTAAATTGGGGCGACAGTCAGCACTGAGGAGTTCAAAGATATTAAGTAAAAAACGTCCCTTATTTTCCCATGATGCAAAAGGTGTCGTAGTGAGGGTGTTAATGGCATTATTCAGCACGGCACTTGTTTGAGAAGCAGTACAATAGGGCAGGAGAAGATAGTTACTGAGTCGGTTATTTTGGAAAAAAATGAGCTCGAGAATACGAGGTGGGACGGCTGCTGTGAAATTAATAGTACCAAGCAGGCTACGTATATTTTGTTCTACTTCACTATAGGACAATTGGGCAGGGATAGTATTTTGGGCTGGAAGCAGGCCTGTGAGTGCCATGCAAAGGAGTGCGCAAAAGAGATATCCTTCTGTACAGCTCGATGTAGTTTGCTGGCATCTTCGTAACAGCTCATGGAGAGCCCCTCCAATGATATCCATATCAACGGTTGCAATGGTGTTTTGAAGTGGTACAAGAAGGGAGTTTTTTATAGACCCTGTCTGTGAGTCGAGACTGGACTTAAAGAGAGAAATAAGTATTTCGTCATTTAAAGGATATCCACTCATGCATAAAAGACGCTGAAACAGGGCTGTGATTGTATCAGAGGGGATGTGCCTACAAGAAACATACACGGATGGGAAGGTGTTATTACTTTCGTTATATTGCTGTATGATGGCAAGAGGACGCGTGGCATTGCGGAACAGCTCTGAAAGCCACTTCTCTGCATCAATTGCGTTGCATATTTCCCTGTTGTCTTCATTGACCACAGGCTGAGAGGGCATTGAGGAAGACGAACTACTGCTTATAGATGAACTACTGCTGATGCTTGAACTCGAAAGAGGCATAATAACTCCTTGTTTAGTTTTTTATTGAATCCATTATAACAAAGTGGAGTGTATGTTTCTACCGGAAAAGGCTGATACGCAGTAGCAATTCGGACTACCTCAGGAAGTCTGAATTGCTGCTTTCCGAGTTTACGTATTTACATAAAATGCAAGTTCTGCGATAATAAAAAATGAACAGGAGGAAATTATGACGGCTCATTATGAAAAAGTAAAACTTACCGTTGAGTGTTCGGCAGACGAAAGAATGTACATAAAAATGTTGGCTGCAAAGAAACACATGACCATTAGTGAATTGCTTTTAACTGCGTTTAGGAAAATAATGCCACATACAAAACGCAAGGAACCAAATGCAATAACTATTGAAGCCTTGCGTGAATCAAGAGATGGGAAATTGGAAAGGTATAAAACCGTGGATGATTTCTGGAAAGCGATGGGAATAGATCCGGATGCTTGAAATTGAATCAACAAATAGATTTAAGAAAGATCTTAAAAGATACAGATATGAAACGAAGATCAAGCAGGCGTTAAATGTGGTTATTACCTTGCTCACTCAGTTACAACCGCTGCCTCAAAAACATGTTGATCACCCTTTAGGGAATAATTGGAAGGGGTCTCGTGAATGCCATATCTATCCTGATGTCTTACTCGTTTATCGGATAGATAAAAATGAAAAAAAATTGGTACTCGAAAGATTAGGGTCGCATTCGGAACTGTTTTGAGTCGTATGTGTTGGCCTTGCAGGTCTCTATATTTTCCCGTTATGTGCAATTCTCCATTAGGAAAATTGCATACCGTTTAATTGCGTTGATTTAGATTGCACGTATAGGAAAGAAATTGCTATCATACGTCGCATATGTCAGAACATCGTTATACCATTTGTGTGAGGTGGACAGGCAATACGGGAGAAGGAACCAAAGCATATCGTAGCTATGAACGTTCTCATGTGATTACGAGTGAAGGCAAGCCCCCTCTTTTCGGCTCGTCTGATCCTGTATTTCGAGGCGATCATACGAAATACAATCCTGAAGAATTGCTGGTAGCAGCATTATCTGCCTGTCATATGCTGTGGTATTTGCATCTGTGTGCAGAGAACAATATTGTAGTCACTGAATATGAAGACCTGCCACAAGCACGCATGGAAGTCGATGCATCTGGCTCTGGACGTTTTGTAGAGGCGATTTTACATCCTGTGGTTGTTATTACTGACACTGCACAAATACATACAGCTACCCACCTTCATGAAATAGCACATCAAAAATGCTTTATTGCTAATTCTGTAAATTTTCCTATACTGGTTAAACCAACAATAAAATAGATATTTTAATTTACTGTTACTGAGGATTTCTATGAGCAAATTTTTTTATGACTCGGATCATGTGCGATACGAGCTTTGCGCAACACGTGAAGGACAGGGTTTTAACTGGTTATTCTTCCCTGGCGGTCCAGGTGCGGATTCCAGTTATTTCCATAGCCTTATTCAAGATGTCACACTGCCTGGCAATGTGTGGTTGATTGATATGCCTGGCAATGGAAGTAATACACTAAAAGAGCAATATAATTTCGATAAATGGATTGATATATTTCCTAAAATCATACGACGCTTTGAAAATCCTGTGTTAGTAGGGCATTCATTTGGCGGCATGTTTCCGCTGCTTTTTCCAGAATTAGAACAGTATCTGAAGGGATATATTATTTTAAATGCTGCACCAACTCTGTGGCTTGAAGAAGCAGCAGCCTACGCCGCTCAGTTTGATGTGCCTGATTTGAGTAAGGAAGTGCACGACTTTACCTGTAATCCCAATCCTGAAACATTCCAAACATGCCTCAATGCTTGCATGCCTTACTATTTCCCAAAACATACTTTAGAGAAGGGAAGGCAGCTGCTTTCCCAAGTTGCTTTTGAGCATTCGCTAGCGGTGTGGTGGATGAGAAAGGCGGTAGAGCTGAATTTTTCGGCACAATGGATCCCACAAAGTGTGCCTACATTGATTATCAATGCAAAGTATGATTGTATTGTACCCTATACATTGTTTCAAAATGATACACGATTTCGACGCCCGAATATAGAACGCCTTGTGATAGAAGATGCCGGGCATTTCATCTGGGTTGAAAATCCCGCAGCAGCGAAACAAGCTTTTCAAAAGATGTGTGCCTGGGTGCAAAAATAACGTCATGTGTCATTTTCCTTTGGAAAATGACACATGACGAAAATAGCGCCATACGTTAGGATTGGCGCGATATTGTAGGGCTGATTCGATATGTAATATATATTGGATTCTCATGGTACTTCTCCGTTGTGTGCAGTATTTTTTTGTAGCCATACGGCGCCTCACAGTATATTTTCCCTAGACGTTCATTTTTTAGCACCAAAAAAAATTTCTATCACTCAAATTTTTTTGATTTCGCAAAAATGATTTGTTGAAAAATAAATCAAAAATGAAAAAGCTTTCGAAGATAAGGAGACAAATTGTATAATCAACGGCGCTAGCGTTATCATGTATTCTTTGCATACGAGAGGAGAGTAGAAACGCTATTTTTATAAGATATTTATTTAATCGCTAAAATCCGGAGGCCCTTACGTATGATGAGTCCGCTTGAATTTAGTCTTTTAGCAGAATTTGACTGGGATATAAACGCTCCAATTCTGAATCGAACCGAAGAGCGAGAAAGGGAGCTACGAATGGAGCTAGAAGAGGAGCTACGCAACCAGAAGCAGACCGTTTCATCAGTTGCAAATACTGCACTGACCGCGTCGTCTTCCAGTGTAGTACTTTCGAGTAATCTATCGCAGTCAGCGTCTTCGTCATCTGTAACAACGCCCTCTTCTTCGTCCACCCAATTACATGACATGGTGAGGCTATTTGCCTCGACGGTTATGCCGACTTCTTGCGCCTCTATTGTTGCGGATTATGTTACGCTGTCTAGGGAGGATCTTGCAAATGCCGAATTGTCTAGGTTGATCACAACACAAGAGACATTACCTAATTCCGAGTTGGAAGAGAGAATAAACCTCTGTGGGCCACTTGCGCGTAAAATTACAGTACAATCAGGTGCTTTAAATCCTCAAATCAATTGCTGGGGTAACTGGCGTAGATTGTTCTCTGGGGCGCCGCATGTAAGTGAGCTCACTGTGTCTAATAACACGTTTCCTTTAATTCCGGCGTGTATCGAATGGCGCTTGAGCAAACTAGCACTGTCTTGCTTATTGTTTACAGAGGATCATACCCAAGCCCGTGCTTTAGGAATGGAGGGATATAATGAATGCGATATCCAATGCCGTACTTTAGTGAGTCTCGATTTGCGTGGCAGTACTTTGTATATCGACCCTGATTTTGGAAATTCACGTTATTCATTTGATGAAAATATGCGTGAGGCGATTGGTTGCTGGTTTCTTAACATAATTCGTTTTAATCGAAATCTTAGGGAGATTGATGTTCGTGGTGTTACTTACTGTACCCAAAGAGAAGGGGAGCGGTATCCACTTCCATTGATTACTAGCGATTGGGAAACTCTTGAACGAGGGTGCACTGTCGACTGGGACTGGCTCGCATCAGACGAGCGGGAAGCCAAACCTATTACTTTTATTCGATCATTGGGTGTATCAAGGAACGCAGTTTCTTCTGGTTCTTGTGGGAGCCTGTCGTCAGCGCCTACATCGCTGAATACAATGCAACATTCTTTTTCTAAAGTAAATATCTAGGTAGGTTTTATTGTAACGTAGTGGAACGTATACCTAATGGTGTTAACTTAAAGAAACTTGTAACCAATCAGAACCGAGCCACGGTAGTGGCGAAATGCAGCTCTAGCCCCGCGTGCAACGCGGCCGGGCGCACAGCGCCACGGCCTGCGTGGAACGTGGGGTTGGGGAAACGGGTAAAAAAATAGAGCTGCGGTAGCAGCGATACAGAAATGATCTGCAGCAACAATATGTGCAATATGTGCATTGATTAGGTCAAATATAATGAGTTTCGCTGCTACCGCAGCTCTATTTTTATTTTATGCACCTGTAACCCCACATGAGATGGTTGGAGAGCTTTCACAGTACCCATTTTGCGATCAGGCACACTCTGAACGAGAATGCAGCACTTAAGGGTCGTTTAAGAAATTGCCTCTCGTAAGCCCGCTTGAAGCATTTTTATGATAAGACTGTTGAGGCTTTCTCTATGCACATGGGCTTCAATAGAAAGTTTGGCATGTAAATCTGGTGGGACACGTACATTGAATTTTCCAGAAAAAGGCTTTTCTGGTTGTTCGCATCTCTGTTTACAAAAAGCCAAATAATCATTCACGGAATCTTTGAACGCTTGCTCAAGTTCACTCACAGAAGTCCCTTGAAAGGTAACCACATCTCTGATGCCAAGTACTTCACCGTGAAAAATTTTGGCCTCATCGTCATACTCAACATGTCCTACATAACCTTTATATTTCATATTTTTATAGTACCAGAATTTAGTATTACGTGTCAAGCGTCCATGAAGTGATGACGCGATGCAGCAATTCGGACTTTCTAAGGAAGCCCGAATTGCTGGTTGTTGAGACTTACTTAAATTAATAAACTTGATGTGTATTAATTAATTTGATACAATAAAAACACGTCAAACATTATTTACTTATAATTTAAAATATGATTAATTTGCAGTTATTAACGAGTGCGTTACCAGAGGCGCTACCTACGCACGTAGCAGCACTCATACAAAGCTATGCTGCTGTAGAAACAGTACATGAAATGCAGCGCGACTGGGATAATTTTTTACAGTCGAAAAATAGACAAGAAAATTCTTCAACAACAAATCGTGAAGCGGAGTTTGCTTTGATTGAAGAGTTTAGTGAGCGTCAAATTTCCCGTTTTCGGCCTTTTATCGAAGACATTGATCGCTATGCAGAATGGCGTCCCTATGTTGAAAATAAAATAACCCTCCAAAATGGTACTGAGGTCAGTGCATCACCCATACAATTTGCACAGCCCGAGATACAATCGCATCATTTTATTGCTTCGCAAGCTCCTACAGAAAAAAACAGACACCTGTTCTGGCAGATGGTTTTTGAGCAACAAGGAGATCAGATCGTCATGCTTACGGAGCTGAGTGAAGATAATGAAGAGCTGTGCTATCCCTACTGGCCACAAAATATAAATGACAAGATTTGTTTTGAAAATGGTCTTGTAGTCACCTTACTTGAGCACAGTGTATTATTGTCAGAACTACGAGAGTGCATTGAGATGCGTAAATGCTGTTTAAGCCAGCATGGCACAACACGGATTGTCACCCATTATTGGTATCGACATTGGCCTGATTTTACAGCACCAACCCAAACACAAACAATCAAGGCATTAGTAAATGTGGTCGCCCAAGATAAGAAGAGCAATAACTCGCACGCTCCGATCATTACGCATTGCGCTGCAGGTGTTGGGAGGACATCAGTTTTTGTTATTTGGTATCTTCAAAGACAAAGTGCACAGCCACTGGATTTATTTACGCTGACTGGCCATCTGCGCTGGCAAAGACATGAGATGGTTGGAGAGCTTTCACAGTACCTATTTTGCGATCAGGCACGCAAAGACTAGGAATTTTCTCTTAAGAGGAATTGCAATCTCTCCACCCTGGAATTTTTTACACCTTCATCATACTGCAAGCGTTCTGGATGATCCCACACAGTATTCACATCGTTGAAGATGCAGGAGAATATGATGGCAATGAAAAAATGCGATTTTATCGCATCAAGCACCCTGGTCTTCATACCGCAAAGCGGCATGAAGACCAGGGGAATCATCAATAATTCCGATTCCGGGCCGAGCGGCGCTGCAAGCGTCCGCAAGGCCAACGGAACAATCAATTATTCCGAATTCCCGTGCCCGAGCCCGTGCCCGTGCCCGTGCCCGACTACCCAGGTTTCAGTGTTCGCGTAAGCGACATCTGAAACCTGGGGAACGATCAATAAATTCCGTATTCAATCCCCCGGTCTTCATGCCGCAAAGCGGCATTGAAGGCCAGGGGGAACATTCAAAAATTCCGAATTCCGAATTCCGAATTCCGAATTCCGAATTATTGCCCGATTCCTGTCCCACTTGTATATTAATCCCGTGATGTCCCATAATGAAATAACCCAAACCCAAACTCATGCATACAGTTGACTTACTTGCTTCTCTTAACCAGCCACTGCCGCGCTATACAAGCTATCCGACAGCGCCTCAATGGGGAGCGATGGATAGCCTGAGCTATCGACGCACCCTCGAGAGCTCGGTGCCAGATGCGCCACTTTCACTCTATATCCATATTCCCTTTTGTAAAACGATGTGTCTCTTTTGTGGCTGCTCAGTGATCCTGAACCGAAAAGAGGAGCCTAAAGAGCAATACGTCCAGACCCTTTGCCAAGAGATCCATACCGCGTCCCAAAGCCTTGGTAGGCGACATTGTTTGCAGCTGCATTTTGGGGGAGGCACGCCCACAGAGCTCTCAGTTAGCCAATTCGATACTATCATGGATACCCTCAGATCTTCATTTACCATCGATCCTGGGGCAGAAATTGCTATAGAGATTGATCCCAGAACTATAGAGGATGCGACGAAACTTGCTCATCTAAAACACCTTGGCTTTAATCGCGTCAGCTTCGGTGTACAGGATACCAACCCCAAAGTGCAAGAAGCTATTCGGCGCCGCCAAAGTGCAGCCTGTACAGAGCACGCCTTTTCCAAAGCCCGGCAGCTTGGCTTTCAGGCCATTAATATCGATCTCATTTATGGCCTGCCTTACCAAACAGAGACCACCTTTGCCGGGACCGTAGATTCTATCCTTCACCTGCGTCCCGATCGCATTGCGCTCTTCTCGTATGCCAAAGTGCCCTGGCTGAAGCCCCATCAAAAGGCCATAAAAGATGAGACACTCCCAACACAAGAGGAAAAGTTTCGCATTTATGTTATGGCACGCACGCGTTTTATCGAGGCTGGCTATCAGGCTATAGGTATGGATCACTTTGCCTTGCCTGATAATGAGCTTGCAAAGGCGTATCATGCTAAAACACTGCACAGAAATTTCCAGGGCTATACCGTCTTTCAAGCCGAAGATCTTATTGGCTTTGGCGTGACAGCCATTGGTACCGTGCAGGGCAATTACTTCCAAAATGCTAAGGATATAGAAAAGTACTCTCAAGCCATCCAGGAAGGAAAATTGGCAGTCGATAGAGGCCTGTTTGTAAATAGTGATGATATCACAAGGCGATTTGTTATTAATTCAATCATGTGCCATTTTCGTGTGGATAAGGAGCTTTTTTTTGCACGTTTCCATATTCCTTTCGATACCTACTTTCAGGGGGAGCTTACGCGTCTTACTCCTTTTATCGAAAAAGGGCTGTGTAGCAATAGTGGGGGCAGTGTGCTTGTGACTCCTATGGGTGAACTTTTTGTGAGAAATATTGCCTCTTGCTTTGATTTTTACTTCCATCAGCAAAAGTGTGAAGGGCGCTTTTCCCAAAGTATATGAAGGTTATCATTATAGGTGCGGGCATTGCAGGCCTTTCTACCGCATGGTATTTACAGAAAGAGTATGCAAATGCCCTCGACATCACTATCCTCGAGGCCTCCGGCTCTGTTGGGGGCAAGATACAAACAAAGAATATCGACGGCTTTTTCTACGAATGTGGCCCCAGAAGCATACGTGGCGATTTCGACCTTATTAACGAGCTGCAGCTTCAAGATGAAGTGTTAGTGGCTTCAAAGTATGCCAAGAGGCGTTTTCTTGCCTCTCATGGCCGCCTGAAGGCGTTTACTTGGATAAAATGCCTTCCAGCCATTCTCACATATCCTCTTCGTTGGTCAAGAACTCCTGGAGATGTCTCTATAGCTACCTATTTTGGAGAGCGCTTTGGAGCAAGCTTTGTCGATACCTTTATCGACCCCTTCTGTGCAGGTATCTATGCAGGCCTCCCTGATGCTCTTTCTTATCAAGCCTGTTTTCCAAAAAAGCGGCACGCCGCACAGATCTTCACGTTCAAGCAGGGCATGCAGACCCTCACGAGCGTATTGGCTGTAAAAATTAAAGGAAAAATTTTACTTAATACTAAGGTGCTTCGAATCGATGACCATCCTCAGAATGTTACTGTGCTCACAGATAGTGGTCTATACACAGCTGATAGGGTGATTTCGACGGTAAACCCTACAGCGATGCTACCTCCAGAAGATCCTCTACGCTTGGTAGTTCCTCAAGTGCCTAAGGCCTCGCTAGTGACAGTATCTCTTGGGTATTATGAGGATCTATTGCCGGAGAGGGGATTTGGGTTTTTAGCCTCTTCAAAAGAGGAGAGGCGTCTTTTGGGTGTTATTTTTGACTCATGTGTATTCCCACAGCAAAACGGAGCGTATAAGACACGCCTCTCAGTCATGCTTGGAGGGGCTAAGGCGCCGCATATGCTGGAGCTGAGTGATGATGCACTCTATAGTGAAGCAGTAGATGCCTGCAAAAAATACTTAGGAGTTGGGCAGCCTGCCCATGTGTGGGCAGTAACTCGTCATCCCCATGCCATCAGTCAATACCCTGTAGGCCATCTTCAGAGGATGCAGGTCTTGGAAGAGGCTCTTACAGGGCGCAGGATACAGCTTGCCGGAGCTGATCTGTATGATGTTTCTATTGCCGGGCTGATAAAGCGGGCAGAGGCAGGCGTGTTTATGAACCATTTGGGTTTAGCCCACAAATAATTCTTCCCCACTTGAAAATTAATCCCCCGATGTTTTATAATAAAATTAATTAGAGGAGGTGGCTATGAAAGCGCATGCATTACAAACTGATGCTAAAGGACGACTTAATTTAGGGAAGCGTTATGCATCGAGTTATTTTCTTGTTGAAGAAGTTGATAACGGGGAATTCACTGTTAAAAAAGCAGCTGTTATTCCTGAGCATGAACTTTGGCTATATCAGAATAAAGAGGCCCTGAATAGTGTCCTTAGAGGTGTACAACAAGCCAGAGAAATGAAATTAGAACGAAACGCTATAGATTTAGATGCGTTATCAAGTATGGATAGTGAATAATTTAAATATATGTTTACATTATGTTGGTCGGAAGAAGCAAAGCAGCAATTTCATGAAATACAAGCGTATGCTGAAATCGTAGCAAAACGTGCATCTAAAAAAGAGAAGAGCTCAAGGCAAGAAGGACTTTATAAGCAACTGATAAAAGCACTAAAATTTTTACGGGAAAATCCACGGCATCCTGGTTTGCATACGCATGTGTATTCTGCAATCGAGCACCCATGGTCAAGGAAAGAAAAAGTTTTTGAAGCATATGTACAAAATCAGACCCCAGGTGCGTATCGAATTTTCTGGTGTTATGGACCACTCTCTAAAGAAATCACGATATTGTCAATTGTCCAACATCCTTAAAATTTCTCATCTTGAAATTTCATCCTTGCGCAAAAACAGCATATTCCCTATGTATAGGTGTATGTGGTATACTTAACCCAAGAGCCTCTTGCAAAATTCCGATTTGGGCCACAATTCGCGCTTTTGCCGCTGGGAGAAAACTTTTGCAAATCGCCTACTCAAGGGAGAGTATGTCGATTTGCAAAAGTTTTCTCCCATCATCAAAATCATCGCATTTTGTCTCCAAAGCGAATTCTGCAAGAGGCTCTTTGAATAGAACTCATAACCCAGAGAGATCGTCATGTTTGATAAATTTACTAATAGAGCGAAGCAAGTGATAAAGCTTGCTAAGAAAGAAGCCCAAAGGCTGAATCATAACTACTTAGGGACGGAGCATGTGCTGCTGGGCCTACTAAAATTGGGCCAGGGCATTGCTGTCAATGTGCTACGCAACATGCATGTCGATTATGAGACGCTTCGAGGAGAAGTGGAAAAGACGGTTGGCTTTGGGCCTGAACTACAGGTGTATGGCGATCCTGCACTCACAGGCAAGGTGAAAAAAGTTATCGAATACGCTAACGAAGAAGCCATGAACTTGAATCATAACTATGTCGGAACCGAACACTTGCTTTTAGGTCTGCTGCGTCAATCCGATGGAGTGGCTGCACAAGTGCTTGAGCACATGAATGTGAACCTGAAAGAGGTACGCAAGGAAATACTTAAAGAGCTTGAATCATTTAACTTACAGCTACCACCTTCAGCAATCGGTGCCTCTACAGCGGCAAGTACAGCTATTCCTGGAACCAATAAAACGTATGAAAAGAGCTTTACATCACAGCCAGGCTCCCAAGAGAAGCTTGCAGCGCTGCGTGCCTATGGTCAAGATTTGACTGAGATGTGCCGAGAGGGCAAGCTCGACCCTGTTATCGGGCGTAAAGATGAAGTCGAGCGCCTCATTCTTATTCTCTGCCGACGCCGAAAAAATAACCCTGTACTGGTTGGTGAGGCAGGTGTCGGAAAAACAGCTATTGTGGAAGGGCTTGCTCAAGCTATCGTGCGCGGTGAAGTGCCCGATTCGCTCAGAAAGAAAAAACTCATTACGCTTGATCTTGCACTCATGATAGCAGGCACCAAATACCGAGGACAGTTTGAAGAGCGTATTAAAGCAGCTATGGATGAGATCCGCAAAGCTGGTAACGTTATTCTCTTTATCGATGAACTACATACCATTGTGGGCGCAGGCGCTGCGGAAGGGGCAATCGATGCTTCCAATATCTTGAAGCCAGCACTCTCTCGAGGAGAGATGCAGTGCATAGGCGCAACCACTATCGATGAATACCGAAAACATATCGAAAAAGACCCAGCACTCGAGCGCAGATTCCAAAAAATAATTGTGCAGCCAAATTCAGTTTCTGAGACGATAGAAATTTTGCAAGGCTTGAAAACCAAGTATGAAGAGCATCATCGCTGTCGCTATACGCCGAATGCACTTATGGCGGCTGCGGTGCTCTCAGACAGGTATGTGCATGGACGCTTTTTGCCAGACAAGGCGATAGATCTTCTCGATGAGGCCGGCTCTATGATGCGTATTGCCATGATGAATCAGCCTGTGGATATTACCAAGAGCGAGGTAGAAATCGAGGAGCTCAGACTTGCAAAAGAAGAGGCTATTGCCAAGCAAGAGTATGAAAAAGCTGCCAAGCTTCGCGATATGGAAAAATCCCTTCGTGAAAAGCTGACGCAAATTCGCACCGAATGGGAATCGAATAAAGAAGAGCATGAGGTGAGCGTCGATGAAGAGGAAATTGCAACTGTGGTCTCCAAGCAAACCGGGGTGCCGATCATACGACTTACCGAAGGTGAGACGCAAAAAATTTTAAAGCTTGAAGAGACCTTAAAGGCATCGATTATTGGCCAAGATGTGGCTGTAAGTACCGTGTCACGCGCCATCAGGCGTAGCCGTGCTGACATTAAAGATCCTAAGCGTCCTATTGGCGCCTTTTTATTCTGCGGCCCGACAGGGGTAGGAAAAACCCACCTTGCTAAACTGTTAGCAACTGAGATGTTTGGTGGCGAAGATGCGCTCATTCAGCTCGACATGTCTGAGTACATGGAAAAATATGCCGTCAGTCGTATTATGGGCTCTCCTCCAGGATATGTGGGCTATGAAGAGGGTGGTCAGCTTACTGAGCGCGTCCGTCAAAGGCCGTACTGTGTTGTACTCTTTGATGAAATCGAAAAAGCACACCCCGATGTGATGGACATTTTGTTGCAAATTTTAGAAGAAGGCAGGCTTACCGATGCGTATGGGAGGAAAGTGGACTTTAGAAATACTATTGTTATCATGACCTCTAACATAGGCGCCGACCTTATTCGTAAGAGCACCGAAATAGGCTTCTCTGCACGCGAAGGCATGCCCGATTACAATACTATCAAGGAAAAAATTGAGGGGGCGATGAAGAAGAGCTTTAAGCCTGAGTTTCTCAACCGCTTGAATGATGTGGTAATCTTCCAGCCGCTTGCTAAAGAGGCGCTACGCCAGATTGTGAATATTGAAATCAAGAAGCTGCAAGATAGACTTGTGAAGAAGGAGATCTACTTCCATCTTGTGCAAGAAGCAAAAGACTTTCTTGTTGATAAAGGTTTTCAGCCGGAGATGGGAGCGCGTCCACTCAGGCGTACTATTGAGCAGTATATTGAGGATCCGCTGTCAGAGCTACTCTTGCACCGTCCTGATCAAAGTTGGACATCCGATGTGACACTCAAAGAGGACAAGCTTGTCTTTACAGATCGTGAAAAGGAAGCTTCAAAAGAGGGCACGCAGGAGAGCTCGAAAGAAGATTCAAAAGCAAATGTAAAAGAAAAACAAGCGGAGAAAGACGAGCCGAAAGAGAACAATAACACGCCTCAGAAGCGGAAAAGAGCCCCACGAGTTGGCCAGGCCGAGGTTAAGTCATTCTACGACCCCTCGTAGCTGTCGCAAGGTTAGAGTAGTTACAAGTTGTGGGGGCTTTTTTTTACAGGGAGAGCCACAGGAGAGAGCTTACAGAGAGAGCTTGTCAGAGGCGTGTGGGGTGCTTGGAGTGTTGGTGGGGAAGGCCTGGACAAAGAGATTGAGAGAGTGCTAAGAGATTATTATGGGCTGATAAGAAGCACTAAAGAAGCTCAATGGTGTTAACTTAAGGAAAACACATAACATATCATGCTTCTAGTTGATATGGACCCCACCGCGGTAGCGGTGGAATTCATTAGCCCCGCGTGGAGCACGGCCGTAGCGCTCGCGCTACGGCCGGCGGAACGTGGGGTTACAGATGCATGAAATACAATAGAGCTGCGGTAGCAGCGACACCCATTTGTGTTTGACTCAATCATTATTTCCTATTTGTAGATAATTGTGAAGCAATATTTCTGACTTACGCTGAACAATAGCGCTTGATAGACCAATGCCACAAACGGTTAGTGATGAAGAGAAAGAGTCCAGACATACCAAGCAAACCAGCCAGCAGCCACACATCGAATGGCTCGATAAGCAGTCGCGCTGGAACACTGGCAATCATCCCCACTGGAATAACGATCAAAATCAAATAGCGCAGTCCAGGACCATAGAGGCGATCAGGCCGAAAGCCTAGCCTAAAGAATGACATAGAGATTTCACCAATATGCTCTGAATTCGATATAATGAGTGTTGGAATACTGAACAGCAGTCGGATTGCATAGAATATTGCAAGTCCCGCCGGCACAACAAGCACAAGTGTAGCCAACATGCTTAGGGAAAAGCCTCCAGGCAGCATAGGGAGACTCCAGCTCAGCCATGCTACAGCAAAGATAACGTTAAGCAAATAACCGCACTGCAGGCGCCGCGTGGTCATAAGTTGCTGCGTGCTCACTGGTTTTAATAGCATGAGCTCCATATCCCCTTGAGAGACTTGTTCTCGGAGTACGTTGAAATTGTGTTCAAAGAAGACCATTTGCAATCCGTCGACAAAAAAGATCACGCCAAGGAAGACGCGCATATCAGCGAGGCTCCAGCCCCCAAGCGCATCAACATGCAAATAGAGCGCCTCAAAAAGAGCGATCTGTACACTATACCACAGAATATCATTCATAAACTGCAGGAGTAGATTAAAGCGCATGCCCAAGTCTGTAATCGCACTCAATGTAAAAAATATCCATTCAAGGCGCAATGCCTTGACAAAGGAATGTAGTCTTGTTTTCATGCTCCTGTACCATTATAGACTCGTAGCCCTCGTCGCCAGATGAGTCGTCCGAGACTTGCGAAGACAATAAGACCCATTGTTACGCTTATGAAGCCATGCAGAAAAGCTTCTGTCGAAATTCGGCCAGAAATATAGGCTGCAGGTATATAAACACCTGCGCTAAAGGGGAGAGCAGTTACCCACTCACAGAGTGGTGAGGGGAGTAAATCGAGAGGGAGGAGTTCGCCGACCAGAAACCAAATAATCATGTTTTTGGTGGTATTAAGGCTGTAGACATGATCAAAGAAAAAGGCCATGCTACAGACGGCAAAGTTTACAGTATGGATCATGATGAGATAGTAAAAACCAAGTAAAATAGCAGGGCCAAGTCTTTCTACATGCAGTGGAAGATCCCACTTCCAAGCGATGAGGAGCATTACGGGTAACATGAGTATCACTGTCATTAGCTTGTGTCCCAAGAGCTGTCCTAGATGGTAGTCAAAAAATGATGTTGGACGAACAAGTGTCGCATTGACCGCACCTGAGTTGATCTCCCCAATCATAGCACGCTCAAAGCGCCAGTTAGCAGATCCGAGCTGGAGCAGTAGCCATAGCAAATACGTAATATATTGCGTGGCAGTAAAACCTCCAATACTCTGTTGTCCCGAGGCCTCAAAAATCCCAAGCCACACAGCACACTCCACACCAAAACCAATTGCAGGCAGAGCAAGCACCCCCACAAGTAAATTGATGCGATATTGCGCCTTAGTGATGATGCCGAGCTTGATGTAGGCGAGACTCTTTTTCAAAAAATTTATGTATGACATCTTCAAAATCGGGTTCTTCAATTTTTATATCACGAATAGAGGTCTTCTCAGTGAGTGATTGGAGAATATGCATCAGTTCGCTTATATTTAAGTCCTGTTCATAGGTCAAGGCACCTGCTGCTATTTTTGAGCCATTATGCAATGTAATATCTTGTTTTACGGGTTCTATAAAGTCCACAATGAGGTGTTTGCTCATCATGTGGCTCTGTGTAATAAATTGTTTTACGTTGCCATCATAGACGATTGCGCCATGGCTCATAAGAAGCAGTCGATCAGCAAGCTGAGCAATGTCATCCATATAGTGGCTTGTGAGAATGACTGTCACACCGCGCCCCTTGAGTTCTTCTAAAATAAACTGCCTAATGTTGTTTTGCGCAACAACGTCTAGGCCAATTGTGGGTTCATCGAGAAAGAGCACTTTAGGTGAGTGAAGGAGCGCGCCGATGAGCTCCATTTTCATACGCTCGCCGAGACTTAGGCGGCGTAGTGGCACATGCAGCACATGATGGCAGTCGAGTCGTGAGGCTAACTCTTCAATGCGCTGCTTAACCGCCTTTTTATCGAGATCGTAGATGGTTATGAGGAGCTGAAAACTGTCAATTGCTGGGATATCCCACCAGAGCTGGTTTTTCTGTCCTAGCAGCAAACTGATTTGTTGCAAAAATGGGTTTTTACGCTCCCAAGGAGTGTAGCCGAGAACCTGTGCGCTGCCAGAAGTAGGATAGATGAGTCCAGCCAAGAGCTTCAATAATGTGGTTTTCCCAGCACCATTGGCACCGACTAATCCTACAATTTCTCCACTTGTTATTTCGAGATCAAGGGGCAAGAGAGCATGTTTGATTTCGACATTGTTATAGAAAAGCTGTTTCAATGCTGCCAATACACCCTCGGCCTTCTTGGATGTGCGATATTGTCGCATTAGCTTATGTGTTTTGATAATAATGTCTGGCATTGGTGAGTAATGATGTTGCTATTTTTTTTAAATATCATAGCATATATGCTTTTTATTTAATATATTTTTAAGAAGTTGCATTTCTATAGACCACGACGAACCAACACCTGTTTCCCCTTGAAGACAATGGCCAGTGGTATAATATGGGTATAGCCAATATGTTCTAGCTCGATAGCATACCGTTTATTTGTAATTTGTTGTAAGGCGCTTGCTGCTGCACTTTCGAGGGTTTCATGTTCATCAGGCTCAACCTTCTTAAATTCTATAATAATTGCAGGTTTCGTTTTATCATGCGGTGCTATCTTTACATCATAGCGTCCAAGGCCACTTTCTCGATTTGACGTAATGAAATGCGTGGTGGCAAGAGTTGCAAGTATGCCAAGCACAAAAGCATGATAGAAGTTTTCTGCTTCCTGATTCCCAACATCAAAATAACCAAAACTTATAATGACGAATTTTTCAAACAGTTTTGTGAATTCGGTAATATTACCATCAACAAGGTATTGCAGCATAGTGTTGTATCTAATCTCTTTATTTGAAAACCAACCCAATATAGTTGATTCGTAGATAGATACAATTTCTTTGTTGGGGATGAATAAATCGGCAACGCGATGGGTACCATCAAGGCGTAAATTTTTGAAGGAAAGATAGCCACTGAATAATAAGAAATTCCATAGTGCGGTTTGTTGCCCCTCATCTAGGTCGGCAAAGACGATGTTTTCATCTACCCGCTTGCAAATGGTTTTTCCTTGGAGTAATTGAGCAATCTCTTCTTTCACCTCTTCATCGCTATTTTTGATAAGTTTTTTAATAATGTCGTTACTGCTCGAGTTTACCCAATAGGAATTAAATTCGCATTTTTTATTTATAAAGTTAATAATGGACCACGGATTGTAAATGGTATGATGACCGCTTGAAAAGCCATTATACCATGCCCGAATTTCTTCCATACATGTCTGTTGACATGTTTCAATTCCACACTCTTTTAAGAGTGATTTTACTTCGCTCTCTAATAAGCCGAATTTATCGGAATATGCGTCGCCAAGTATGGTACATACATCAGGATTGTTGAGCCCTGTAAAAATACTTTCCTTACTAATACGCATGCATCCAGTAATGACTCCAAAATTCAGATAGTCATTTCCCTTTAACCCATCACCGATGAATAAGCGCATAAATTGTGCGGCTTTATTGTAATAGTTATTTTTAAAACCGTTTTGCATAGGTACATCATATTCATCGAGCAAAACAATAGGCTTTTGATTATGATGCTTTGCAAGATACATTGTTAGATCTTTTAAGCTTACTTCGTATGCTGTGTCTGAGGCAGAGAGTTCGATGATTTTTTGAAATTCTTTTTTTCTAAAGGGGCTTAAAGCAACACTTTCTAGAAGATATGCATGACGCTCGAATTCATTAGCTATGAGTCTCTTCATCTTTTCAAAACACATCTCCCACGTCTCTCCCTCAATAAATTTAAACGTAAGGAAGATAACAGGATATTGGCCTTGATGCTTCATGTATTCAGGATGCTTTGCAATGTTGAGCCCATCAAAGAGAGAGGCGCGAGATATGGCTGTCTTTTCAAAAAAATATTTTAACATTGAAAGGTTGAGTGTTTTCCCAAACCGCCGTGGCCTAGGAATAAGTGTGACTCCTGCTGCATAGTCAAGGAGTTCTTTAATAAACAAGCTTTTATCTACATAGTGATAATTTTGAGATATAATTTTTTCAAAATCATCAATACCAATAGGAAGTGGACGCATAGATGGACCCTTGTGTTGCATTGTATTGGTCAGTCGCTCCGTAAGGAGCGGCTGACCAATAAAAAATATTCCCCTCATTATTTCCTATTCGTAGATAATTGTGAAGCATTTTTTTACGCAAAGACGCCTTTCTCAGGGCGTCATCACAGCAAAGGTGGAAGTGTTCTTTCTTCTTGTAGTTCTTGCCTGAGCGAGGTGAGAAATTGGGAATGGTCGGTAGTAAAAAATGCTTCATTGATATGAGAGATGTGGCGCTCTGGGGCTTCTACACAGGTAACAACTAAAGACTCCTCACGAGTGACTCCCTGAGCGGTACGTATTTCTTGTACTCGGTCCTCATAACGTTTTTTGTGTCGAATAAGGGTTGAAAGGTGGTCGAGGCATCTTCTGAAAGCAGGGGAATACGTTGTGGCAGTGGAAAGTTCCTGGAGTTGTAATTTTAAGTGTGGGAGTGGGAGTG
Source organism: Chlamydiota bacterium (assembly GCA_013287775.1). Taxonomy (GTDB): domain Bacteria; phylum Chlamydiota; class Chlamydiia; order Chlamydiales; family FEN-1388; genus JABDDE01. The sequence goes on from JABDDE010000010.1 coordinate 39,329, forward strand.
AAAGAAGCTCTCGAAGGTCATCTTTTTCAGAATCTGGTATATTGTCGAATTCTTCTACGAAGGTGTTCCATGAAAGAGTAAATGTACTTTTGAGTTCGTTTATTTCGTGGTATATTTCATTTTTCACATGCATAAGCCGGTTTTGTAAGATAGGAGCGCGAAGTGGAGCGATTGCAAGGGTGTTAATTCCGGCTATAGATGGTACGTCTTCCATAGTAGCATCCGACCATAATTCGTCCCGGCTGAGCATGATGTGTTGCCATTTTCCTGAAACAGAGAGGAGAAAGCAGAAGTCTTGGGGGACTGATCTATTTCCGACTCGTGTTTCATAATTTGTGTCAGCGTAGCGTATGAGCACATTGTTTGTAAGATCGGGATGATCTCTGTGTAATGCTTGCATACATACAATTTCTAACCTATTAAATCTCTTCTTTTCATCAGTATTACTATATGCCATACGTGCATCATAGAGAGCTTTTTGTACGGTGCTCTGGACGTGCTGTATATATTCATAGAGAGTGGTGATGGTATTAGGAGGATGTTCGATCGTTCGTTCTGTTTCTTGTCTGATTGCATCAGGTACTCCCGTTATATAATTTCGTGCCCATTGTTGTATGGCATTTTTTGTATTACCATATCCACTTAAAGGCAGTCTCTGAAGCTCCCGGGTTCTTTCCAAAGTCCATTTGTCGAAGTCAAGAATATCATGAGGAATGGCAGAGGGAATACGGTGCGCAGTAAAAAGATAGGCATGCCCAGGGGATTCTGTAGGGGTGTCTTTAGAGGTGAGGGGAGAGTAAAACATGGGAACAAGGATTTCTGGTTGAAAATTTTCAGATATTCCTTGTTGTTGAGCCCACGTAACTTGCATATCTCGTATGGATTTGGCTTGTTGTAGAATATTGCATATTACTGTTTGTGGCCCGACCTTTTTTAGAAAGAGGTATTCGTCTTCTTCCGGTCGTACCACTTGGCAAAAAATAGGATTGTCAATTCTCTTCAAGATAAAATTCCAAGGGGAGACAACGGGTGAGGAGTCTATGTGAAAGAACTTTTGCATTTCTTGTTGCATACCTGTTGGAGTCACCGTTTCTGGGGCAGCTAATAGGTTTGCGAATGCTGTATCACCCATGGTATTGGCAATATCATGAAAAAGATTTCTTAACTTCTCTGCAAAATTCTCCTGCGTTACTCTAATGAGATCAGGGCCTTCATGAACATACAATTGATAAGAAGGATCAGTAGCGGAGGGATCATTTCGATTAATCTCTGTTAATAAACGAAATTGAGCAAGTAGAGAGAATGGTATCGGGGATGAGAGAAGGGCCTCCCTGGTTGGATCGTCGGTAATATGTGTAATGGCAGCGAGTGTGGAGGGTAATGTCGAGAAGCGCAAGGCATAGGATTTAAATGTTAATAAAAGAGAGCAAAAAAACCGACGATAGGCACTGTGGGTACTGGAATCGAAGTTTTCCTCAAATGGCGGAATCGCGAGTTCCATAATCGCATTATCCAGGGTACGAGCAAGGGGCATTTCATTTTCTGCTGCAATAAGATCACAAGCTTGTTGGAACACCTCCTCATTTCTGGGTGTTCGTTGAGCAGCGGGCATGAGTAGGTTAAAAATAGCCCATAATGTGAGCTTTGTGTTTGAGGTGTTTGCGGTATCTTGTGCTATTGAAATCGCTGCTTCTAACCGAGATATAAATGCAGCCTCTCCCTCTAGAGGGCTTTTAAAGAGTCTGCACGCTCGCTCTACATGTGGCAGGAGAAAGAGATTTTGCCGTATGTTCCCAGCAGTAGTACTGCTTGTTTGTACGATTGGTTGTATCAGGAGGTATCGGAAAGAATGAGGGATTCCTGGAAAGCTCCTTTGTCGTCCTTGAATTTCATAGGAAATACTCCCCGTTTCAAGAAGCTCTCGCTGCTGGTCAACGACAAGATGGAGGGCGGACAGACGCTGTCGTATGCTTAATGAATATGTGTGACAAGTCCCTGATCCTTGTTGTCTCCAGCGGGCAAGAACGGTTGCAAGGCGGACCTTTTGCACATCTGCTCTTGTGATCGGTGTTGTTTCTGAAAGCCCAAGATGGATACGTATGATTTTTTCTCCAGTAGATGAGAGCGGAAATGTATCTAATCGTGCAAAAATTCGATTGAGGGTGTTTTGGGGATCATCAATACGGAATTTCATAAGAACATTTGCCATGTAGGTATCGAAGTCAGAGCGATGCGACGAGGGAGTTTCTGGAGGGATGAGACAGAGCTCTGCATCTTGTATAAGGGCGCGATTAAGGGAGCCGCCAGGACGAATAAGAAGCTTGGCAACTTGATCTGCATACCTATTTTCAAAAATACGCATTGGATTTTCTAGGACATTAGGATGAGGCGCCTCTGGGTGCATAGTGTTTCTGAGCGCAGTCATAGTGGTTCGTGTTATAAACTGCATACTATCCAAGAGTTCCACAAAGGGCATAGTTGTGCTGCCTGAAATTGCTGTATTAAGAGTGGCCTGCAGTTCATTTCGTTTGTGATCAAAGAGGAATAAAAATCTGGCAAGATGAGTTTGAATATCGGCCGCACTTTCTGCTCCGCGAGCAAGACGACCCATAAGTTTAAGACAGAAAAATTCGGCATGAGGCAGGCTTTGTGTCTCTTGCATTGCGGCATGAATTTGCAGCATAAGGGCATGCATGGGGCCATTTTGTGTGAGGTTAAGCTCCCGAACGAAGTCTTGAATCATGGTGGCCATTTTGCTGGTTTTATTCGTCACATTCGCAGCTGTCAAATCATGACAATAAAGGGCAAAGAAAAAACGAATAGAGCGTGGCGTGTCATGTCCGGAAGTAGTCTTCCAGGCTTGCAGAAGCTCTGCACAAGAGTTGCCGCTCTCTATTGCCTGTTGCATGGCATTTTGGATATCTCGAAAATGGGTTGTCAGTGGTTTTTGCGCAGCTGTTTGTGTAAATAGCGTAAGAGCTGAGGATTTGGTAATACTGGTGGCTGGGGGCACTGTAGAAGAAGATGAAGGTGCAGAGGTTGATGGGGGAACTTGTTCTGTTTGAATATCACTCATTTGCTGGATATGTTGTAGTCTTGTAGTTACTTCTTCCATAAAAGCGCGCACGCCTATCTGTGCGATACCTTTCATGTCTTGATACCTTGCGCAGCCCATTTGTTCTTCCAGTGTTTTAAGTTCATGCATAAGTCGCAGTATATCCTCGTCACTTCTGTAAATTTGCCTTTCAAACCATTGGAGTTTCAGGAGCGCACAGCAATATTGCTGTTCTAACGAAAATGGCCGTGGGGATGCTATAGCGAGCGCGAACCCCAAGCATTCTGGATGCACAATGGGTGTGTTGATGAGTGCCCCAAGAGAATTTGAGGAAAAGGCGCTTGTCAGCGTTTCTATGTTTTGTACCCAGCTGCGAGCGAGCTCACAATTTCTGAGAGTTCTGGCCCTCCCTGCAGTGGTTTGCGGCAGAGTATTCGTGGGTTGTGATATCTCATCGATACGGCGTCGCACTTCTTGAGGCGTCTCTTGTGCACATAAAGCAACGAAAGCAGCATGGTTGCCCTCACCGAGCTCTTGTATAGCTGCTTTTGTATGAGCAGTAGTATGCATATTGGTAAGGAATCTCTCTCTATCTGGAAAATAGGCGCACATTTCAGTATATATTGCTTTTGCGGATGGTAGCTTATTCAAGAATAGAGCACGCTGTGTATAATACTCTTCTCTTTTTACAGCATCTGTAGAGCGCAGAGCAAGTGGATACCGCTGCTCCACACGATAGAGATGCTCTAATATTAGAAATTTTTCTAATTTGTGCCTAACATCTGATGACAATGTAATGCTGACTCTTTCATCATCAGTCATTTGACACATGAGATTTAATATTTCTGAGAGTGTGGTCGCAGTGGGTGGCTTGCCTGCGAGGTATTCAATGCGGGCCCGAGCATGTACTGTCCACAAAGAACGATTTTCCGCGAATAATGAAGAGATGACGGCCTGATCTGGAATCGTTTCTTGGAGCGCCTCAAAGTTTACTCTTCTTTCAGGGTCATTGGCAGGCCTATTCTGATGGTCGCTGTGTGCGCGGAGAAGGACGAGATAATTGATTTCTCTTTCAAGCCTTTCATGAAAATTGGCGGAGTCAGGGCGTTGTAGGTCATATATCGCGTACAGCTCTTGCCGCTGCTGGGTTGAGGAGGGTATATTGAGAAGGGCAGTCATATATTGGGCATGCTTGCGATGGTATTCAGCTATTTCCTCAGCAGTATGGGAAGGTTTTGATGCATATGAGGTTTCGAGATCTTGAAGTTGGTTGAGTAGTGACAGTGCCTCGAGCCTGTTGTGTATGTCACGTAATTCGGCACCCATAGCAGTGGATTGAAACTCTGTTACCATTCTTCGAAATGTTGGGGTGTTTAACGATAGAAGGCGCGTATTTTTTTGTTGTAGATAGGTTTGGCTTGCTTGAAGAGTAACAGGACCGCGTTTGCGAAGATTTGTAAACTCACTATCAAGTATTTTAAATTCGTTCATTTGTCTTATATGTTGTAGTTTTAAAGTTACTTCATTCATAAACGTGCGCATATCTATCTGTGCGACACCTTCCAAGTTTTGATATCTTGCGCAGCCCATTTGTCCTTCTAGTGTTTCAAGTTCACGCATTAGCTGCAGTATATCAGCTCCGCTTCGGCTGCTTTGTCTTTCAAGCCATTGGAGTTTTAGGAGCGCGCAAGCCAATTGCTGTTCTAACGAAAATGGCCGTGGGGATGCTACAGCGAGCGCAAGCCCCAAACACTCTGGATGCACAATGGGTGTATTGACGAGTATCTGGAGAGAATTTGAGGAAAAGGCATTTGTCAGCATTTCTATGTTTTGTATCCAGCGGTGCGCAAGCTCGCAATTTATGAGTGTAGATGCCCTTTCAGGCGTATTTGGGGGTAGATTAGTTGTGCTCTGAGAGAGTTCACTAATACAGCGTCGCATTTCTTGAGGCGTCTCTTGCGCACATAAAGCAATGAAAGCAGCATAGCGGCCTTGACCGAGCTCTTGTATGGCTGCTTTTGTAAGAAGACGTATTTCATGATTTTTAAGTATCTGGAACATATTTGCAGGGATAGATTCTCTCGAGCTGAGGATGGTTCTAAAGTCGCTTATAGTAGTCTCACTCAAGAGTCTAGTTGGTATAAGGCAGTCAGGATAATGTGTCAAGAGAAAATGCTCGAAGTCGGCTGGAGTATTGGTATTCATGGCTTGCTGCATTGCTACGAGCTTTTGATATAAATCATGGAGATTTCCGAAATAGGGGTTGTCGTCGTCGATTTCCCATTGCATATAGCGATGCCACTCTGTTGGATGAGTGTGCGCAAATGCATAATACCTTCTAAGATCCTCATCGCGAATAATAGAGTTAAATTGTACCTGCAAGCGTAGATCACGAATATCATTGCAGAGAGATGCGTTAGTTAGGATAGCGTCGTCTCTTTCCAGTGCCTGAACGACTGCTATTGCATCGGCTTGAGAAAGTGGACGAACGAAATTGCGAAGTAAGAGATTACGCTCTTCTTGGTTATTATTAGATGTGAGGGTTTGTTTTATTGCTATTAATCTATTAAGATCTGAAAATCTGTACTCACGTCCTGAGCTTGCCACGTATCCTTTATATACAACGTCCAAGGTTACACGATCGCATTTGAGCAATGTCTCACAATAACTGGTTGGATCATTGTTTTGGATAGCCCGTACGAGGCCTACAGAGAGAGCGAGATGTCCACAAAATGTGCGTGCTGTAGCTGCATTATTATTTGTTGTTATAAACTGCTCAACCAGTGCTTGATATCGAGCTTCTGACACGTTCGTGCGCGCCGTTATAAATGCTTGTATCATTTGATAATATTCGCGCAGTGTGGCAGTCTCGGTAGCTGAGGGAGATCTATTTTGCGTGCTGCACTGAGATAGTATGTCACGACATTCTTGTTCCCTTCCCTGAAGTAGGCGCAAGCGTTGTAAAACATCTTGTTCTGCTGGCGACCAGTGGCGCACTACACGTACCTCTGCCTCTTCTGTTTCGCGGCCATGCCTTCCAAGTACTGACTGGGTCTGCTGCTGCGTAAGTAAATTCTGCCGTCTTTGCTGTTCGCTCTGAGATTGTGTGCGCCGCGGGATAAGAAACCTTCGTGGTGGCGGGGTTTGCGCCGGCAGTGGTGTTGTGGATGCCGAAATTGCCCCCTGTATTCGCCTCTGTTTCGCTGCAGACACTTCGGACTCAGGTCTTTCACGCCTTTTTCTTGAAACGCGCTGCGATGGCTGAGAGGGCTGCGAAGGCAAAGGTGCCGATAATGAAGAGCCTGGAGTAACTGTCATGATATATACATATATTTTAATTTCATTTTAACAAATAGATATTAAATTAAAAGAAAAATTTTATTGATCAGTATATTGGTTAATGACTGTATCAGGCTGGTTTCTTTGTGTCGGCCTTTCAGGCCTCTATTATTTGTTTTTTGGCCAGGCCTTCGGCCTGGCCACCCAGGGTTTAGTCGCCCCTCCGGGGCTCCTGCACCCTGGGCTATACATATTTCGGCCCTACGGGCCTTTACCAGGGCTATAGACTGGTTTCCTGCCAATCTATGGCTTCCCCCACCCTGGTTTCCCAGGGCGTAGCCCCAATGGTGTCAACTTAAAGAAATT
>JABDDE010000011.1 GCA_013287775.1 Chlamydiota bacterium
GTAAGTTGGATTATAAGCAGTAATCAGGTGGATGGTCAACGGCCAAGGGCATTCGCCCTATCCCAGTTAGAAGAGCTTGATTGATTTCTAAAGTTATAGAATTATTATTTTCCTGAACCGTCGGTCGTAATACAACTGAAATACGCACCGATGTAGTGCTGTTATTTGGTAAAACAGCAGTGGCTCCTACTAAGTACATCAGATAGTTGAATGGGTCAACCCCCTGACCTAGCCGCAACCGTATATGTGTACTATCCACCAGAGTAAAGCAAACGACGTTCGTGAAGGGGCCGCTATCTCTCAGTAGCCTATGACTTCGAAGTATTGATACTATTTGTCTGCCTATTTCGGTCAAACCATTTTCCCCTTGTGGGAAATCTGGTATTGAAGTATTTGGGAGACGCTGAACAAGCTGTTCGCTTTGAGCAGATTCGGTTGTGAGAGATTCGAGTTCAGGTATAGAAAGATTGGTGCCAAGCTGGTACATATAGTGTTCTACCTCATCAGCTGGATAAGCCCCAACGTGTCCAAAGAGGTGGCATGGAATAGTCTGGGTTATTTGCCCTTGCCTTTGTATGTGTATGTTATAGGTATCTTGTAAGTCAAGATTCGAATCATGTGGGGTAGGGAGCATAGCTTTAGGGAGAAAAATGCGAAACGTCCCATTATCGAATTGTATAAGAGGCACTTTCCCCTCCGCTTCTAATCTCCAATATTCTTCTTCTGAAATGACTCTGTTTCCCTGCTGCGCTCTTAAAATTGCAGCTGAAAGAGTAGCTCGTACGTTAACAGGCCCATTTTGTGGAATACGTAGCCTCACCATATTCGCGAATCGGTGTATAACTCTGATCACTGGTATTCGTGCAGGATAAAGAGGTATTGACTGAGAAGGCGCTGATGCAGATAGGTTAGGGGTTGGGAGATTTGAAGATATCGGGGCTGAAATAGAAGAAGATATAGATGAGGGAGAGGTAAGCATAGAAGATGAAGCTTGAGATATTGATATGGAAGATGGTGAGAAAGGGGCAGATGAACTAGAAAAGAAAGGTAATATTGGGAACGGTGTTAGCAGCGGAGACAAGGATGGTATAGAGGCAAGTACAGAGGATGACGACTGCTGCTGGGTTGGTGGCGGCAGTGGAGAAAAGGATGATATAGAGGCAAGTAGAGAGGATAACGACTGTGGGGTTAGTAGCGGCCGTGGAGGAAGGTTTGGTATTAGGGGTGGCAGTTGAAGTGGTTGGAACGGCTGTTGTTGTTGCGGGGGGAATCCTCGTAAAGCCTCCCAAGCGGCGTCTGCCATTGCATCGGGACGATTGTAACCAGTGTATGGACTGAAACGTCTGATAACGCGATCTGTTATATCCTGCACTTGAGAGTCATTCACTTGAGAGCCATTTAGGTTACGCAAATGCTGGCGTGCTAATTGGGTGATTCTGAGTGACTCAAGAGGTTGCGATGCATATCCTCGCTCAAATACGTACTGACCTACCGCATCCGCAAAAGCATTCTGACTCTGACTGCTAATATCCATAAAAACCTCATTACTTTTTATTTTTTAACGTACGCCATGTGCACTTTTCCTTAAGGAAAAGTGCACATGGCGTTTAACTTGTAAGTTGGATTACAAGTTATGCTTCTAGTTGATATGGACCCCACCGCGGCAGCGGTGGAATTCATTAGCCCCGCGTGGAGCACGGCCGTAGCGCGCTCGCGCTACGGCCGGCGGAACGTGGGGTTACAGATGCATGAAATAAACATAGAGCTGCGGTAGCAGCGAAACTCATATTGTTGTTGTAGACACATTTCTGTGTCGCTGCTACCGCAGCTCTATGTTTATTATGCTTCATAAACCCCACGTTCCCTCGGTCGTGCGCATGGCGCACGCCCTCGGTCACGCGGGGCTAGAGCCGCAAATTTCGCCACTACCGTGGCTCGGTTCCGATTGGTTACAAGTTTCTTTAAACTGACACCATAGGGCCTTAGCCTGATGCGTATGCCACTACCGTGGCGGAGCTGCCAGTTCATTAGACTTTACATTACTCATGCTTTCCGTCAGGGAAAGGCGTACATGGTATCATCTTCTTAAACGCAAAATACTGCTTTAGGCTTTTTTCTGCAGCTCTTTTTACGGGGCCGCACCAACCTTGATGGCGCTTATCGATATGCTTTCTTATTACCTCTCGGATCCCATGCTTTGTTGCCACGTATTGTAGCCTTGATTGCGGGTGGCTCCCCGATTGGTTCTTGTGTGGATAAAAGGTTGCAGTAATAGTAGGTTTGCCATGAGCCGAGGTGATGGTGATATGCACATGTATTGCAGGATAGGATGAGGCGCTAGACGTCGGATCTAAGGAATAGGTAGCCTGCATTTCACAGGTAGGTCTTGGCTCAATACGAAACAGTGAGCGCGAAGGCGCTTTTCCCTTATATCGCCAAAAACTCCGCACCATTGCCTCTAAGGGCGCATACCACATGGAAGTTGCATCAATATGTTTTTTTTGGATCTTTAATTTATTGTGTTTTGCTTGCCAAAACTCTATATTTGCCTCTTTCCCATCAATTGTACATGATAGCTCGCCACGAAAAGGGGCTGCCACCACATCACCAGAGTGATTTGGCTTAGGACCAAATGCCACAGAAGAGCTGCGGCCCATCCATAGCTGTACTTCAAGTGGTGGAACTTCAGTGTGTGATAACGAATGGATGATATATGATGTCGAAAAATGGTAGCCGGCCGGGCGTACAGTCACCTTTGGCATCTCATGTTTTGCATGCAGGGAATGCACGCCGCCATAAGCAAAGAAAAATATAAGTAGAAGTATTTTTACCCGAAACATAAACATATCCTCATCTTGGATGGTTGCGCACTCTACGATAGCACACTGTTTCGGGTTTGCCAACATTTTTTTCGGAGCCTCTTGCAAAATCGCTTTGAAGTCAAAATTCTACGCCTCCCAAGCTAGCTTGGGAGGCGTAGAATAATATCCCCTCCTGATACCTTCGCATCTGGTCACGCGCGTTTGCTGCCTCTTCGAATTTAAGCTCTTTTGCTGCCTGCTTCATCTCTTGCTCATAGTGTTTTACAAGCCCTTGGAGCTCCTCTAGAGATAGGGCCATTGCCTCTTCATGTTTCGGAAGATACTCTGGAGCTACCACCTTTGCCTGCTCAATGGTCTCTTCCATCATAGGCAAAAGCGCAATTTCACGAATAGTAGATTTAGGTGTGATGTTATGTTTTATATTATAATATTGCTGTGTTTTCCTTCTTCTCTGCGTGATTTCGAGGGTATGGGTAATGGCGTTGGTACGCTTATCAGCATACATAACGACGCGACCAGCAACATTGCGAGCAGCGCGCCCACAAGTCTGGATGAGTGAAGTTTCGCTTCGTAAAAACCCTTCCTTATCAGCATCCAGGATAGCAACTAAAGAGACCTCAGGAATATCCAGGCCCTCTCGAAGAAGATTAATGCCCACAAGCACGTCGAAAAGGCCACTTCGTAAATCATGAATAATTTGCACGCGCTCAAGCGTATCGATATCAGAATGCAAGTAGCGTGCTTTGAGCCCAAGCTCTGTAAGATACTTCGTAAGCTCCTCTGCGAGCCGTTTTGTCAGCGTGGTAACCAAGACCTTACCGCCTTTTTTTGTCTCCGCATGAATCTCAGCAAGGCAGTCATCGACTTGTGTAGATGCCGGCCGCACATCAATCTCTGGATCAAGCAGGCCTGTAGGGCGAATAATCTGCTCTACAATCACGCCTTGAGCCTCTTGTATCTCCCATCCTCCAGGAGTAGCAGAGACATAGGTCACATCATTTACAAGAGTATAGAATTCTTCGAAACTAAGAGGCCTGTTGTCATAGGCTGAGGGCAGACGAAACCCATAATCAACCAACGATGCTTTGCGTGCCTTGTCACCATGATACATGGCTCGTATCTGTGGCAGCGTCTGATGCGACTCATCGATAAACAGGAGAAAATCCTGCGGGAAATAATCCAAGAGGCATGGAGGAGGATCTCCTGGACGTCTTTTGCTAAAATGGCGCGAGTAATTTTCAATACCCTTGCAAAATCCCACTTCACGGATCATCTCAAGATCATACATCGTACGTTCTTGAATGCGCTGCTTTTCAATAAACTTGTTCTGGGCATCAAAGAAGGCAATGCGCTCTTTCAGCTCTTCTTTAATTGTCTCCATTGCCTGCTCACGTATGTCTTGGGGCGTTACATAGTGCGATCCTGCGTACAATGTAAATGACTCGATCACTCGCTTTGTTTTCCCTGTGAGCGGATCAAATTCTGAGAGCCTCTCGATTTCATCGCCAAAAAATTCACAACGTATAGCAAGATCATCTTCGTATGCAGGAAATATGTCCACAACATCGCCCTTGCAGCGAAACGTGCCTCGCGTAAGATCATAGTCACTGCGCGTATACTGCATGTCAACAAGACGCAAAAGAATAGTATCTCTGGGAATATGCAGCCCAGGAGAGAGCTGCAGGTTCATCTCACGATAGTACTCAGGCGAGCCTAAACCATAAATACAGGAAACCGAGGCAACAATGATGACATCCCTTCGCTCAAGGAGCGATCTCGTTGCAGAAAGGCGCATTTTGTCGATCTTGTCATTGATAGCAAAGTCTTTTTCAATATAGGTATCGCTTCTCGCAATATAGGCCTCTGGTTGGTAGTAGTCATAGTAGGAGACGAAATACTCAACGGCATTATCGGGGAAAAAACCCTTAAATTCCTGGTAGAGCTGTGCGGCAAGGGTTTTATTATGTGCGATGATAAGAGTTGGCCGCTGCAGATGTGCAATCACATTGGCCATAGTAAAGGTCTTCCCTGACCCTGTAATACCCAAAAGCACCTGAGCTTTCTTGCCCGCCTGCACCCCTGCTACGAGCTTCTCGATAGCTTTAGGCTGATCACCACATGGTTGATAGGTTGTTGTTAAGCGGAACATTATTTTACTCCTTCTATCGACAGGTTCAATACATATTGTAGCAATATCACAATAATATTGTAATAGCCTATGAGAGTCATGGACTTAGCCTGATGCCTATGCACGTCCCTGCTGTTCAAGCAGAAGATGCCTGAGAAGCAGGTAAAATCGATGTTATATGGGTCACATGCGTAAAGGATCTGTTTTGAAGACGCCAGAGCGCAAAACACATTTTTAGATCATCTATAGTCTCGGCATGCCAGACAAAACCTGGAGTATTGACATCTTGCAATTCATACGCGTCCGGTTGAAAACACAAATATAATGCATGGCCTGTACTGCTACCTTCTTGTTCGACACGGAGCGACACATGTCCCCCAGTAGACCATTGATCGAGCTCCTCAATAAAACTATTGATAGGCTGGCGATTGAAAGACGTATGGGTTTGCAACACAATACCTGTACTTCTAAGAGCAATTTCATCAAGAAACATCACATTAGAGCCGCTATTATAAAAACGACTATACAGAGGTTGCAGCGTTGAAGACGACGTGTTGGGAGCAGTCTGTGCGGTACTAGATGAGGTAGTGGCAGATGGCGGCATACCTAAGGCTACAAGTTCAGTTTGCGTTGGCGGATTTGTGTTGAACGTATGGTTTCTAAAGCTATGAAGCACTTGGAAGAAACGGGCTCTCGAAGATGGCTGGATACCATCGCAAGTATTTTGATTTTGAATCTTACATGTAGCGTAATCCAAAACAGCACCTAGGCATACTCCTCCATTTAAGTAGAGTTCAGAAAAAGGCACTCCTGTGCATTGCTGAGCGACTCCAGGATACAAAGCACTTCTTGCTGGCGTATTGACGGCTTCGTGATATTGTGTTATTTCTGTCTGTCTATTCATGTAACATTGCCACTGACGCATTTGCCGGCCAACTTGTTGTTGTAACTTCTGCATACTTAGGCTGCCAATATTCAATAATACTAGCAAACGCTCTTGCAGTGTACCTATAAGGGTATCACAGAGCGTAAACGCCTCTTGCCATATGGCTCTTTTTAGCGGATCAGTAATTATAATTGATAGAAATTCATCATCCCAGTCTCGCTCATGACACTCGCTTGGAATAGAAAAACCACACGCCTGAAGCATGATCTTTTTTATCCCTTCTCTTTGCCCCCTCATAAGAGCCTGTGCATTTTCAAAAAAATTATTAATATGTTGGTGAGATACCGGAGCCAGGGGGTGATCCAGGGGAGGAGTCAAGTTCAGCACGCTGAACGCATGAATCAGATTTTCAAAAACTGCGCTAGTCCTATGAGCGACGTCTTCAAGACGAGAAAGCTCATGCCTCGTAGAGGAGAGATCTATCGTTTGCAGTTGTGACAGGTCACGCAATGGAAGAGGCGTATTTCTAAAAGCTCCGCTATCTTCAAGGCGAGAAAGCCCATTCATGATCGTTTTCAGTTGTGGCAGGCCTTCCAGTGAAAGAGGCGTATTTCCAAAAGCTCCGCTATCTTCAAGACGACGAAGCCCCTTCATAGTATTTTCAAAAGCTGTGTTATCCCCACGAGCTTTGTCTTCAAGGCGATAATGCGTACGTTTTTGCTGCATGGAAGCGAGCTCATCTCGCATTTTTGTATCTATCGCTGCAAGTTGTGCAGAAGAGTAGTGCGCGTATGAAGAATGACCGTGATGCGTATGTGTTGGCTGCACTCCAAGTGCCCGAAAAACCATACACTGTGTTTCCTGGACAGCTCTGCCCTCAATCTCCTCGGCAACTAAAGCAATTTCTTGTTCTTGAGCTGCAATATTCAGGCTGCAAACATGTATTTGCAGTTCATTGTTTTGTTCCAAAGGAGTTGATCCCATGTTAATATCTAGAAAAGAACGTGATATAGCCATAATAATATACCTAATATAAAAATTTATTAATTTAATAAAGATTCTAACAGATAATGTACATTAATTTCTAATGTTTTCTCGGAATTTGGTACACAATTTTTAGTGGTCGGTTTTCCCGTAGGGAAACTGACCACTATATACCTTTACAACAGCGGCGGCTGCTTTGCAAGCGTGGCTTTTCGCTCACGTGCAAGGCGGCTAATCTTATTCCATGTTCCAGAAAGTCCCATCAGGCTTTTAACCTCTTTGATGACCTCTCGTCCAACCTCTTGCATCTTTAGGGTGCCATCATAGAGGATTTCTTCTACCAAACCCTCCTCGAGTTCAAATTCACGTCGCCGCTCGCGTATTGGGTCTAAAAATGCATTGAGTACAGAAATAAGTCTCTCCTTAACCTCTACATCAGAGACAGTCCCCTGTCTGTAGCGTGCTTTTAATGCGGCAACTGCCGCAGTATCTTTATCAAAAGCATCGAGATAGGCAAACACAGGATTGCCCTCAACTGTTCCTGGAATATCTGCACGAATACGATTGGGATCGGTATAGGCTCCTCGAACCTTTTTTTCTACGGTCTTGGCATCATCGGTTAAGAAAATACAGTTGCCTGCAGATTTACTCATCTTCCCCTGCCCATCAGTGCCAATAAGGGTAGGCACTTCTGCCTCTATAAGCTCTGGAAGAGGGAAAAATTCACCATAGAGCTGATTAAAGCGCCGGGCCACATCACGCGCAAGTTCTATATGCGCCTCATTATCCTTCCCTACAGGCACCGCATGCGCTCGCGGAAGCAAAATGTCGGCACTCATGAGCACGGGATATCCCAAAAGTCCAAAAGGAATCGTTTCTATGTCCATGCGCGCATTTTTTGCCATCTCTTTAATGCTTGGTAGCCCCTGCAGACGATTGACGTTCACGAGCATTTCAAAAATAAGGTTTAACTCATAAATAGCTTCAATTGCAGACTGCAGATATATAGTAATTTTTTGAGGATCAAGACCACAGCTGAGATAGTCGACCATCATCTCTCTGATCGCTTGACGCGATCCAATGATATCGGCCTTTTCTTTTTTGGTGGTAAGCATGTGTAGATCCGCAATAAAAAAATAGCATTCATTGTTCGGATCATGTTGCAGCTGCAGCCGATTGTGAATAGAGCCTACATAATGCCCTAAATGCAGCAGGCCTGTAGGGCGATCTGCTGTAAGTATTCTTCTTTTTTCCATACTAGCATCTACTAATTAAGTCATATATATCTTTTCGATGCCCAATTCTGACAATAAAAATAAATAATTCTCTATCCTCTATCTGGTATACAATACGGTAATTTCCAGAACGGATACGATACAAACCTTTTAAATCACCGTGCAACGGAATCACTCCAACTGGCAGCGGATTTTCTTTTAACTCATCTATTTTAGCCAAAATCTTTCTGCTTTCTACTTTTGGAAGTTTAGACAAATCCTTTTCAATATATTTTGAATACTTGACTTTATACATCTAATCCCAACCGCTTTTTCAATTCCTCAGTAGTGAACGTACCCTCTTTTTTTGCTTTTTCTATACGTTCTTTAGCTACTCTCATATCGTCATGATTTTCAATGGCTTCTAACACTTCAATATCTTCAATAGGAACAAGGGCAACTAATTTTTTTTTATACGACGTAAAATAAACTCTTTCTTTCCCATAAGCAACACGGTTGACGAGTTCTTTCATTTCTTGTCTAGCTTTAGATACAGGGATTAAGGTCATAGGTCACACCTCCTCTTTATCTTAGATTGTACAAATTATACAATTTTTCGTCAAGGGATATACTTCAGAGCAGCAAGTTTTGGAGAGCAGCGTTACATAATCATAATACTAAGCGAAATTAAGAGAAACACCAATAATCCCAATTTCCCTCCTGGCACGGTATAGGGAGAAGGGAGATGGAGCACATAACGTTTCATCCACACCATACATGCCGGCACAATGGCGAGCAGTATCACCACACCGTAAGCCCCAGCGTACTCGAGCGCAATAAAAAAAATACGAGGATAGGTAAGGGCAAAATAGAGTGGCGGCACAAAAGTAAAGAAAAAGAGCTTCCACTTGCCACCTGCGCGCTTTTCAATTTTCAGGCCATCTGCCAAAAAGTCAAAAAGGCTGATAGAAACGCCAAGAAAGGACGTGATAATCACAAAGAAGGCAAAAGCCTCTGCCACGTATGTAACGAGTGGATTTGAGGAAATAGATTTCAGAAGATCTGTTCCAGAGTGTCCAGCAGCAAAAGCCGCTTCTATACTTGATTCCCCTTGTAATGGGACGAGGCCTAAAATAGCAAGCTGCCAGATAGTATAGATCACAAGCGGCAGCAAACTGCCGATCCAAATAGCAATCGACAGCTCCTTTACGCTGCGATGCAAATAGGTAACTAAGCTTGGAATAATGATATGGTAGCCAAATGCTGTCACCGCAACAGAGAGTGATGGCAGCGCTGCACTCCAATTAACAGCCGTCAAATAGGATACATCAAGGCGGGTCATCGCAAACACGACAAGAAAAACAAAGCTTAGCCCAAGTCCTACCATGCACATACGATTCGTCACATCCACAATATGCATCCCCTGACGAAGAAGTAGCCCAAAGATAACCAAAAGCGGCAAAATACATAAAATCTGCGAGGCCGCATAGCCTGTTACCGCTTGAATAATATTTTGAAAAATGTTCGCCGAGACGGCAATATAGGCCGTATTTAATGCATAGAGCAAAAAAAGATAGGCAACCCAACTTATAGCCTTTCCCCACCTGCCACACGTCGCTGTTGCCATGGAGATAAGATTACTCTTTGCTGGAAGCGCTAAGGCCACTTCAAGAATGCAAAAGGCCGCATAGGCAAGGTAGACCCAGCAAAAACACATCGTACAAAGCGAAGGGATAAACCCCGCCCTTCCAATGGCTATAGGCATTGCAAGTATGCCAGCACCCACTGTGGTTCCTGTGATCAGTAAAATAGCACCAATAAGGCGACTATGGATTGCCATCTTGCTCCAAAACCTTCAGGATTGCGTGCGTGCGCTCCTCATAATAGACATGAAGCTCCGGGTATGCAACCGATAGCCAATCAGAAAGCGGCTTTAATCGCTTGGTACATTCGTATTTCATGTGTTCATACACATCGATACCTTCCATTTTCACCAGATTGCCTGTGTCAATGTAGAGCGCTCGATCCTTTACAAAGCCAATGTTGTTGTTTCTAACAAGCGCCTGATCTGAATCAACAACACCTTTTTTCGCAAGCGATAGAAGAAGATCAAATATCTGATCGAGGCGTGCCTTTGCTTGTTCTTTTTGTCCCCTTTTCATGCATTGCACAATTGTAGGAATCACATAATCGGCCTTGAGCTGCAGCAAAAAACTCACATCATCGCCGCGCACCCTATGAGACTGGCCATGGGCGTCAATCAGTTTAATGCCTTTGAGCTGATTTACTGTCTTATTTAAATGCACAAAGAGCACTCCTGTCTCTTTTTGGAGCTCTTCATACGCAAGCTTAGAACTCGTAAAGATGCGATCCCGATTTTCATGTTTCATCGTTGCCTTATTCTGAAAACTGCTACTAAAAAGAGTTGCGAAGGGCCGCTCAAGAAATGGGGTGTCTCTGAGACGCTGCTGCTGGAAAAACTTCATCACATACTCCCCATCTTGGCTGACAAAGGCATAGGCTTGAAACCCTTTGCCAACCCATTGAAAGGGCTGCTGCGTTACAATATTTACAAAGGCAGTACGCTCACTCGAAACAGGAATATCCCATGCAGGGTTCGGTGTATCGCTGCATATAATATTCTGAGCGACAAATGGCCTATTTGTTCTTGAATACTGCTGCAGCTCGTTGTCGATGCGATGCAGTTTGACAGCAAAAAAAGCGCAAAAGACAAAAATAAAAACAAAAATTGCTGTATGTGTAAAACGTTTTTTAAGCATAATATTAACATAATTTGTCAGCCGGAAACACTCCAGCTTGCAAAGTTAGCAAATATATTAGCTGAAAAGGATAGAATTTGTCCACCTAGCCATGAACCCATGAACATAAGTGTGAGCGTCACAGCAACGAGCTTAACCACAAAAGAAATCGTCTGTTCTTGAATTTGCGTCGCTGCCTGAAAGATGGCTACAATGGTCCCAAGAAACATACTAATAAGCACTGGAGGTGCTGAAAGAATCAAAATGAGAAGCAGTCCCTGATAGGCAAGTTGCATGATTTGGCTTTGAAACATAATTTTCCCCTTTATCTAAACGTTGCTACCAATCCTTCTATAAGCAGTGTCCAACCATCAAGCATGACTAATAAAAACAGTTTGAGTGGCATGGAAATCGTCACTGGCGACAGCATCATCATACCCATAGCAAGTAAGATATTGGAAACTACCAGGTCAATCACGAAAAATGGAATATAAATGAGCACACCAATTTCAAATGCGGATTTAAGCTGAGAGACAATAAATGCTGGCACAAGCACAAGGAAGTCATCGGGTTTCAGTGCATTTCTATACGCCTCTGGCAAAAGCCGATATACCGTCTTATAAAAATCTCGCTGGTGGATAACAAGTGAATTGTTTTTCAAAAATTCACGAAATGGCTCACTCGCAGCCGCTGCAACCTTAAGAACATAGTTTGCGGAGTCCCCAGAAAAAAGCTCTGTTGGCACAGCCTGCTGCGCCATAACTGTGTTAGCTGCGGTATACATTTTCACACCCGTTGGAAACATCACATACAGGCTGAGCAGCAAGGCAACGCCGTTTATAACCTGGTTTGGAGGCGCCTGCTGCACACCGAGTGCGTTTCTGAGCAGCGACAATACCACCACGATCTTTACAAATGATGTTAAGATCATGACGATAAATGGTAGTAGCGACATGAACGCTAGCGCGGCAGACTGTGTAATAAGCGATGGTCGTTGATACCCTGATAGCTCCTGTGGTGGTGGTGGCGGTGGCCCTGGTGGCTGATAGGCCTTAATACTTCGAGCCGCCGGTGGTTGCACAGGAGTAGCTGTAGGTTGGGTAGCGGTAGTTTGAGTAGCGGTAGTTTGCTGCCCTGCAGCCGTCTCCGTTTGCACCGCAGTGGGCTGTGCAAACAGCTCCAAGCCCAAGCCACTCCCAATAAACACCAAGAATAAAAAAATAAATTTATAAAAACTCATATACTCATGCTCTGTTCCGCAGCTGTTCTCCGAGTGCTTGAAAGGCTGCCTCGAGCGTTACCCAGCGATCTTTGAGCTGCGCATTAATAATACCAATTTCTGTCTCAATAACACAACCACCTTGTTCAACATCATCTCGTTCGCGAATAGAAAGCGATTCTACTGCCTCAAAGAGCTCCTTAATTTTGCCTTTATTACTCTCTATGGCCTCGAAATCAGCTTTGTTGACATAGATAATAACTTTTTTATGCTGCGCCACGCTCTTTATCGTTCCCATCACAATACTGAGAATGGCCTGTGGTGAAGTTTCGAGCTCTGCGGAAACAATTTTTTTTGCAGCTTTCAGCGCGATTGGCAAGACAATCTTCTGCAGCTCTTGGTGCACTTTGGCTATTTCTTGTTCAAGCTGAGCAAGTTGTTTAGCCCATGCTTGATAGCCTACTTCAAAACCCTCTTTTTGGGCTTGCACTTTGAGATTTTCACATTCGGCAGCCACTTCACGCCTGTACTCCTCGGCATCTTTTGTCACCGTTTCCAAGAGCTCTTTACTTGTTAGAAGGTCTGAAAATGCATCGGCCTTGATGATCTTCGTATGAGGTGCCGTGGTAAGTTTGCCTTCATGAATAAGAGAAAAGTATGCTTTACCCATGGCTTGCCTCTCGCTCCCTTGTCAAGAGCTGGAGTAGCTCACGAACACGCTGTTGTGCGGTGAGGATCATTTGATCTGGTTTTGACATATCTTGAGCTGCGCTACGCTCTTTTGCTTTCTGTTCGGCGATACTCATGATAATTTTGCCTCTTCCTCTATCCAAGATATGCGCTACATGCCAGATAAAGTCAACAGACTCATTGGATAGTGCTCGAGCAAAATGCTCAAGCCCTCGTTTATGAAGCTCTTTTACAAAGCGCTGTTTATCTTGATACAACTTGTGTGCGAGTAGTGGCGCCCCAATGCGCGAGGTTTGCTTGTGGAGAACCACTTTTAAATACCTTTGCTGCTGTGGGCTAAGCTGCATGAGCACTCCTTGCAAAATCCTTTTATCTACAATATATCGAATCTCTTCAGCAAGATCATACATTGCCAGCAGATCTACCATGAGTACAAGTTCCGCTTTGCTGCAGTCTAATAATGCATCTAAAGAAGAAGGCTCTAAAAGGGAACGTGGGGTGCTTTTGTCAAAGTGGGTAGAGAGTATATGTAGTAAAAAATTCTGGACTTGAGGTGAATAGGCACGCTGCAGCTCAGAAAGTTGATATACGGCATAAAGTCGTTTCGCAACTTCGGGAGGGAGCGCGGCAATAAAACAGGGACGAATCGGTGCAGGCAGGCTTTCAACAACCGCCTCAAGCCATGAATAGTGCATATGAAAGAAAATCTCACTTGGAAAAAGGAGGCTTTCTGGCTTCACAGAGCTACTAGAACTTGTGCCTATCTCCTTTTGCATCTCTTCAGGTGCGAGCGTCATTACCTGCGAGGCAGAATTGCCACAGTACTTATTTAACAAAAGTTTTATAAATAACGCAGAAGATTCACTACTTTTCATCAGGATTTTCTATATTTTCTTGTACTTTAGGCTCTTTTGACGCAGCTTGTTTTGCTGTATCTTGCGCCTCCTGAGACTTTGCATCTTTGGCAGCGTCTTTACTTGCAGACTTTTCGTCCTTTGCCCCTTTTTGATCGCCCATATCATCTGTGAGAGGGGAAAAATGCACAAGTGCCTTTATACCGCCTCTCTTTCGGAGGAGCAAGTGTGTCTTCCACCAAAACCAGGCAACAAATAGCGCAAGGAGAAGAATAATAAGACAAAATGAGAAAAAGATAACCTGGAAGCGCGAGAGTGATTCCTTTGCAACAACCACAGAAAACACCTGCACATAGTCGTGTTCAGCAGCACGATCTTCTGCTTGCGTTGTCGACGGTAGCTGTGGTGCACGAATCCTATCACCAATAACACTCACATTGTCAGCAGTCAAGCCAGGTACAGAGCTTGCGACAAGGTTTTTAACTTTGCTGACAAGATGCAGGTTTGGATCATCAAGAACGCCATTATGTTTGACAAATACCGATGCCGATGGCGACCCCAAAAAGGTCCCTGGCTGCAGAGGGTTTTCCTCAGGGAAAGAAATCTGCACATCTGCATCTATTACGCCGTCAATTTTTCGAATAGTACTCGCAATCTGCGCAGCAAGCCCTGCTTCATAGCGTATTTTCTGCTCCTCGGCTGAGGGCACGAGGCTCCCACCAGCAAAGATATTTAAGAGGCTCTGTGAGCTCTTTTTCGGCAGGCCATTGGCATTCAATATCGACATCGCCTCTACAGCTTCAGTACTTGGTACTGCAATATCCCAGAGCTGCACTGCCTGCGCGCCTCCTGCTGCTGATGATTTCTCTGCAATTTTTTCAGAATGAATGCCTTTACTTGCCAGAAGCACAATAATCTCATTAGCCTCACGCTCTTGAAGACCATTGACAATGATCTGATTGGAAGAGCAGGCACATAGTCCCCAAATGATAAGCGGGAAGATAAGAGTGGAAAAAAATCGTACACAAGATTTCATAGGGTTTTACCTTATTTAACGCCATGTGCGACTTTTCCTTCCGGAAAAGTGCACATAGCGAAAATAGCGCACATCGCGTTTTTTACACACATGACGTCGTTTTTCTTAAGTGTATCAGGTGTGTGGGTAAATGTAAATGGGCAATCCCTACAGGGATTGCCCATTTACATGCACAAAATCATTTCCTACAGTCTACTCCAAGAATAACCCCTGCCACCATACCTCCAACAAAACCGATAAAGCTGCCTCCTGCTGCACCCAGTACTCCTCCAACTCGATAGCCTTTCTCTATCCCATATAGAGCACCTATAGCCGTATATCCCATTAATCTTGCGTCTCTTATTGACCGAGATTTACTATTTCCACATAATAGTTGCCCTGAAAGAAGTCCTAGAGCCACTGTACCAACAGTTGCCATTATTCCTACAGGTGCAATAGCAGTATAGACAGCTGCCACACAAGCTCCTCGAGCGGCAAATTTTAATCCTGATTGTATATATAATAAATTATTACAAGATCGATCATATCTTTCTTCAGCGGGCGACATATTTTTCTCCATAATTAACAAATTATATTAATAATCATGAATACAAATATAGCATAACATATACATATTGACAATGTTTACTAACGCGCCTGTCCAATAATGAGATATTCAACTAACATCTTGTTCTTTTTTACATCTTCATCTTGTAATAGTTCTTTGAATACTCTGACTACTTCCTCGTCGTCGAAGTAGTTGAGTGCAGATGCGGCAAGTACATTAGTGTCATGGATTGGTTTTGACTGTACTTGCCGCAGTAAAAACTGCTTTGCAGGCGCTCCTATTGCGACAAGAGCCTCTATTGCTGCCTCGCCATACTCAAAATCATCTGCTTTGAGAAGCAGAAAAAGAGGCTGCACTGCCTTTTCTGCTTTGAGTACTCCTAGGGCTTTTGCAGCATAGAGTGGGGCATAGCCGTAGCCAGGAAAGAGGGGATCTTGCAAGTCTGCAGATTCAATGATATTGATCAGGTATGGGACTGCTTCTTGCCCGTAAGAGATGACGGCGTCAATTTCTTTCGTAGCATCTTCATCTTCGGTTACGATAAGATCCGAAATAGCTGTTGCTATATTCTTTTTGCCTTGTAGCTGCTCGTACAAAGCCTGCAAGCTCTGATACATCATGCGCACGGCGGCAACTTTTTCTGCATCTGCCCCTGTGAGTATAAGAGGGGCAATATTTTGCTGCAGAGCCTTTTCTTGTGCAGCGAGTGCTTCGATATGTGCAATGGAGCTTGGCAGCACTGCACCTTTTTTTTCTTCGCGATAGTATTCCAGCATCACATCAAAGCTGCCTCCAAAATGGGCATCTCGATGCATCAAAATCGCTTTATCTTCCTCATCAGCGAGGTAAAAATATTCCGTGTCTGTCATATGGATTATTATTATTACGTCATATGCAATTTTCCGAAAGGAAAATTGCATATGACGTTTACTTTATGATACCACTTTGGTGGCCGTGGACATGCTGGGAAACACGAAAACACACGAGGTTGACAAGAAAAAGGTATAATAGTTATAATAAGTATAAAAGTTAACCCGGTATGGAGGTGCGTATGCCCATAATTTCAGCCAAAGAAGCGAGACAAAACTTTACCCATGTTGGGGAAGAAGTTGCTTTTCACCAAGAACGTTATTTGGTCACTAAAAATGGTCGTGATTTTTTTGCAATAGTGCCATTAAATGACCTCCAAATGCTTGAAGAACTAGAAAATCAAGAAGACATTGCAATAGCCAAAAAGGAAAAAGAATATATAAAAAAACATGGCACTATCTCCTGGAAAGAGATGGAAAAACGACTTGGTATTGATGGTGATTAATGGATTATCTAGTTGAGTTAGGCGATAAATTTGAAAAAGTGTTTAAGACATTCCCTAAACATGACGTTATAAAAATCCGCGATTGCATTCGAAAGCTTGCTAAAAA
This sequence comes from Chlamydiota bacterium, assembly GCA_013287775.1. Lineage (GTDB taxonomy): Bacteria > Chlamydiota > Chlamydiia > Chlamydiales > FEN-1388 > JABDDE01. The sequence continues at coordinate 16,561 of JABDDE010000011.1, forward strand.
TCCTAAACCGCATGGCGTAAAAAAATTACGTGATAACCTTTACCGTGTTCGACAGGGCATGTATCGAATTCTCTATGAAATACATGATCATAAATTATTAATCTTGGTGCTTGAAGTCGGTCATAGGAAAGAGGTCTATAGAAGCCTATAAATCCACATCTCTCTTGAACTTGCTCAAGAGAGATGTTCTACACACACGTTACGCCACGTTCCGTAATGCCGAGCTCGGCACAATATTTCTCCACAGAAACTCAGGAGCCGTAAAGCGACGATAATAGCGCGACAGCATGTCACAGAGTGTTGGGACATGTTGTGCATTAGCAATAGCTTTTTCTCGATACTGTCGTACACATGCAATGGTGTCAAAAATATTGATTTGCATTTCGTCCAAACGCTCTCCATGCTCTGCTGCGATCGATAAATGCTTGCGCATTGCATAGCTGGTTGCCGCGACTCCCGATCTTCCTACACCTCCATGGCAGTTGAATGCCACGGTTTTTGAAGCATCAGGACTGAGCTCTTCAATACGATCATGCAAACGCTCAAGAAGTGCTGTGTCAGGACAAGCCGTTCGATCAACCCATGCGGTGTAATGAATATGCGTAATTCGCGTCCCATCAGAAAGCTCTAAAGTGCTCTCTATAAGGGTCGGATCTTCAACCCTAGTAGCTGCAACACCCCTTGCAAGCTCTCGCTCAGAAACTTTGCGAATTGTCCTGCCATCGCTGAACCTAATTTGAGACAGTACATCGTTTTCCCAAAATCGTGATGGTTTCGAAGCAGATCCGTCACGGCTCTCATGCAGCGATACAAATACTCTGCATCCCTGCTTGGTGAGCGCCTCAAAATAATTTTTCACTTCCTCAATATTTTTTGGTAGTGATGCGATAGTCACTGGCTGTGGCGATAAGGTAGCGGTATGGGCATTGCTCGAATCGGCAGGATGTACGAAGTGGTGAATAGTTCGTGTTTTGAGCGCCTCTAGACAGCTCTTTGATAATGCATAGTTATTTTGCGAAAGCTCACGGCCCACTCGTCCTATCTCGCTAAGCGGACAACTCATACGCTCTAAAAGTGCTGCATGTGTCGGTGCTGGCCCTTTTTCCTTTTTTTCTTTCTCTTTGCTTTTCACGAGGCCTGCTAGAATCCTCTTCACCGATTCGTCTCTTACCTTGCGCGACAGCGATCGCAGTTTATTGCTGAGTGAGCTTGCATGACTTCTCAAAGAGCCACTGCCCTGATACGCGCGATTCACGGAACCAACCAGCAACCCAAATAAACGAATCCTCTCCTCACCTACTGTATTAACAAGACGTGCCAGCGCTTCATCTTTATTGATATCAATGCCTCGAGCTGTATTATTATAATTATCTCCTAGAAGCACCCTTTCAAGATCGGAATGCCCTCCACATAAGGCTCTTAAATTCTCTATTTTCATAACCACCTATTATTTTATAAGTGGTCAGTCCTGTCTCACAATCTTGCTTTGCAGAACCGACCACGTAAAAAGTGTTACAGGCCTGAAGTGTAACAGACCTGCCCTTTCACACTTTTCTGATTTATTACTAATTTTTAAAAGACCAATCTTATCACAAACACTTGTAATATTGCAAGAATTATTTTATGTTGTCTTTTTTCATGCCTATTGTAATTAATGCTAGAACCTGGTATAATTTATTTATATTAATACAAAAGAAGGAGGCATATTATGACAGTTAGTGCACCAAGCCCAAATTCAGAAAACACCGTAAGCTACCGCTCAGTAGTCATACCTGCTTTAGTACAAACTGCAGTAGCAGTGGGCGGGTTATACCTCGGAACTACATATGCTCTGCCACTCGCGCAAAGTTGCCTGCATACTATAGGGCTCCCTATGGGCTGCTGGATACGCGACAGGGTAGTACACTTATTAAGTGGTACGAGTTGCGACCCGTATAGACATCCATTAGAACGGATGAAGATACTCCACAATCTTATCAGTGGCACAGCAACATCTCAGACCGAGGCCATCCAACAGGCTCTGATGGATACGTGTGCATGGCCATCACAAGAACAAATAGCAGGCATGGGAGCCATGTTAGAGGACACTCTTTCCAGTACTCCAGGAAGGGTGTGTGGTGGCTTTGTAGGCACACTTACAGGGATACTCGCAGGCAAAGCAATCACTGCCGTAGGCGAGCGCTTGATGGCATCCGGACCAGCACTCAAAAGAGCCATCCTATGGATCTCTAGAAACTGTTGCGAGAGTGGATAAATGTATTGACGCTATTTCATGCCATGTGCACTTTTCCGGAAGGAAAAGTCGCACATGGCGTATAATTCCTAATTCGCCCGCAAGAGCCGCGGTAATACCATTTGCGATATCATGGTAGCTGTTCGATAAACACCGTACAGAAGCGCGGCATCTACCTCTGCGATTGGCATTCCTGGAGTGAGCATAATAGTAATCATCCCCATACCCCAGGCAATTACTTCCCGTTTCATAGCTGCCATTGGTATGCGCGCAAGAAATGCTCTGGTCACTGTATCGAAATAAGGCACATGCCAAAAACGCAGTAGCAGAACAGGAGGGCTGGGAAAATGCCCTATAAACAAAGGCTCTCTAACGTGCTCCTTCGCTATCGGTACGCACACTTCTTCGCATATTGATGCACAGGTAAAAGGCGTTGAGCGCTCCTTATATCCAACAACTTCGGCAAGCCATTGCCTACAACTATACCGTAATCCCAAGACTTCATCCATCGGTTTACTGCACTGCGAAAAACAATGGCCAATATTATTATCGAATAATTCTTGGGTACGGGATATCTCACTTCTAAACCGCCTTGCAGATATCTCACGATACCTTGCTGCAAAGGAAGACCAAGTAAATCCCACACATACACCACCGTTCTTGATGGTTGTGGTAACTTTTGCTGCCAGCATTGTTATTTTAATCGCGCTATAACTACACATGGCTACTGCATGTCCAAACAATGGAACCGCTGCTCCGCGTATCATATTTCGTATAGCTGCTACCATAAATCCTCTAAAAAATTATTTATTATGTTATGCTTACATTGTACCTGATCGGTCCAGAGGACCGATTAGGTACAATATATGATTCATGACGTGATGCTTACATTATTAAAAACAACGCCTGCATTATAACTGGAGCGCACAAAAGGGCCACTGTAGACATACTTAATACCCAGCTTCTCCCCTGCATCTTTGTACTCTTCAAAGACCGTCGGATGAATAAACTCTTTCACTTGCAGCTTTTTACGGCTTGGCTGCAGGTACTGACCAATAGTCACTATGTCACAGCCAGCATCTCGCAAGTGGTGCAGCACTCCCAGTACCTCCTCTTTAGTCTCCCCAAGCCCAACCATGAACCCTGATTTTACCAGTTGATGCCGGGAGTATTGTTTTGCATACGATAGCACATGAAGAGAGCGCTCAAAGGTAGCTTTATGACGTACTTTGCTCGTAAGAGATGGTACTGTTTCTACATTATGATTAAAGATTTCAGGCCGCGCACTCAGTACCGTATCGAGCGCTGCCGTAGAGCCCTGTAAATCCGAAGAGAGCACCTCCACAGTTACTTGAGGGCACTCAGCACGTATAGCATCTATCACACGCCTCAGATGAAGCGCTCCCCCATCCTCAAGATCATCTCGAGCCACCATAGTGATAACTGCGTGTTTTAAGCCTAGTTTTTTGATAGAATCTGCAACACGATGAGGCTCATGCTCATCTACAACTGCTGGCTTTTTGGAAAAATCGATATCGCAAAAACCACAAGCGCGGGTACATTCTTTTCCTAGCACTAAAAAGGTGGCTGTTTTTTTTGAATAGCACTCAAGAAGATTAGGACACTTTGCCTCCTCACAGACAGTGTGGAGGCGATTTTCTTGAATAACCCCATTGGTCACCCAGAGCGCATTGCCTTCAGGCATCTTCCTATGAAGCCAGGAAGGAAACTTCCCATTCGGGACTACTTTTGGGGCGGTATCGAAGAGCGTGTGACAATCCATCGCATCACATAAAATGCAAGGGCGTGCCTTGCCCAATCATAGCGGCCTCAAACCAGATTTCAGAAAGGGTGGGATGGGCATGAATAGTGTCGGCAACTGCCTCAACGGTAAGTTCATGGGTAATCGCATACGTCAGCGGCGCAATTAAACTACTCGCTTCATGACCTACCACCTGCGCTCCTAGTATTTGTCCTGTGGTCTCGTCAATGATGATTTGTGCAAACCCTTCCGTCTCTTTTGCCGCCTGCGCTTTGCCGAGCGCTTGGAAAGGATAGGCCACCTTTTTCGCAGCATACCCACGAGCCTTGGCCGCTTCAAAACACATGCCGACCGTTCCAATTTCAGGATGCGTAAAGATAACACCAGGGACGGCATCATAATTCATATGCATATGAGCGCCCAAAATATGTGCTGCTGCCACAAAACCTTGATGCGTCGCAACATGCGCATACATCGCCTTGCCTGTCACATCCCCTACAGCGTAGATGCCTAGCACATTCGTCTGCATGACATCATTGACAGGGATAACACCACGCTCTACAACCACTCCTGCCCGATCAAGGCCTATGCTGCTACTATTCAAAGAGCGACCAATAGCTACAAGTGCCATGTCGGCAGCAAAAGTAATGTTATTTTTGAGAACCACTTCTACATGTTTTGCGCCATCTTTACCCGTCACCTTGTCAATTCGTTGTACTTCAGCTCCCGTATGCACTTGTATGCCACGTTTTTTAAATGATTGTTCTAAGAAGGTAGAAACAGATTCACACTCGAGTGGCAAAATTCGTGGCAAAAGCTCGACAACACTCACCTGTACACCCAACTCTGCAAAAAGCGAGGCAAACTCACAGCCAATAACACCGCCACCTACCACTACAAGAGAGCGTGGAAGCTGTTCGAGTGCCAAAATAGAAGTAGAGGAGTGAATGAGAGTATTATCAAAAGGAAAGGCAGCAATCTCACGAGGCTCAGATCCTGTAGCAATAATGATGTCTTGCGCTCTGATACGGCAACTGTCTTTACCTATAACTTTTATTTCATTGGGCGCAGTAAAGGAGCCAACCCCATGAATGAGATCAATATGATTGGCTGCAATGAGCCCTTCAAGACTTGCATGCAGCTTGGCAACCACGGCGCTCTTACCTTGCGCCATTTTTGCATAATCGATTGCAAGAAGCTCAGCCCTAATGCCATATTCCGCAGCTCGTTTTATGGTGCGCACAGCCTCTGCATTTGCAATGAGGGCCTTGGTCGGAATACAGCCACGATTTAGGCAGGTCCCCCCAACAGCATCTCGCTCAATCAGTGCAACGCGCTTGCCCGCCTGGGCTAAGCGAATTGCCGGCGGATAGCCGCCAGGGCCCGCCCCTAAAATAGCAACATCATATTTGCGCTCTGTCATATAGTGGAAATTTCTTTCTCTTTTGCAGCCGTTATATCATCTGCCTCTTTACACGACTTGTCAGTGAGATTTTGTATATCTTTTTCGAGTCGTTTTACATCATCTTCAGTAATAACACTTGCTGATTTTTGTTTTTTGACGACTTCATTTTGGTCTCGACGGACGTTACGAATGGAAATTTTTGCCTCTTCGCGTTTTTTATTGCATTGATTAATAAGGTCTTTTCGACGATTTTGGTCAAGCTCTGGGAAGGTAACGCGTACTGCCTTGCCTTCAACCACTGCCAAAACCCCCAAATTTGCTTTATCAATTGCCTTTGCAATCAGCTGTGTGTTCTGAGTATCAAAGGGTGTAATTAAGAGCTGACGTGACTCTGGAACAGTGATAGTTGCCACATCTTTGAGCTTCATCTGTGCCCCATACACCTCGAGCGTCACAGGCTCGACAAAGGCCGGAGAGGCCCTGCCAGCACGAATCCCCTTCAGCTCAAGCTTAAGGTGCTCAAGCACGGCCTGCATATGTTTTTTGGTATCTTCTATAATTTTGTCTGTCATAATACTCCTCTAGCTTACAATGGTTGCAAGTGATGTATCGTGTAATACATCGGAAAATTTCTTCGTTGCCCACATATCGAATACAAGAATAGGAATTCGATTCGACATAGCAAGTGCTATAGCAGTAGCATCCATGACATCGAGTTTTTGTGCAAGTACTTCTCGATAACTAATCTGGGTATAGCGTATAGCATCTGGAAATTTTAATGGATCTTGAGAATAGACCCCATTTACTTTCGTGGCCTTCAAAAGTGCCTCTGCATGTATTTCACTAGCTCTCAGAGCTGCTGCAGTATCGGTTGTAAAATAGGGGCTACCAGTGCCGCCTACAAAGATAACGACCTTTTTTTGTTCGATGTATTCAAGGGCTTTTTGCCACTGATACGGCTCGGCAATAGGATGACAGTCGATGGCGCTCATAATCACATTATGCACACCGCACTGCTCCAAGGCCTGACTTAATGCAATTCCATTAATGATCGTCGCCAGCATGCCCATCTGATCCGCAGGTGTGCGCTGAATGGCAAGCTTTTCGCCCCGTATGCCGCGAAAGATGTTGCCGCCACCAATGACAATACCCACCTCGACGCCATGCTGTACAAGGTCTTGAATGCCACCGACAATCTGCAAAATGGGCTCTGCAGCTATAGGCTCTACAGCTATACCAGAACTCTCTTTTCCCATAAGTGCTTCTCCAGATAACTTGAGAAGCACTCTTTTAAATGCCGCTGCTTTTTTCATAATATTTTTGTCATGTGCAATTTTTCGAAGAAAAATTCGCACATGACATCACAGTTAATTCTGCCCTACGCACCAGCGGAGAAAGTGGTGAAGTGCTAAAGACTTATTCACTTGGGTCCCTCGCTTTTTGATAAGTTCAGAAATAGTGAGCGCATCATCTTTGATATATTTTTGTCTCGACAAGCAGTGCATATCATAAAAGGCATTCACTTTCCCATCTAAGATTTTATCGATTATATGCGCTGGCTTGCCTTGGATCTGCTCTCGAGCAATTTCACGCTCTTTTGTCACTATCTCTTGAGGCACATTTTCCGGATGGAGAAACTCAGGAGCCGCTGCCGCTGCATGCATAGCAATATCGCGTGCTAAGCCCTCTTCGCCGCTACCTACAAGCTCAACTGCTGTGAGGATCTTGCCTCCCATATGCGAGTAGATACCAATTGAACGATCAGGACTCTTAGCAAGAAACACCACGCGCCGTATCACAATATTCTCCCCAATCACCTGAATGATGAGACTGCGAAGTTCGTCAATCGTCGCCTTTGGATCTTGTGAATATTTCTGTTGCAAAAACGCCTCCACTGTCGAAGGCTGTGTAGCTGCAACTTCATCAATAATTTTGTGACAAAACTCTCGGAATTTGTCATTTTTTGCAACGAAGTCTGTTTCTGCATTAATTTCTACAATGGCAATTCCCTTTGGCGTCTCTTTAAAGAGAATCACGCCTTCCTTAGCTTCTCGGCCTTGTTTCTTTACTGCAGACGCCATGCCTGCTTTTCGGAGGATTTCAATTGCCTGATCCATATTGCCACTGGCTTCTGCAAGCGCTTCCTTACATTTGGCCATACCAACGCCAGTTCGCTCGCGCAGCTCCTTAATCAGCTGCGCACTTTGTGCATTCTCTGTCATAAACTTACATGTCTCCCTTTTCTGCAGTCCACTCAGCTTCTTGTGAAACCACTTCTTCTTCGACTACTTCTTCTCCGGCTACTATTTCATCTGTTACGCCTTCTTCTACGATAACTTCTTCTCCTTTCTCATCAAAGAAATGCATTTCATTTTTCTTCTCGATAATAGCCTGCGTAAGCACTTCAAGAATAATCTTTACACTGCGTTGAGCATCATCGTTACAAGGAATGACATAATCAATGAGATCAGGATTACAGTTGGTATCAACGAGTGCCATAACAGGAATATTCAATTTTTTCGCTTCCTTCACAGCAATGTCTTCTTTACCTGGGTCAACTACAATAAGCAGTCCTGGCAGCTTGCGCATCGCGCGCACACCTGAGAGATTCTTGTCGAGTTTTATTTGCTCTTTCGTCATGAGAGAGATCTCTTTCTTTGTAAGCCCCTCACCACCTGCAGCAATTCTCTTTTCAATGCGTTCGAGCTTCTTTACAGACTTTCGAATGGTAGGATGATTGGTAAGCTCGCCACCCAGCCAGCGCTCACAAACGTAGAATTCACCACATTTCTCAGCGCATTCGCGAATGACTATTTTTGCGGCTTTTTTGGTGCCCACAAAGAGAATAGAGCGATGCTCTTGTACTATTTTCTGAACGACCTGCAAAGCAGCCCTCAGCTGCATCAATGTCTTTGCAAGATCAATGATATGTATGCCATTTTTTTGTCCAAAAATGAACCGTTTCATTTTTGGGTTCCACCGTTTTGTCTGGTGGCCAAAGTGTGCCCCTGCTTCGAGGAGCTCCTTTATGCTTACTAATTGCTGTGTTTCCAAGCCTTGTTCCTTTTTGTTAACGACGGCATCTTCTCACGTAGAGAAGATTTCGGTCTTGGTTATACTTGTTTGGTTATACTTGTTATGGAATACGCACCATTTCTACTTCTAGTGGCTGATCACGTACTCTGCTAAGAAATCATAAAGAATTTTGCAGAAAAGTACAAGGGGATTTTTTTCCAAAAACATCTGGTGGAATGAAAATTACAAGTGTGATATAAGTATTAGGTAGCGTCATATGCAATTTTCCTAACAGAGAATTGCACATGACAAAAATAGAGCATGCGCAATGTAAACGGCGCATGGAAAACCTCAGGGATCGTTAAAGATGTTTGAATACACACAAATCATTGCAAATATCGTCATTGTCATTGCAACCGTAGCATCAGGCTGCAGTTGGGTTATAAACCGCCTCGATAAAAAATTTGAGGCTTTGGACAAAAAATTCGAAGCTAAGTTTGAAATGGTACATAAAGACTTAACCGAGATCAAGAGTCGCTTAAACACCGTTGAAGAGCGTCTTACCGTGGTAGAAACCATTTTAGCTATGATGGGAGCACCTATTCGCCACTTCAAGAACAAAGATAATTAATTGCATCAACACCATGTTTTCTTTTTTAAAACGCATCTTTGGCACGGCACAAAGCCGCACGCTTGCAAAGTTTGCACATATCGTTAAAGATATTAATCGCATTGAAGAAGGTTATAAAACCCTTTCTGACGATGCCCTCAAAGCCAAAACAACTGAATTCAGGGAGCGCTACGCCCAAGGACAAACGCTCGATGCGCTTTTGCCAGAAGCCTATGCCGTTGTAAAAAACTGCTGTAGACGATTCTGTGGACAAGAAGTGCACGTATCTGGGTACAATCAAAAATGGGATATGATTCCCTTTGATGAGCAGATGCTTGGAGCTATTGCCCTTCATAAAGGCTACATCGCTGAAATGCAAACAGGAGAGGGAAAGACACTGACGGCTGCCATGCCACTCTATCTCAATGCACTTACCGGCAAGCCTGTCCATATTGTCACCACCAACGACTATCTTGCAAATCGCGACTGTGAATGGGTAGGTGCTATCCAGCGCTGGCTAGGGCTGACAACAGGAGTTCTCTTACAAGATGCCTCTCATAGAGAGCGTAAAGCTGCCTATGCCTGTGATATCGTCTACGGCACTGCCTCTGAATTTGGTTTTGATTATCTGCGCGATAACTCTATGGCCACACGAAAAGAAGAAGAAGTACAGCGCGGCTTTTATTTTGCACTCATCGACGAAGTGGATTCCATCTTGATTGATGAAGCTCGTACGCCTCTTATTATTTCTGGCCCTGCAAATACCTCCAGGCAACTCTATGATATACTAAAAGAGCCTGTCAACATGCTCGTGTTTCGCCAAAATGATCTTTGTAACCGCTTAGCTCTACAAGCCAAAAAAGCACTCGGTACTCAGATGGAAGGGGACGAAAAAAAGCAGCTCACTAAGGAAGACAAAGAAGCATTTCGTCTTTTATGGCTTGTAAGTAAGGGAGCGCCCCGAAATAGGGTGTTAAAGCGTGCCAAAGAAAATCCTGATTTTCGTGCCGCAATTGATACGTGGGATCTTTATTACTATGCAGAGCAAAATAAAGAGGAAAAGGCAAAGGCTTTGCAAGAGCTTTTTATTATTGTCGATGAAAAAGCAAATGAATATGAGCTGACAGACAAGGGAATACAGGCCTGGAAAGATTGTGGGGGCAAGGAAGATGATTTTGTAATGCTGGATTTGGGACATGCTTTTGCAGAAATCGATAATGAAGACGCTCCTGCTGAAACAAAAATGACTAAAAAGCTTGCCTGCCAAGAAGAAGATGCCTTACGCAAAGAGCGTGCCCATAATCTGCGACAGCTCCTTCGTGCACATCTTTTGATGGAGCGCGATGTTGACTATATCATCCAAGATAAAAAAATCGTCATTATCGATGAAAATACTGGCCGTGCACAGCCTGGAAGGCGCTTTTCTGATGGCCTGCATCAAGCCATAGAAGCCAAAGAGGACTGTCCCATACAGCGCGAGACACAAACCTTTGCAACCATCACCCTGCAAAACTATTTCCGCATGTATGAAAAGCTTGCGGGAATGACGGGAACGGCCATCACGGAAGCCCAAGAACTTAAAGAAATATACAAGCTTGATGTACTCCAGATTCCGACACATAAAGTCATGATACGCCATGATGCAAACGATGAAATGTACATGACGGAACGAGAGAAATACAACGCCATCTTAAAAGAAGTCAAGGAGCAGCATGCTAAAGGGCGACCAATCCTCATCGGTACTGAGTCGGTAGACGTATCTGAAAAACTATCACGTATCTTTAAATTTCATCAGCTAGAACATACGGTACTCAATGCGAAAAATAACGCCCGAGAAGCTGAAATTATCGCTGCTGCTGGCAAACCTGGCGCGATCACTGTCTCCACAAATATGGCGGGCCGTGGTACTGATATTAAACTTGGACCTGGCATAGCAGAACTTGGTGGTCTGCACGTGATAGGCTCAACTCGTCATCAATCGCGCCGTATTGATAGACAACTTCGTGGACGTAGTGGAAGGCAAGGCGATCTTGGGTCATCAAAATTTTTCTTATCGCTCGAAGATCCTCTGATGCGTCTCTTTTCTTCACCGACGATCACATCGCTTTTGCAGCGGTATCGTCCACCAGAGGGAGAGCCTATATCGGCCTCTATTTTGAATAAGTCCATAGAAACTGCGCAGAAGCGAATTGAGCAGAGAAACTATACCATTCGCAAGCACACCTTGGAGTATGACGATGTCATGAACAGGCAGCGTCAGGAAATCTATGCTTTTCGTCATAGCCTGATCCACACTGACGATGTCTTTCAAGTTGCGAGCGAGCTCTTTCAGACCATTTGTACAAAAGCGGCAGAAATCTTTTTTGTGAAACGTGGAGATCTTACTACATGGAATCCACAAGGGTTTTCAGATTTTCTTGTCCATCACTTGCCTGTCACCTTTGACGCCTCGGATTTTGATGATGACACCTCCGATGCGGCGGCTCTTGCGAAACAAGCGTGTGAACGTATTAGAGCGGCATTTCATGGAAAAATAGAAAGCGAAAAAGAACATGCTCTTATCGCTACAAATCTTGCCCTTACACAGACACAAACGTCTCCAGAGACCATCACCGATGCCATTCAAGCTATTTGTAGGCGCATTATGATTCATACAATTGACACTCTATGGCAAGAGCATCTCTTAGCTATGGACCATCTTCGTAGCGATGTGCATATGCGCGCTGTTGGCCAGAAGGATCCGCTTATGGAATTTAAGCATGAAGCCTTCCACCTGTTCGATGCATTCACACAAAATGTGCGTCTCCAGATGGCCAAAGGGCTCTTTAGATTCCATATATCTCTCATTAATGTTACTCCACGTGCAGAGGGAGAAGAGGAAGAGTATTTGGAAGAGCAAGAGCTGTTTGAAGACGAAGAGCCTAATATCGAGGAAAAGAGCCATATTGTGCAACTTGAAACTGCCCGTTCGCTGGTCTCTGAGCTCGAAAATGAAATGATCCCCATGCCGCCCTCCATACCAACAGGGACAACGTTTGTACAGCCTCCTGTCACACCGATTACGATAGAGCCAAAAATAGGGAGAAATGATCCTTGTCCTTGCGGCAGTGGCAAAAAATATAAAAAGTGTTGTGGTGAAGAGGGAGATTAGAGAGGAAGCTAAGGGATTATTAAGGGGTTATAAGGGTACCAAAGATGCATTTTCAGCGAGCGCATGCTCGCTGTAGTCCAAGCATATAAAAATCGCATGGCAAATAAATTTGCCAATCGATTTTTATATGCTTGGACTTTTCCACTTTCAGTGGAAAAATGCATCTAGCTCCCCTAACGCCTCTGACAAGCTCTCTCTGCAGCTATTCTCCTGTGGCTCTCCCTGTAAAAAAAAGCAACCAGGGCTTGTAGCTATAACGTCTGTCATGCTAACATCCTTGCGATAGTGGTGGGAACAGACACTCCAAACCTTGAACCAATTTTTCGGTTGCGCAAAATTTGTCAGGTATGGTACACCTGAACATGACAGACCTCTCGGGGAGATCTGTAAAAAATATGGTGGCATTTTTTTGATCAGCCCCCTCGTAGAGGAGGTTGATCAACTACAAAATATGAAAACAACACTCGGTGACACTCAAGTGCTTTGCTGGCATTGTGAAGAGCCAGTGCATCGCTATGCTATGCGCTGTCCTTACTGCCAACACACCCTCAAAATGCCTACAGCTTCTTCCGAAGCTCAGGCACATGAAGACCCTTTTTCCCTTTCTCAACAAAAAACTAAAGAGCCTACCACCTCATCCCCAACAAACGCACTCCCAACTCCTGCAAAGCAACAAATAAAACCGCAAACCCATCCACCTAAACCACACGAGCTCCAAAAAAATGCTGAGCAAGAAGACTCTCAGGATACTACAGCTGCTGCCAACAACTCTCCCCTCCAGAAGATACTCATGCCTCTTATTGCGCTCCTTGCAGGATCCTTCTTTTTCTTTTTCGGGATGTTTTTAAAACTCTTCTCAAAAAACGGTAAGCTCACCTTAGAATGGCATGCTGACAGCTGGCCCTATTTTGTCTTCCCCGCTATTTGTTTGCTCCTTATTGGCGTTGCCACCCTCTCCCACGCGGAAACAGATAGCTAGCGCGCGCTGCACCCCGGCTCTGAGCGATCCTTTAGAATGGCCATCATTTAGTCGAAAGAGATTTTCTTCCCCAATGTAGGCGCTAAGGCCTGCACTCTCAAGCACCGCCCACACATCATGAGGAATGCTGACAATCACTAAAGCAACCCCTCGATTTTTCAGATAATCAAACAGTTGTTTTAAGGCATAGGCACCACTTGCGTCCATATCACGCACATGTTTTAAACGTAAAACAAACACTTTGGTATCGTTATCAATTGCCGCACATGCTTTGAGAGCGCTTTGAAAATAGTCAACCGCTCCAAAAAAAAGCTCACCTTCAATATTGACGATTCTGACTTTGCCTCCTGCCGTATCTGTGCCTCTTGTAATAGGATAGAGCTCTTCTGTTTCTTCATTATACACATACTCCACAACATGGGGACAGGCAACCTTTCTTAGGTATAAAAGTATGGAAAGGCCAACGCCCATGTAAAAGGCAATACTAAGGCTAAAAAAGATACAGGCAGCAAAGGTTATGCACATGACACAGGCATCGGATTTTGTTGCTTTGAAGCAAAATTTGAGCTGCCTGATATCAATAACCCTAAGGGCTGTAGCCACAATAAGGGCAGCCGTTGCAGCACGTGGTATATACTGAATGAAAAAGCCGCACAAGATGACAAATAAGGCAACAAATAAAGCACTCATAATAGCGCTAAAGCGTGTTTGGGCTCCGTGCTCAACATTGACAGCAGTTCTCGAAATACTGCCTGTTGCTGGTAAGGCACCAAAACAGGAAAGAACCATATTGGCAATGCCAAGACCAAAAATCTCTTGGTTAGTAGACAACTGCTCTCCAGAGCTCGCTGCTGTTGATTTGGCAATAGTTACCGTCTCTAGCATACTGAAAATAGCAATCGCAAAAGCAATTGGGACGATAGTGTTTAAGAGGCGTGCTTCAAAAAGAGGCAGCTGTAGTGGGGGAAAAACACTCTCCAGGCCTCCCACATCGCCGATTAACGACAAAGTATGGCCAGAGGCATCTAAGATGGTATCAAGCCCAAAAAAAGAGACAAAGAGTGTCATGCATGCAAGCATGATCAAAGAAGAGGGAATGAAGGTACTGATCGTACGCAGCATAGCCAGCATACACAGACTCAAGATGCCCACAAGCGCTGTGGGGAAGTGGGAATCACTCAGATGCAGCGCCAAATAGCGTGCCTTTTCAAAAAGCGAAGGAAAATCGTCTGGAATCGAGATACCTAAAAACGTATAGAGCTGATCAATGACTAAGGCAAAACAAGTGCCTGCAACATATCCAATGATTACAGCTATCGAAACAAATTGGATGATTCGCCCTAATTTAAACACGGAAACGACCATCTGAAAAATGCCTATGAGTAGCACAAGAGCAGCTGTAATCTGAAGCGCTACTTGCTCCCATGTAGCTTCTGAAAGGTTGGGATAAAATTTATACAAAATGGCAGTCACTCCACCTTGTACTAACAAGACGGTAGTATTATTAGGGCCACTGACAAGATGACGAGAAGAGCCTAAGAGCGCCGCGATGCTCGTACCCAAAATTGTGGAAAGAAGCCCACAAGATGGTGGCAGACCAACGACTATTGCATAGGCAAGGGCTTGTGGAATAGAGAGGAGGGCAACTGCAAAAGCTGCAAAGAAGTCGCCCTTCCACATCGCTGTATTATACCCAGCGATGTCTCTCTGTAGCGGTGTAAGTGATATATCAAGCCTTTTACAGAGCTCTACAGCTCGCTGTATAACACTATACATGAGCGTCATACTTTTGGATATAGCTCCATTGTAAAAGACTTGAGTCTTCATACTTTACGCTACTGCATTGCTTTCTTGCATTACCATGCTATAGGGATGCACACGCTTGCGTACCAGGTCATATGAAATGACTTTGCCTTCTTCAGCTTTCATCCATGGGATATCTCCATGTGAATATTCGCTGATTTTTTTAGCTGTCATATCTGACAAGGTTCTCAGCGTATGGTCGATAAGAGCAAGTTCTCGTGCGCTCAAACAGGTCATGTTTGGCTGCCTCACTGCTAAGTATTTTTTTTGCGGATATTCAAAGTGCTTACTTTGCACCATCTCAATATCCCCTTTCTCAACCATTTCTTGGGCAATTTTTTGGAACTCTACAGGCGTTGGACCGTAGATGTTCTTAATATATGTTGCACCAATTAGCTGTTCCCTATATAATTCATAAAAGTTAAAATCTATAAAATATAACAGTTTATATAATACAGTTTCGCCGACATTGGGTTTGCCTCCAACTTGGTTGAGGATATAGAGCAATACCTCACGGAACTTTTCAACACGCTGCTGAGGCACTTCAACTTTCAGAGCCTGTTGATTTTTCACCTGGGGTATTGGCTGTCCAGAAGATGGTTCTAGGATAACTTCTGGGACAGGCATCCTTCCAAGGAGCTGATCCACTGTCAGATTAAAAATATCAGCTAATTTTTCGACCTCTTCGACCTGAAATTTGCGGTTGCCGATTTCAGCTTGGCAAAGTGAGCTCCGATCTACGCTGAGCTTAGAAGCTAACACTTCTTGGCTCATTTGATGCTCTTCTCGGAGCTTTTTTACTTTTTTGCCAAGGGGAAGAGGTTCATTCGTTTTCTTGTTTTCAGCAAGTGACGATTTAATCATATATTTACTTCCCTTAGTGGAGCTACTTGCAAAACTCCAATTTGGGCCAAAATCATCGATCATGGCGCCCATCTGAATTTTGCAAGCAGCTCAAAGGACTTGAGGGCACATTCCTAATGTACCCGCGAGTCCTTTGATTACAGTTTATGGGGAGATAGGGCTTATCCCATCTCTCCTGAGAGCTGCTTGTAAAATTCGCTTTGGAGACAAAATTCGATGATTTTGACGATGGGGAAAAACTTTTACAAATCGACATACTCCCTTGAGTAGGTGATTTGCAAAAGTTTTTGACCAGCGACAAAAGCGCGAATTTTGGCCCAAATCGGAATTTTGCAAGCAGCTCTTGAGCCACTGCAAAGGCAATTTGCTTCCAAAACACATTTGCAGTGGCTCGTTTTTTACGAATTTTCTATGTCTCGTAGCATAACATCATGGAGTATAACACTTGTGTAAAACTAAAGTAAACAGTCATACTTTACGATGTTGAACCCTATAACAATAGAGCTGCTTGCCAAATTCGCTTTGGTGACAAAATTCGATGATTTTGGCATTGGTCACAACTCTTCACAAGTCCACCTGTGAAGAGTTTTGATCCAATGGCAAAAGCACGGATTTTGGCCCAAATCGGAATTTGGCAAGTAGCTCATACACTCATATGTCACGTTTAGTAAAAGTCGCAATTATCGGTCGTCCCAATGTGGGCAAGTCCGCTTTGTTTAATGCTATCTGTAAACGACGCATTTCCATCGTAGATGAAGCCGAGGGCATCACCCGAGATAGAATTTATCAGGAAACAGAGTTTTTTGGTTACCCATTTGAACTCATTGACACAGGAGGTATTGAAGTCACCTCTAAAGCTGATTTTTGTCAAGAAATCAAAAAACAGGCCCACATCGCAATCCAAGAGGCAGATTCTATTATCATGGTTGTCGATAACAAAGCTGGAATACAAGAGTTAGACATCGAAATTGCTAAAATCTTACATAAAACTAAAAAACCTCTCTGCCTAGCTGTCAACAAAGTTGACAACTTTGAAGAGCAGAATACTATCTATACCTTCTCACAATTGGGCATTGATAAAATGATCGCTGTTTCTGCTGTGCACGCATTTCACGTTGCAGAGCTGGTTGAGGAGGCACTTGAGTCTTTTGACAAAACTCTTATCCCCGACCTAAGGCAAGAAACGCTCAAAATTATTATTATCGGTAGACCCAATGTTGGTAAGTCATTATTATTAAATAGCCTGATAAATGACGAGCGTGTTATCGTCTCACCAATTGCAGGCACGACCAGAGATGCTATCGATACGCCGCTTTCTTGGCAAGGAGAAGATTATCTTTTCATCGATACGGCGGGGATTCGGCGAACATGTAAAGAAACGGAAAGTGTGGAAAAATTTGCTTCAATTCGTTCTCAAGAAGCACTCAAGAGGGCAGATATCGCTCTTCTCATCATTGATGTCATGCAGGGTATTACGAGTGAAGAAAAAAAAATTGCCAGACTCATCGAAGAAGAAGGCAAAGGTTGTATTGTCCTTCTTAATAAATGGGATCTTGCCCAAGGCATGCGTATGGAGCATGCGCTTAAAGAGATCGAACAGGAATTTTCTTTCCTTGCACATTGCCCAAAACTCTGTATCTCAGCGCAAACAAAGCGCAACATCGACAAAATTTTTCCCCTTATCAATGATGTCAGAGACGCTTTTGTCAAGCGTGTCTCGACGGGACAGCTCAATAGATGCCTCATTTCTGCTATGCAGCTCTGCCACCCGCCTGTCATGCAAGGAAAGCGCCTTCGCATCTACTACATGGCACAAATTGACTCAAGACCGCCTCGTTTTGTGCTCTTTGTCAATAACCCTGCGCTCCTTGACCCGACATATCAAAAATACCTCATACATTGCCTCAGACGCACTTTTGCCTTCCCAGGCGTGCCTATTCTTATGAATGTAAAAGGCAAACAGAAAGAAAAACGAGCAAAGACCCCAAAAACTCCCCCACACATCGATAAGGACCTCTGGGCACTCCTTGAAAACAATAAAAGTGATTGATCCCCCCTTACTAAGGGGTGCTAGCATGACAAACGTGATAGCTAATACAAGCCCTGGTTGCTTTTTTTTACAGGGAGAGCCACAGGAGAATAGTTGCAGAGAGAGCTTGTCAGAGGCGTTAGGGGTGCTAGATACATTGGTAATTAAGGTCTGGGCAGTGGGGAGATTAGAGAGAAGGCTAAGGGATCATTATGGGCTTATAAGGAGTACCAAAGATGCATTTTCAACGAGCATATGCTCGTTGAAAATGCATCGAATAACCCGGATCTTTCTCTACATCTCTGTGATCTCCCTCTTAAAAAGCTTACAAAAAAGGCTGGATATGAAAATGACGAATGTGATACAAGTATAAACAACCAAATGTGAAAATGAGGAACTAATGATTGAATACGTACAAATCGTTGCCAATATTGTCATTGCGACTGTCGCTTCAGGCTGTGCCTGGATGCTAAACCGCCTCGATAAAAAATTCGAGGCTATAGACAGAAAGTTTGACGCTGTAGACAAAAAATTCGAGGCTGTGGACAAAAAGTTTGAAGCTATCGATAAAAAGTTTGAAGCCATAGACAAGAGGTTCGAAGCTATACATAGGGATTTATTCGAAATTGATAAAAGGCTATATGGCGTAGAAGTTCTGCTAGCGAGAGCTCCTATTCATACTTTCAGGCAAGACAAAGAAAATTCGTAAAGGTCTTGTTTCTTGAATTATACATGACCTCCAATTTTCCAAAGGAAAATTGGAGGTCATGTATCGCTCACAACCCTTCAAGCAAGGCGAGAATCTCGTTTCTAGATAGCCTGCGCATAATTTGATGATCATCAAAGCTGACAATATTCTCAAGAAGGCTTTGTTTATGCGCAATCATTGCATCAATGCGCTCTTCTACTGAATGTCTTGTAAGCAGCTTAAATACCTGCACACCACGGCTTTGCCCAAGGCGATGCACGCGATCGGTAGCCTGATTTTCTCGTGCTGGGTTCCACCATCTATCATAATGAATAACGATGGATGCAGCCGTAAGATCAATACCCAGCCCTGCAGCCTGCAAAGAGCCTAAAAAGACGCGGCACGATGGATCGTTTGTAAAGCGCTCCACTTGCCCTCCACGATCTTTTGTTTGCCCTCTAATGCCTGCAAAGCCAATATTTTTCTTCGTCAAATAGTGCTCAATAATATCGAGCATTGCAAGATACTGTGAGAACACCACCACCTTCTGCTGGCTCTCCTCAGCCTCTTCAAGAAGCTCTGTGAAGGCCTCCCATTTTCCAGATTCATAGTGCTCGTAGTTCATAATGTCTTTCAGATAGGCTGCAGGGTGGTTGCATATTTGTTTGAGGGCAGAAAGAAGGGCAAAGATGTGCATGTAGGGAATAGCTTGCGCCTCATCATGGAGCAACTGAATGAGTGAGTAGCTGCCCGCTTGCGCAACTTGGCGGTAGAGATTTTTTTGCTCGCCAAGTAATTCGGCATAGTAAATATCTTCACTCTTTTCAGGAAGCTCTGGAAGCACATCTTGTTTCTTGCGTCGTAGGATAAAAGGATGCACGAAACGAGAAAGCAGTCGCCGTCGTTCGATATTATTTTCCTTCTCAATAGGACGCACAAAAAAGTCTCTAAATTCGCCTTCTGTCGGCATGTAGCCCGGCAGTACAATGTCAAAAAGTGCTTTCAGCTCTCTGAGTTGGTTTTCAATAGGCGTGCCTGTGAGACCAATTTTTACTGCCGCACGCACTTGCAAAAGAGCTGCATAAATCTGGCTGATGTGATTTTTCGCAATCTGCAGCTCATCAAATATCGCGATATCAAATACCAAACGGCGAAATTTTTTACAGTCACTTCGCCATATGCCATAGGTAGTAAGAATAAGATGCAATTGCTGCTCACCTTCCCCTGGAAAGTCAGCAAGCGTTCGCCCAGTCTCAGTGTAAATTTTTATTTTAATATTTGGAAGGTATCGTTCCAACTTATCTTTCCAGTGGTATATGAGGCTTGTGGGGCAGATAATTAAGAAGAGAGGCACAGGCGTTTTTTTCTCGGCCAAAATAGCAGCAATGAGTCCCATTGCCTGATGGGTCTTACCCACTCCCATATCATCGCAGAGCATTCCTGAAAGGCTATTTTTATATAAGAAATAGAGCCAGTCAACCCCAAGTTTTTGGTAGGGCCTGAGCTCTGAGCGCAAAAATTGCAACTGGGGCTCTACTTCTGTCTGACAAGCGAGCAATTTTTCGATAATATTTTTTTGTACACTTGGAGCATCAACATCGATATTGCCATAGGTTTGTAGATGAAAAAAATCTGCCGGTGAAAGAGTAAGCCTATGTTTCTTGAGCACCTTTTTAGAGGCAAAAGTTGCTAAAAAGCGAAAGCGATCTGTCGCTAGATCTATAACGCCGCAATCTGTCACATGAAAGCGTACACCATCTTGTGCAGCTTTTATAAGCTCATACAAATTGACACGAGCTTTCATACTCTGAAAATAGAGCTCGAAGACCCAATCAGTAACTTTTTCTTTATCGTCAGACTCGCCGAGCTGTTTAATAACTAAAGAAAGTTCTTTGGCAGTTTCTAGGCGTGGGTCTATCCGGCAACTATATTCAAGCTTCAATTTTGGCAAGATTTCTGTGAAAAACGCATTCCAGAGTTCAGCATCATGATGCGAAATTTCGCGCGCAAAATAGGGAGGCTTCAAATGTGGCGGGAGCTCATAAAATCCTTTTTTTTGCACAAAGACGAAATCATCAAAAAAAAAGCTGTTTCTAGCATCTTGTGGATCCATCCATTCATATTCTGGCGTTATTTCGATAAGAGCGCGTCTTTTGAGATGAATGTAGAGCCCCATTTTCTGTATGGGCGCGTCCCTCATAAAAAATGAGCTACACATCGAGCAGAGCGAGCGATTGCTCTGTATATAATAAGGCACCGCCGTGGCGGCAATAGGGGTCTCTGGCAAGCTGAACTCTTGCTGGACCGTCTGTTTCACAAAAAACCCAACACCCGGGCGATACACCATTTTTCCTAAATCAACATCGCAATTGCTTATATGATTCTCACGAGGCTTTTTATGAAACGTAAGAGTTCCATGCTTGTCAACGGTGTATGAAAAGGCTTCCTCAATTTTCATCACATGCACTGTAAATTCCTCAAAGAGCGTCATAAATCCCTGATGTTCCATGACAAACGAGGCAATGGATGCCTTAGGAATAACCAAATGCAGGCAACTAAAGCGAGGGGGCATAATTCTGAAAAAACCCTTTTTACAAGAGACGCCTTGTACATATACAAAACTACCAAAACGACGACAAAGAGACTCAGAGAGGTCATGCGGTGCAAAAAGAAAAGCCTCTACATGTAAGGCATTACTTTTATCCATCCACAGCGTATATGAGAGCTCCCTGGGCTCTTTATCAAGTATCAAAGGCTCTATCTTTTCTTGGTCAGCATCGAGCAAGAGCCTTTCAATCTCGCCCTCTTCTTTATAGAGTACTGTTTCTCGAAATGGCTGCGCCTTTTTTTGATCATAAAAGCCCTTATGGGGTACGTACACCCAGTTGCCTATAGGATGGCCCTCCGTCAACGAAATCTGCGGCTGCACCTTATCATAAAAAACTTGGATTGTTCCCTCTTTCTCCTGGTAGACCATTTTGCGTATTGTTGCAGTTTTTCTCGTGAGGAGTGGAAGATTTGTTTTCACTGTGGACAGCGTTGGAATGATAGCTATGTAGTCTTCTTTATCAAGTGTGACTTCTATGCATATGTTCGTACTTTCAATAATCACTTTTGTTGGGAGCTTATCCTCCTGTTCTTCTAAAAATGTAATACTATAAGGACCGCCTTTCCACTGTTCAAAACAGAGAAGTTTGGCAATATCGGAAAAGGAAGAAAGCTCGTACTGCAGGGCAATTGTGGGCCTTCCTTGTCGCCATAAATGCAGCTCCTCTTCGGAAAGGTTGGAAAATTTAATAGAATTTTCCTCTGATTCTTGCTTTGGCTTCTCAATACCTATTGGCAGCTTTGTTGCAGCTTTTATACACCCTATTGCCTTACCTTTTTTGGTAGTTATGGAGTAACAACCTTCTTGCTGAGGTTTAGAGGGTATTTTACACTTTAGAAATAATTGATAAAACAGCGCTCGCCAAAATGAATGAACATAGAGACAATGAGGAGGCTCCTCTCTTCGTGATAGAAACTGACATGCAGCTGCCATATGCTCACAGACGTTATTTTCCGTCGAAGCTTCACAGCTGCAAAATAAATCTTTTACAGATCCATCATCAAGTTGCAAAAAAACCCACATTGTATTGTTGGTTTTTATATCAACCACTGCAACTTGATACGTGGGGCCGGAAAAAGAAAGATCGCTTACCCGATCCTCTTTCAGGTACCTGTCACTGATGGGACGAAAGGACTCTAAAGAATCGGGTAGCCGCATATAGGCTTAAAGCATCTCTTCTGCTGGATGATAGGCATATTTGAGGTCATGAGCTACCTCTGGATGTGTTACCTTGCCTAAACATACGTTTAAGCCAGCGCGAAGGCCACGGTCTTCTCTGAGTGCTTGCTTATAGCCAAGATTTGCAATTTTCAGCGCATAATAGCTCGTTGCATTTGTAAGCGCTTGTGTTGCAGTCCTAGAGCAGGCGCCTGGCATATTTGGCACACAGTAATGCACAACCCCATCCACCACATATGTCGGCTCTGAATGTGATGTAGGCCTTGAAGTCTCGAAACAGCCACCTTGGTCAATAGCAATATCCACAATAACAGACCCTGGAGCCATTGTCTTGATCATCTCTCGAGTAATCAGCTTAGGTGCAAGCTTTCCTGGAACGAGGACAGCACCGATAACCAGATCTGCTTGCTTCACTTGCTCGGCGATGGCATGAGGCGTAGAGTAGAGCGTCTTTAAGCGTGGACCATAGAGCGCATCTAGGGCACGAAGACGATTTAAATTATTATCAACCACAGTAACATCCGCACCAAGACCGAGCGCCATACGAAGCGACTCAGTACCTGACACGCCGCCGCCAACGACAAGCACTCGAGCAGGGAGCACCCCTGCCACACCGCCCAAAAGCACACCCTTACCACCATTGGCAATTTGAAGAGCGGTTGCACCTGCTTGGATAGCAATGCGCCCAGCAATCTCACTCATAGGAGTCAGGAGCGGCAGCTTGCCATCGTTGCAAGTCACGGTCTCATAGGCAATGCCTACTACCCCTCGATCAACCAACGCTTTGGTTTGCTTGGGATCTGGAGCCAGATGCAAATAGGTAAAGAGCACCTGTCCTTCTTGCAGCAGAGAATACTCTTGCTCTTGAGGCTCTTTTACCTTAATGATCATATCTGACTTATAAATCTCTTCAGGACTTTGAGCAATCTTTGCGCCAGCTTCTAAATACTGGTCATCAGAAAATCCAATTTTAAGACCAGCTTTTGTCTCTACACATACGCTATGACCCGCCTGAACTAAGGCCTTTACCATTGACGGCGTTGCCCCTACACGATACTCGTGATTTTTAATTTCCTTAGGAACGCCTATTGCCATCTTGTTTTTCATAAATATGCCTCACGAGGTACTTGCAAAATTCCGATTTGGGCCAAAATTCGCGCTTTTGTCGCTGGAGAAAATCTTTTTCAAATCGCCTACTCGAGGGAGTATGTCGATTTGGAAAAGGTTTTCCCCATCGCCAAAATCATCAAATTTTGTCTCCAACGGAATTTTGCAAGCACCTCTCACATTAATAACGAGCCCGAGTCCGAGCCCACACATTCAACACCAATAAAAGATAGAGTATAAAACAGTTGCGATAATTTTGCTACTTTAAATATTTTGTTAACGATTCCTCTGTACATTTTGTGATCTTCGTAAATTCTCGGTCCACTTCTTCTTGCACGATGGTCTTGGCGGCATCTCGGAACTGAAATCGTAGGGTAATATTATGCTTGTCAGCACCAAGCTTTTCGTGCGTAAAGATAGTAATAAGAGAAACCTGCTCCAAAATTGGGCAGTGTAGCGCTTTGATTGCCTCGAGGATATTGTGATAGCGTATACTTTGTGGCAGTGTTATGGTCCAATCACGCGTGCTTGCGGGCAGCTCTACCAGCGCTTTCATTTTTACTGACTCTGGGAGTACGCTACAAAGATCCGTAAGGTCGAGCTCAGCAAAAAAGAGGCGCTCAGGAATATCTAAAGCCTTTATAATGGTGGGATGTAGCTCTCCAACCGTCCCGATTTGCAAGCCCGATACCATCACGTGTGCTTGCCTTCCTGTGTGAAAGATAGCGCAGTGTGACGCGGCTGTGAGGGGCTCTTCTATGCGCAGTGCTCGGCACAGATCTTCTACAATGCCCTTTATATCAAAGAAATCTACACAAGAAGCCTCTCTTGTAAAGTGGGCAGGACTCTCAGCCCCTCCCAACATAATACCCACCACCGTACGCTCACTAATTTTGTCATGTTTTTTAAAATGTACGCAGCCAATCTCAAAAATCTGAATATCGGGCACTTTTCGATTACAATTCCTCAAAGCAACGTCAAGAAGCCCTGGCAAGAGGGAGGGACGCAAAATGGATTGCTCCTCGGACATAGGATTCATGACTTTGACAAGGGACTCAGCAGAAATAGGGTGATTGCGCACGATCTCTACCATTTTTGGGCTGATAAGGCTGCAGGTGACACATTCTTGTAACCCCTCAGCAATGAGGCGCTGTCGTACGTTTCGCTCAAAAGAAAAAAGACCACGATGAGGGAGCTCTGAAGCTATATATGGCAAGGCAACTTGAGGCTGTTTGATTCCATGAAGTATAGACACCTCTTCAATAAGATCGATCTCTTCAGTAATATCGTGTCGATACACGGGCACCATAACGTGCACACAATCAGGCGTCTCCACCTTTGTCTCAAAACCAAGGCGGGCAAATACTGATTCAAGCTCGCTCAGAGTCACGGGATACCCCAGAACCTGCCTGGTGCGAGATACTCGGCATGCAATTTCTTTTGGGGCAAAAGAGGACGACAAGGGAGACTGTAAATAATCGACAACCCACTCAGCAGTTGCTGTGGGACATATTCGCTGGATAAGAGAAGCAGCCATCGTAAGGGCTGGCAGCGTCATGTGTGGATCTGTGCCTCGCTCGAAGCGTTTTGCTGAATCAGAAATAATGCCAAGCGCTCTACAAGCTCTCCGGATAGCTTGTGGCTGGAAAAATGCTGCCTCAATCAAGGTCGCTGTCGTTGTATCGGAAACACTGCTTGCCATATCTCCCATGATACCCGCAAGGGCAACGGGTTTTTTGCCATCATGAATAACCAGAGCGCCCTCTGGCAAAATGCGGCGTTTGCCATCGAGAAATGCCATCTCTTCGACAGGACGAGCTCTACGTACCCCTATGGGCCCTTCTAAGGCATCAAAATCAAAGGCGTGCAGTGGCTGACCAAGCTCATGGGCAACAAGGTTCGTGATATCGACAATATTGTTCACAGGCCGTATTTGGGCTGCCTCAAGCTTAGCGGCAAGCCAAGAGGGAGATGGCCCCACACGAACACCCTTCATGCACAGCGCACTATAGCGCGGGCACAAATCCGCTGCCTCGATGTGTACAGAATATGGGGCACGGCCAGCTTGTATGGTAGACTCTTCCCAGGGCTGTTTTTTGCATGGGCGCATACGCTGCGCTGCTAGGACGCGCGCAATGCCTCGTACACTCATTGCATGGCCAAGATTAGGCGTCAGCGATAGCTCAAAGGCCACATCCTGCTCAGATAGAGGGTCAATCCCCTCTACCTCTATGCCTGCCCCAGTAAGAAGCCCTGCAATCTCCTCGGGTTTCTCTGGCAAGTCTATGTATTCTCGTAAACTGGATAACGAAATTTTCATAATATTCTACTGCCCCTCGCTCGCGCTCGGGGCAGTAGAATAAAGAAAATCCACATGCCCTAAGTCGAAAACATTTGTACCACGATTATAATCGCCTTGGATATTACAAAGCAATCACTTCACAGTCTAAAAAAATGAAATCCCCCCGTTGCTATTAAATGAACATTTCTGTATGATCATTACATTAATTCGTGTTTGTATTTTAACCACTTTCACGGAATTATATTTTATTTTAAAAAAATTTTATAATTAAGGAGAACAAATTATGTCCATGCAAATTACTTCAATAGCTCCGGCAATTCTGTCGGCTCAACCAGCTCAGTTAGCTGTGCCAGTTCAATCAGCTCGGCCAATCCCCAACCTCACTTTTCAAGGAATAGAAAGAGTACAACTGTCCTCATCTCTCTCATCTCTCCCATCTCCCTCATCTCCTATCATTGATGTAGCAACACTGCACTTTGTTCGCGCAAACCATGCTCTCGAAAACCGTGTTATTTCATACGCTACAATTACCGATGTACTACACATTATAACAGCTATGATGTCTAGAACTGCCACTCTACAGCACCAGCAAAACGAATTACCGTTAATGACTCGAGAAGGCCTGCAAGACGTTCACGTGTTTCTTCACCGCATTCTGGAGCGCATTACAACACTATACTCTTCGGTCATTCATGCTAATGCAGTGCACCTACAGCAGGCAGCTATCAACAACGTACGCACCGACTTTGAGCAAGCAATACCTGTAGCTGAATGGAGAATATCTGAAGCCGAGAGAAGGGTCAATAAACAGCCTCAATAATGCGTGATCTATATTTTTGTAAACATTCGGTGACCTGCGTTCCGCAGACCACCGAATGTTTACATATTTTTCGCACGTTTACCCATGTGCACTTTTTCTGAAAGGAATAGTCGCACATGGCGTAATTTAGTAATTTTTAATATTTGTTCGCTGTAAAACAACTTCTCTGTTACAATAAAACTATAGGGGGTTATATATACCTCCTGGTGAGGTAGTTTTTATGCCTGGTGTGACTATTGATAAGCTCGATATTGGGATTTATATCCAGTATGCAAGACGAACAGAGCTTGTTGAGCAAATCAAACAACAGTACCATCTTCAAGAGGCGGGCAGTGTTCCTGCGCAAGCGCTCATTGTTGACCTGTACCCAAAACTATCAGAGCTGGATCTTCTTATGGGTGTCGCAGCAATGGAGACACCATGGGCCTATTTTTATCCGCCAAAACGCTATCCCGAACAGCGACGTACCCCTTTTGCATTTTACAGAGTGCTCCCCATCTTTGGCTCTCTTGAGGACCAGGAAAAAGAAGAAAAAAAGCTCGACGATATAGAATGCTCCACAGAAGAAGAGGAAGCTGAAAAATCAACTATAAAGAAATGTTTTAAAAAAATAACAGAACTCAATGACCTCGTACGTTATATTGGCGGGCGCATAGGGCAATTTCTTCAAGGATAGGTATGATGGGACGAATAGAGTGGATGAAAGAGCTTGGCTGGAATGACGACTACTTAGACGAGATACGAAACGTCGGCTATTCCTACATACGCCAAGGCAAATATGACGTCGCCCTCCCCTTTTTTGAATCGCTCGTCGTACTTGACCACAATAATGCCTATGATGCTCAAACTCTCGGGGCACTTTACTTACAGATAAATGAGGCCCAAAAAGCCATTATATACCTTGATCGAGCACTACAACTAGAGACAGATCATGCCCCCACGCTCTTAAACCTTACAAAAGCATTTTTTGCCGTAGGAAAAATCACCGATGGCATACGCCTTGCAAAAATCTTGAAAAATGATCACAATCCCCTCATCGCAAGCACTGCATCAGCGCTTCTACTGGCCTATGGGGGAAATAAGTAGTGATTGTGTGCCGCTTCCAGGGGACTGATCACTATAGTTTGTACCTTTCTCTATT
>JABDDE010000012.1 GCA_013287775.1 Chlamydiota bacterium
GAAAGGCCGACACAAATATATCAATACATCGGTTAATGACTGTACCATGTCGGTTTCCTGTGTCGGCCTTTACAGGCCTCTATATTTTGTTTTTGGCCAGGCCTTCGGCCTGGCTACCCAGGGTTTAGTCGCCCCTTCAGGGCTCCTGCACCCTGGGCTATACATATTTCGGCCCTACGGGCCTTTACCAGGGCGACGGCCTGGTTTCCTATCAATCCATGGCTTCCCCCCACCCTGGTTTCCAAGGGCGTTACCTTTCCACATAACAGATGCAATCCCCTGCTATTTGTAGATAGGTGCTGCGATGCGGCGTGGGATAGGTTTCGCGCGCCTTCGATTGCTGGCGCTATTTTTCGCCATGTGTACTTTTCCTTTAGGAAAAGTGCACATGGCGGTATAATCATACCATATGACGTATGTTTTGCCTGCATTATGGCGCTATTTTTTAGGACAGTATATTAAGGTTTTTTCTCTTTCGCTGTTTGCGTTCCTGGTCATACTACTGACAACACGCCTTGAAGATCTTGTCCATTTTATAACCCTAGGTGCAACGCTCGCCACCCTCTTGCGCTTTGTGTGCTACCAGATCCCCTATGTCATGCAAATTGCTCTCCCGATATCAAGCCTCATAGCAACGCTCTACCTCTTTCAACGCCTAGCACAAAACAATACCATCACTGCAATGCGCGCAAGCGGGCTTAGTTTTTTACAACTTGCAACTCCTGTTATCTTAGCCTCCTGCCTTATTGCAAGCGTCACGTTTTCCTACATATTAGATCTGAGTGCAAAAGCCCATGAAGCGGCGAGCAGCTTAGAAAAGGAGCTGGGCAGCAGTAATCCCATTGCGCTCCTTCATAATTCAAAAATGCTGGAAGAAAAAGGAATGAGTCTTGAGATGAAAGGCGTGCTGCAAAAAAATAGCCCTGCCTCGAATTTCATTATGGCACTCAGAAATGGAGAAAATGGCAGGATTGCCCTGTTGATTGCAAAAAAAATGCACCTCCTTGATGATCACCTGAAAGGCTCGTCGCTCTCCTTTATCAGCACGTTTACGCCAGCTGTCACCAAAGAGGCAACCACCGCAGAAACACCCACAGACAGCGCCTTTGATCATCTGATTATCGAAAATTCAAAAGAAAATATTATTACATTATACGACCTGGCGCAGCTCGTGAATAAGAAAAAAGAGCGCCTCCATGCAGCAGACCTGCCTTTTACACTCCTCTTGGCACAAAAAAACGAACTCACACCGCTCTATCATGAAAAAAAGATCGCGCATGAAAGCAGTAAACGACTCAAAACCCTACTTGGGCATTGCTACTCAGAGATGGCACGGCGTATCTCGCTTGCTCTCTCCATAGTGACCTTTACACTCTTAGGCATTGCCTATGGAAGCAGTATAGGACGGCGACAATCGAGAAAGAGAATGCTCATTGCAACCGGCCTTGCAGCACTCTATATTACCTGTTATTTAGGGGGTAAAGCCGTCGATGCCTATGCTCTTTCTTCAACACTTTTATATATGTGTCCTCATATAGTGCTCATCGCTGCTTCCCTATGGCGACTTGCCCGACTGGAGCTTGGATTCGAAACATGATATATCTACATTCCTCAATTTGGCAGCGCTATTTTTTCTGGAACTTCGTTCGCTCAATTGTTGCTACTATGGCGCTTATTTATGGGCTGTATATTATTATTGATTTGATGGCTCATATAAAATATGTGGTAGACCCTGATACTTCCTTGAAGACATGGGTCGTTTACTACCTCGCGCTTTTTGCAATACGCCTTGAAATACTCCTCCCATTTGCTATTCTCATTGCGGCCATACGCTGCCTCATCCTCATGACGCATAATGGCGAATCGATAGCTTTACTATCAGCTGGAGTTTCGAAATCAAAAATTCTTATGCCATTTCTTGCTGCTGCCGCAGGGGCTGCATGCCTTCTTTATATAAATTATGCCTGCATCTCCCCCTACGCGACAACTGAGCTGAGTATCATTCAGGAAAAAAAATATGGCACGATAAGTGCAGACAAAGAGAGTCCTCTGCATGAAGTACTCTTAAACGACGGCTCAAAGCTTATCTATAAACACTATAATCCGCGTACGAGAGAATTTGAAGATACTTTTTTGATTATAAGTGCGGATGCTATTTTTCACTGTAAAACACTCTCCACAACAGGGCTAGGAAAATGGGTGGATAAAATTGAGCGCAGAAAAGACACAGGCCTTTTGGAAAAAACAGGGTCATGGCCGGAATATCTATTTACAGAAATGGAATTGGGGCAAGAGGCGCTTGAGCGATATGCACGCTCGGTAAATGAGCTGCCTCTCTATGAGCTCGTCTATGAATCCTCTCTCTATAGACATGCAGCCACCAGGCGAGCCTATGAGGTGCGGGCTATGCTATGGTATAAAATGCTCTATCCGTTGATTATCATCATAGCCTTTATTGGCTGCGCCCCTTTTTGTTTGCGCTTTTCACGAAGCACGCCCCTGCTTATGATCTATCTTGTTGCAATAGCTGCCCTCTTTTGCATAAATATTCTCATGGCAGCTACCTTCACCCTCGCCAAAAGCGGTGTCTATCCCGCCTTCTTGATTATTGGCATCCCTTGGGCTGCTCTTGTATTTTTCTTTGGCAGAAACTATGCCAAGTACTTGGTGGAGTGAATATTGATCCCAAAATCGACAAGATGTCGATTTTGGGATCAAAAAATATACCCATGTAGCATCGCCTTAGAGAGCCTTTTCTAAGGCCTGTAGGGCCGAAATATGTATAGCCCAGGGTGCAGGAGCCCTGAAGGGGCGACTAAACCCTGGGTGGCCAGGCCGAAGGCCTGGCCAAAAACAAAATATAGAGGCCTGAAAGGCCGACACAAGAAACCAGCATGACACAGTCATTAACCAATGTATTGATATATTTGTGTCGGCCTTTCAGGCCTCTATTATTGTTTTGGCAGGCCTGCGGCCTGCCACCCAGGGCTTCGCCCTGGGCTATATATATTCCGGCCCTACGGGCCTTAGAAAAGTCCTTTTAGGCCACAATATGTATAACCTAGAACAACCCCCAACACAACAGGGCCCCTCTTTACAGTTGGTGTATACAAACGAAGTAGCAAAAAACGCGTCTACAGTGTGTTGACAATGAAGCTTGGAAAAACTTCACAATAAACTCACGCTAACGCTTCCAAATGGGAATTTGCAAACGCCTGGATAACCTCTGCTGCATCAATGACTTTCATATAATCCGGAAGATCAAGTTGTGGTGGCTTTTCAGGCACGAAAAGTACATACATATACGATGCATATCCCTTAAGAGGCCCTTCGAGTTGTTTGGACTGCAATTCTTTGAGTATCTTGTCAATCCAGACTTCTGTGGGTCGCTTCTCTGTCCACTTGGCCTCTCCAATAAGCAGTGTGGATGCATCGAGTGATGCAGCAACTATATCAAACTCATTGCCTTGCCCATGCCAATAGCGGCTTGCAATAGTAAACAAACCTTGAAAAAGAAGCGGTATCACCTGGCGACAGAGCTCTTCCCAAGTCGCAGAAACCAATGGATGCAGGTGCTCAGCGACCCAGTGTTTTCGATGGGCAGGAATCGTTTGCGCAAAGTAACTTCTTCGAGGAGCGACCATTTCAAACCAAAATCGAAAAAAGGGATCCTGAATCTTATAGAGCGTGCGTTTCGTGTTTTGCTCCTGCACTCCAAAGGGCACTTCACGCTTCACAAGGTCAAGCTCTATAAGTCGGTGCAGTGGACGTCCTAGTGATGTCATTTGGTGGCCTACACGAGTTGCAATATCGGAAAGTCGATGCGAACCCAATCCAATAGCATCTAAAATAGGGCGCAAACTTATAGCTGGGGGCATTTCCTCAAGTAAAAATCGATTTGGCTCATCGTGTAGCGCACCAATTGGGTCCAGCACCAACCTATCAATGCTATCTATCAAAGTATCTTTTTTATTTGCAACCAGTTCCCAGTAACGAGGAACTCCGCCCCATATAGAATAGGTTTCAATGATCTCTCGAGGATTTGTAAGGTGTAAGGCCTTACCAATGTAGCCCACTGATATAGGACCGAGTTTTAGCATTTCTGTGGCACGCCCATATAATGGCGCATCAGCTGCGAGTATAGTACTCTGCATCATCTGCTGGCTCGATCCGGAAAGTGCTATAATCAGCTTTGCCTCTTTTGCTTCACGATCGATAAACTTTTGAAGAATGGATGGCAGTTCAGGGCATGCCTCTGCAAGATAGGGAAGCTCGTCAATAATTAGAGGACCATGCCAGGCAGCTTGCCTCGCCTCACGTGCAAGTCGCTGTAAAAGGGTGAGCCAATCAGGATAGGTGACAGAAGCAAAGCCTAGCAACACCTGTTCAAGAGCAGCGGCAAAATACTTTCGCTGCATTGTTTCTGAGGACTCGTCTGCAGTATAATACACGCCATTGTATTTCTTTGCCCACTCCAAAAGGAGACGAGTCTTACCCATACGACGACGCCCCCAAATCACCACCAAGCCCCCTTCCGGCAGCCTAGCCACATGATCCAAGCGTCGCATTTCTTGTTCTCTGTTGATAAATTCCATACACATAATTATGCACAAAAACATTATGCTTGGAAGCATAATCTTACGTCATGTGCACATTTTTCTCCGAAAAATGCGCACATGACCTGTCGTCATAAACAACAATTTACCTTAAATTAATACTAGCTTAATATAGTAGGCATATCATCCATGCTTATGAAAAGGAGGTACACCAGGAGGTACACCATGACCCAAAATATTTCAGCCACTTTGGCACCAAACCCAGCTGCCCTCATTTCCCTTCCAGAACCTGTAAGGGAGAACATATCAAGAGCGAATACGTCGCAACATCCTATTTTGGCGACTATTCAAGCCATCTTTCAGAAAATCATTGACCAACTTCTTGTCGTTGGTAAAATCATTAAAACCACCTTCGAAGTGATTTTTTCCTGTCATCGCGTGCAGGTACGGCAATTATCATCAGATGCCGAGCAGCAAGAAGCGCAGTCTCAGATTGTAGCGCTCGAAAGAAAAGCTGTGTATCCACTCGGCCCTTCCGAGTCTTTTGTTATTGATCATGGCCGTGATTATTTTGCCTTCTTTAAGCGCTTGGGAGAGCTGCATTATTTTACAGCGACGGAAAATGGACAGCTTGCGGGCGTTGGCGCAGGTATTCTTCGCGATATCCCTCTACAACGGGGGCAGCCGCCACAAAAGGCCTGGTATCTATGCGACTTGAAAATTGACCCAGAGTTTCGTGGACACCACATCCCCATGCATATTTTTGCCCGGGCAGCATGGCACGCCTTCAAATGCAGCCGTGGATATGCTATCTCGATGAATCCTGCGACGGGAGAAAATCGCATGGCCAAGATGTTTAAACGGTATAGCTGGCTCTCCGTTTCAGAGCCAAAAACCCTTGCTCTCTTTTCCTGCAACCAAGTCGAAATGCGACAGCTAAAACCCATTTTGGAGCGCCATCGTGGCCCTGTATCCTTCCTATCACTACAGGGAAAGAAAGACCTCATCCTGCAAAGTACCGGACGTCCTATGCCACTGCTCCACGCTCAATTTGGCCCCTGCAGAGCTGAGCAGCCTACATGCGACGAGCCACAGGAAGGCTATACTCATATGTTTTGCACTGCAACGGCAGATCCTCTCTACACTGAGCTTACAAGCCAAAATGTAGCCCCTGCAGCAACTGCAAGCATCATTAGCCGTGGCATGGATAGCAGCGATTGGAGCTTTATTTTAACGAGTGATATTTAATGAGGTATCCAACTACACTGCCTGTCCGTTTTGCACAAGTGCGAGAAGATGCATGTATCGATGGTCACGTAGTCCACACATACTGCCCAGATAATGCGAATATTGCGCTTGTTGGGTCAGGAGGATGCACGGCCGCCTATCTTGCAGCTCTTCCTAAAATACAAAGCCTGCATATCGTTGATCCCAACCCGAGCCAGATTGCCATGTGCCGGCTCAAAATGCACCTATCCCACACACATAGCCTAAGCCAGCGACTGTGCCTTCTTGGCCATAAGAAAATGCCAGCTGCAGAAAGGAAAAAACAGCTTCAGGATATCTTTACCAAGCTGCATATTCCAGAAGAAGCTCTTGGCCCATTGTCCTATGTTGCCGAGGTGGGCCCTGATTATGTAGGCCGCTATGAGTGGCTCTTTAAAGCTCTGAGAGAGCACTTATCCCCATTTAGGAAAGCCATTCTTGAACTTTTTCTACTGGATGATATTCAAGAACAACATAAAAGGGTGGCTCCACATACTGCTTTAGGTAAAGCAATTGACGATGCCTTCGATAAGGTGATGGCCCTCGATCAACTCGTGAGGCTGTTTGGAGAAGAGGCCACAAGGTCACCTCTGCAGCCATTTTCGCGCCATTTTGTAGAAAGGCTAAGGCTATTTCTTGCAACACAAAAAGCCTCAACCTCTCCCTATCTTGCCCAATTGCTCTTGGGAACATTTTATCACAATACATACCACCCTTGGTTCAAAGTTAAATCAAATCTAGTTAATGTTACTTATTCCATCAATACTATGCAGCATGCATTAGATACTATCCCGCCAAACACCTTCGATCTCATCCACCTCTCGAATATTACTGATTGGCTGTCCACTCAGGAAATAGAAAATCTTTTACAAAAGTGCACTCGTGCCCTCAAAAAAGAGGGTGTAGTGCTTGTGAGAAGGCTGAATTCGATACATGATGTAGATACAGTGAAAAGTGATTTTTCATGGATTGCAGCTACGGCAGCCCTGTTGCAGCAAGATCGCAGCTTTTTTTATCGTCGATTATACATAGGGAGAAAAGTATGACCACTTCTTTAAAAATCGCGTCTACCGTCACCAGAATGGTAGAGGACAGCTTGAACAAAACGCCCATTTTACAAAACAGCTTCTTTACAGCATTGCAAAATGGCAAAATGAGTAAAGAACAGTTTATTGCCACGCAGCAGCAATTTTATTATGCCGTTGCCTATTTCTCTCGTCCTATGGCTCGCCTTATCTCAAGAATGGACGACCCCATGCAGCGCCTCGATATTCTCCACAATATTGTTGAAGAACATGGTGAATTTAATCCTACCCATTTCCATGCCAATACATTTAAAAAATTACTTACTTCACTTGGGTGTGGCATTCCTGCAGAACCCGGACCTGTGGTTACTGCATTCAACACGGCTCTTATGGGTATCTGTACAGACTTTCCCACTGCTGTAGGGATTGCCTGCCTTGGTAGTATTGAGTATGCTTTTTCTGACATCTCAGCCTATATTGGCAAATGTGTTGTCGAGCGCCGCTTTATTGAAAAGAAAAACCTGATACACTACAACCTTCATGCTGCTCTTGACAAAGAGCACTCCCAGGAATTCTTCCTTCTCCTGGAAGAAGCTCAAGAAAACCCAGAGATGCAGGCCCAAACTGCCCTTGGTTTACAAACGGGTATTTATATTTTTAATCGTTTGTATGAGGACTTGTATCAATAAATTTCGATACCATATAGAGCGGATAATTATAGATCTCTCCATCGTGTTTGAGATTCATAGTGGTTGCGCGAATAAGCTTTGATGGCGCGTACTTTTGTTGATAGACAAGCAGGCTTTTCTTTTTTGAGCTTGCTCCTGCCTTCACCTCCAGCGGATATATAGCATGGTCCTCTTCGATTAAAAAATCAATCTCTGCTATGCCTTCGCTCGTCCAATAATAGAGCTCTTTGCGACATGCTGCTCTCAATTCTTGAGCGATATAATTTTCCGTAAGTGCTCCTTTAAATTCTGTAAATAGCAAATCGCCCTCAATAATGGTTTTTGGCGTAAGATTGCTTTGAGCACCTAATAGGCCCACATCAGATAAAAATACCTTGAAAATATTGCTATCTGCATAGGCACTTAACGGGAATTTGGGTGTCTCTACTACATGACTCTTATAAATTAAGCCAGCATCAGAGAGCCATTGAATAGCCTCTTCATAATCTCTTCCTCGTGCACTTTTCCGAATCGCAGAAAATATAAATTTTTTATTTTCTTTTGCTAATTGTCTGTGCACCTGCTTCCAGACAGTAGTAATTTTCATAATTTCATGAGGCGGGGCGTGTTTCGCAAAGTCCCTTTCATATGCGCTTAAAATTTCTAATTGAATCTCTCTCACAATTTGCAGCTTTTCGTTTTTTACATAGTCAGCGACGACCTCTGGCATGCCGCCTATAAAAAAATAGTATTTTAATAACTGACTGACTTTTTCATGAATAGGGTTGGGAAGAGGCTCATATGTGTTATATTCTTCGAGAAATTGCCTTGTCTTTTCATGCTGCAGCGCAGTAAGAAATTCGAAAAAGGTCAAAGGATACATATGCAAAAAATTCACCTTCCCAACAGGAAAACTCTTCCCGCCACCCATTCCTCCAGCAGTCTTGACGCCTAAAAGTGATCCTGCGGCTGTAATATGATAGTCGCCTGCCTCTTCACAAAAATATTTCAAGCTATTGAGTGCCTTTGGACACTGCTGTACTTCATCAAACACAATCAGCGTACGTTGCGGCTCAATTTCGACCTCGGTATAGATGCTCAGAGTGTGGATAAGTTGTTTAGGATCTAGTGTTTCTTCAAAATATTGAGCCAACCGCTCATCTTTTTCAAAGTTCAAATAGGCCATATTCTTGTAGGCCGTTTTTCCAAAATGCTTAAGCGCATACGTTTTCCCAACCTGCCTTGCACCATTCAAAATTAAAGGTTTGCGGCGCGGATGCGTTTTCCATGCTTCAAGCTGCTGATATATGTCACGTTTCATAATTTTGAGTATACAACCTTCACACTAAAAACACAACCCATTCCTTCATAAAACGTGGTTGATAACCACGTTTTTCGTTGGAAAAACGTGTGAAGCTACCACGTTTTTCGTTGGAAAAACGTGTGAAGCTACCACATTTTCGGATCACCAAATCAAGAAAATCCGATTTGGTGATCCAAAAATATACCAAAAAAAGAGATCACCAAATCGGGAAAACTCGATTTGGTGATCTCCTGCTTTGGATGGGTGTCGCTGCTACCGCAGCTCTATTTTTATTTCATGATCCACAACCCCACGTTCCTTCGATCGCACGCAATGCGTACGCTCTTCAGTCACGCGGGGCTAATGAATTCCACCGCTACCGCGGTGGGGTCCATATTGGTCACAACGTGATAAGGCTCTATGCTTAGAGTCACGATATTGACAATTAAAATAATAATTATATATAATGGTCATAGAGGCAAGTATAGAAAGTAGCTTGCCTTTCATAGTTATTAATTTTATTAAACAATAATTAAGGAGGTAATTATGACAATGATGCCACCGCCAGTAACAGGCGTATCAGGCGGCCCTGGAGGCCCGCCGAGTATAACAGGCTTAACACACCCAACAGGCATAGGCCCTCCACCATCAAGCCCACCGCCACTCAGTCCAGAATTGCAAGAGGATCTTGATAATTTAACGGAACGCGCTGAGGCTATTGACGAGATTGTAACAGATGCAACCACAGTTGTAGCTCAAATAACCACATTACAAGCGAATGCACCACCTGTAACAGTTAAAAAAGCATACAAAGAATACACTCACCAGCTGCACGAGCTTGAAGAACACTATGACCGTCTACAAGCAAGATACGATAAGAAAGTGGATCACTTTGACGATAAAGCAGGTGATTTTGTGTCAGATGGAGGTCCATCAGCAGATGTACCAACCATTGATCCTTTCCCAACACTTCCAGGGTCAGGAATGCTGGGTCTTTGCTAGGCCTTGTTGCCATAATCATGCAGCTGCATAGCCTGTATGATTATGGATTATTTAGTAGGCGCACGAGTCTCTTAGGATGTGAACGGGTGTGGACTTGCGTCTGACATGTGCGGCGGTTTTTCTTTACAAGCTCTCTCACATGCTTGGGAAGGGGCTTACTCAGGAGAAGGTCCGTAGCAATAAGCGCCTCTGTGTAACGCTCAGTCCCATATGCTGCGAGGGAGTATTCTAAAAGCATGTCATACTCGTATATCCATGCTTCTACCAGTAAATAATCCTTTGAAAATGAAATACTCAGCCCAAGTCTGGCCGCTTCATATGCTGCATTATAATCACCATGTTTGCGACAATAGCATGCCAAGTAGCACAAAGGTTCGCTGCGTGATGGACGGTACTTGAATGCCTTATAATAACTCTTCTTAATAATCTGTGGATCCATCTCGAGCTTCTCTTGCACTCTCGCTATCTGTAGCAGCGAAATGAATACTTCCTCAGCCCAGCCACCCATCATTGTTCTTTGTGTATAGTATTTTAGCGCAAGCTTATGTTTGCCTTCCCAATTATACGTTTGCGCAAGGTAAAAGACATGTCGGGAATTGTTCGGTTCCTTGCGCACAGCTGCTCTGAGAATAGCCACATCCCTTGCAAATCTCTCTGGATCCTTGGCTCTTGCCCCATCAGTGTGCCTGATAGTATAGATATTCTCAAGAGTGTCATGTGTTTTCGCCTCAGGACACATGATTGCCTCATGGAGGGCGCCTTTCCATTGCCAGTCGAGTTGTGTATTCACTAATTTCACTTCATGGTATTTGACCCCTGATATCTTCGTGACAACATAATATAAATCCTTGTTCAATACAGGCATCACAAAACGCTTTGTTGGCTCTAGCACATCGTCAGCATCAATGAGAAGTAAATAGGTGCCCTTATCTTTTGCAAGCTCGAGCGCAATATTTCGATTATGAGCAAAGTCTACCCACGGATGCTCATGAAGCTCTCCAGGGATATCTTTCATATATTTCTTAATAATGTCTTGCGTGCCATCTGTTGACCCCGTATCGACAATCACCCAATATTGAATAAATGGCTTAACAGACTCTAAGCAACGCCGAATAACTGCACTTTCATTCTTCACAATCATGTTCAGGCAGATTTTTTGACCTCTTTTACGATGAGAAGATTGCTTTTGTGATTGTTTTTTCTTCATAACGTCAAGTTATGTATGTTTCACAAAATTTGCAAGAAGAGAAATGCAAGATACGTTATAATAGGCATAATTTTTCATGGCAAGCATCTTGTATTGTCATGTGTTCATTCTACTGCCCCGAGCGCAGCGAGTGGGCAGCAAAATAAACAAATGACCATTACCCTCAAAAATGTGCGCGTGCACAACTTAAAATCGGTCAATCTCACCCTCGAAAAAGGCAGCCTTATCTGCTTTACAGGGGTGTCTGGCTCTGGCAAATCATCGCTTGCCTTCGATACTCTTTATATTGAAGGGCAAAGAAGATATGTCGAGTCCCTCTCCCAGCATGTGCGCCGTTTTCTGGGTGAGCTCCCAAAACCCGACCTCGATAGCATCACAGGCATTACCCCAACTATTTCTATTGAACAAAAAACCAGCGGCAAAAATCCTCGCTCTACTGTCGGCACCATCACGGAAATCTATGATTACCTGCGTGTACTCTATGCGCGAGCAGGGATCGCCTACTGCCCTGTCAGCCATGAGCGTGTCAGCGCACGATCTCGAGATGATATTATCAGCGAGGTTCAAAAAACACCCCCACCTGCCAAGCTCATTATCCTAGCCCCTTACCTGTCTGGAAAAAAAGGTGAGCTTCTCGACGACTTCGAGGCGATAGCGAAAAAGGGATTTACTAGAGTTCGTCTCGATGGCACCATACAGCTCCTTACAGATACACCCAAGCTCGAAAAGATGAAATCCCATGATCTCGATATCGTGGTCGATAGAATTGATATATCAGGCACACAAAGCCGAGAGCGCATCGCTGAATCCATAACCTATGCTCTCGAAATCGGGCAAAACCGCTGCCTCGTGCTCGACTATGACACTCGGAGCGAAACCCTCTACTCTACCACTGCCTACTCCCCTCAATCAGGCCTCTCCTACCCCCCGCTTGACCCCCAAGATTTCTCCTTTAACAGCCCTCAGGGTATGTGCCCTGAATGCCAAGGTCTTGGAATCAAACATGAGTATGTTTTAGATCGAATCATTGATCCCAATAAAAGCATTGCTGAGGATTGCTGTTCGATTGCAAGCTCCTATAAGACCGTACGCTACGGTAATATTTATGACAACTTAGCCCGCATATATGGCTTTAGTGTGCATACGCCCTGGAATAAACTCTCTGACGAGGCAAAAAAGGTGTTTTTGCATGGGACAGAGCGCAAATGGACCCGTATGCACTTTGTCCACCCTGTAACGGGGGCAATGTGGAATGATATTGTATGGTGGCGCGGCGCCCTCAATGAAGCGTACGACCGCTATCAGAAGGCCAAAAGCGATGGATACAAGCGCAAGCAAGAAGCCCTCATGCAGGGTGGGATCTGCTATGCATGTAAAGGCGCACGCATTAAACCCTATCCTGCGGCATGTGAGTTTCATAAGAAGACCATCCATGAGCTGACCGAGATGCCCATTGGCGAGGTGCTCACCTTTTTAGAATCCATTATCCTCACTGAGCAAGAAGAGCTGCTTGCAAAAGAGCTCCTGCGTGAAGTAAAGACACGCCTTTCCTTTTTAGTAAACGTAGGCCTCGACTACTTGCAACTGAGCCGCACCCAGCCCACTCTCTCTGGAGGAGAGTCGCAGCGTGTGCGCCTTGCCTCTCAGATTGGCAGCGGCCTTGTTGGCATTACCTACGTCCTTGATGAGCCATCCATAGGACTCCACCCAGTAGATAATGAAAAGCTCATCGCCTCACTCAAAGGCCTTCGCGATAAAAACAACACCGTTATCGTCGTTGAGCATGATGAAGAGACCATTTGTGCTGCTGACCATATCGTCGATTTTGGACCCAAAGCTGGCCTTCATGGCGGCCAGATTATCTTTTCTGGCCCCCTTTCAGGGCTATTAAAGAATAAAGAATCACTGACTGCAGCCTTTCTTTCAGGTCGTAGATCCATCCCTACCTACGCGCCACGGCAGGCTGCGAATGAATTTTTGACACTTACCGGCGCACGCCATAATAACGTCCATAATGCAGTGCTGCAGATTCCCCTCTCGCGCTTTGTCGCCGTAACCGGCGTCTCAGGCTCTGGCAAGTCATCGCTCCTCTTAGAAACACTCTATCCAGCTCTTGCCAATAAGCTTATGAATGCGGACCTACGTGGAGGCAGTTTTGATGCGATTGAAAATATCAAGGCAATCGATAAGGTCATTGAAATAGATCAATCTCCTATTGGGAGAACCCCTCGATCCAATCCAGCCACCTATGTGGGCGTCTTCGATGAAATACGAGCACTCTATGCAAAGCTGCCACAAGCGGCGGCCTTAGGATATAAAGCCGGGCGTTTTAGCTTCAATGTACAAGAGGGCTCTTGTCCGGAGTGCCATGGCATGGGACTTATAAAGGTCGACATGGACTTTCTTGAAGAGGCATGGATTGAATGCTCAGTATGCCATGGGCTTCGTTTCGATGAAGAAACCCTCGCTATTCGCTATAAAGAAAAAAACATTCATGATGTCCTGGAAATGTCCATCCAGGAAGCGATCTCCCACTTTGAACACATCCCACACATTGTTTCTAAACTTCGCACCCTCGAGCGCGTTGGCCTCGACTATATGAAACTCGGCCAATCCTCTACCACCCTCTCTGGAGGCGAAGCACAACGCATCAAGCTCGCTCGAGAACTCTGCCGCCCCGCAACAGGCAAAACCCTATACCTGCTCGATGAGCCCACCACAGGGCTCCATTTTTATGACCTTACACACCTCCTTGAAGTACTCCACGCACTTGTTGATAAAGGCAATACTGTAGTTGTTATAGAACACAACATGGATTTAGTAAAAACTGCCGATTGGATTATAGATATGGGGCCATCGAGTGGGAAACAGGGAGGAAAAATTATTGCTACAGGAACTGTGGCCCAAATCGCTCAAGAGCCGAGTGCTACTGGGAAAGCGCTCAAAGCACATCTTGAGAAAAGGGGCGTCGTAGCAAAAAAACCACAAAAGAGAAAATTACTTTCACAAAATCATGAAATTGTGGTCTCCAATGCAGCACAAAACAACTTGCAGCATGTTGATGTGCAAATTCCTCGAGGTATGCTATGTGCTGTTACGGGGCCATCTGGTTCTGGGAAAAGCTCCCTTGCCTTTGAGACCATATATGCGACAGGGCAAAGGCGTTATGTGGAATCACTCTCCCCCTATATTCGCCAGTTTGTCAAACAATGTCCTAAACCTAAGGTAGATGACATTCAGGGGCTTACTCCCAGTGTTGCCATTGAACAGCGCCTTCATGCGACCAATCCACGAAGTACGGTAGGGACGATGACAGAGATCTATGACTACCTTCGCATCCTCTATTCACGAATTGGTATTCCCCACTGTCCCCAAACAGGCTATGAAATTCGTGCTATCAGCAAAGAACATGTTGTTGAAAAAATACTCTCCTTCCCTGCCAACGAAAAACTGCATATCCTTGCCCCTCTCGAAATCAAGCGTGCCGAAACACCAAGCGCCATCTTTGCTAAATGGCGTGAGCGCGGTTTTCTGCGTGTGCGGCTGAACAGCGTCTTTTATGAACTCAACGAGGATACTATTCCCTATGATCCCAAACGCAAAAACGAACTGTTTTTAGTGGTCGATCGTGTAGTCGTGGGCCCTGCCATGAAAATGCGCCTCTTTGAGGCGGTGCAGACGGCTGCGTCTATTGGCAATAATAAAGTCACCGTTATGAGGCCAGAGGGGGATGTCTTTTTTAACCTCTCCTTTGCTGTAGTGGAGACGGGGCAATCCTACCCTGAAATCACGCCTCATAGCTTTGCCTTCAACACACCTCTTGGCATGTGCCCTGACTGCCAGGGTCTTGGCTATCAGGTTGGCTTTGATATACGTACGCTCTTTCAAGATATCACAGTCAAGGAGCTCCTCTCCACCCTTTCTGGCAGCGAATGTAGTGCATCCAATGTGCGCTTTTTTGAACAAGTGATGAAGGATTTTGACATTGATCCCAAGACAATTCTCTCAAAACTGCCTGAGGCAAAAAAACACATCCTCTTCAATGGCTCTCAAAAGCCGCTACCTTCCGGTATAGTATGGCTGGGTTTTAATGAAGGGATTACCCGTGCTATTCAGTTCACCCACGAAGGGGAAGACAGGATTCCTGAGGAGTGGCTGGAAGCTATGCGTCAGGCCGAATGCCCCTCTTGTCATGGCGATCGACTCAACCCTTTGGCTCGCGCAGTAACGCTGAGCGGCACATCTATTGTCCAGGCATGCAGGCTGTCGATCGAGAAAATGATATCTTTTTTGGAGGGTATAGCCCCTCAAGTACAGGGCGATATTGCCCTCAAAGAGGTCTACGATGAATGCCATATGCGTCTTACCTTCTTAGACACCATTGGGCTTGGATACCTAGATCTTTGGCGAGGGGCAGCGACACTCAGCGGCGGCGAAGCCGAGCGTGTACGACTTGCCAAACAAATAGGCAGTGGCTTGACAGAGGTGCTCTATGTGCTCGATGAGCCAACTATAGGGCTCCATCCGCATGATACCCATACCCTCATGAAAGCCCTCAAAAAACTCCTTGAACTCGGTAACACCCTCCTTGTCGTCGAACATGACCCGCAACTTATTGCCATGGCAGATAGAGTTATTGAGCTCGGCCCAGGCTCTGGCAAGCATGGCGGCCATATCATGCATACAGGCACTCCCAAAGAGCTCATGGAAACAGAGGGCTCACTCACTGGTAAATACTTACTACCTCAAAAGGTGCCTCAGAAGGTGTTTGCAACTAAAAAGGAAAAGACAAAAAAACGAAAACAAGAAATGCTGTCGATTCGCGATGTCACCTGCTATAACCTAAACTCCTTTTCAGTGGATATACCGCTGCATGGCTTTGTCTGCCTTACAGGAGTCTCTGGATCCGGAAAGTCTACCCTCCTCTACGAAGTCATCCAAAAAGACTTTGAGAGTGGAAAATTAAATAATACAGATATTGCAAAAACCATCATAATAGATCAAAGGCCTATAGGCAATACACTGCGCTCAGACGTTGCGACGTACATAGACGTACTGACACCTATGCGATCGTTTTTTGCAGCACTTCCTGAAGCACGCATCCATGGACTACAACCCAAGCACTTTAGTTGCTACCATCGTAGTGGCATGTGCACTACCTGTTGGGGGCTTGGATACAAAAAAGTTACCATGCACTTCTTGCCACCCGTGAAGATCAGCTGTCCTGACTGTAAGGGGCTTCGCTTAAACAAGTTGAGCCTTTCTGTGCATTACCAAAACAAGAATTTGGGAGAGATTTTACAACTGACTGTAGAAGAGGCAAGAACACTTTTTGTAAATCATCCGCGTATTGTGCATCTCTTGGATGTATTGATTTCTGTTGGCCTCGGCTATCTTACTTTGGGGCAGGAAATGCATACCCTCTCTGGGGGCGAGGCGCAGCGTATGAAGTTTTCTT
The DNA here is from genome assembly GCA_013287775.1 of Chlamydiota bacterium. Lineage (GTDB taxonomy): Bacteria > Chlamydiota > Chlamydiia > Chlamydiales > FEN-1388 > JABDDE01. The sequence goes on from JABDDE010000012.1 coordinate 16,486, forward strand.
ATGAGATTTCCAAACGAGCCAAAGGGCATACCCTCTATCTTATTGATGAGCCGACAACAGGGCTTCATGGCCAAGAAGTGGAAAAGATCATTGCCTGTCTTGTCAAGCTTGTGCATCAAGGCCATTCGGTGATTGCCATTGAACATAATCTCGACTTTATTGCGGCAGCAGAGCATATTATTGATCTTGGCCCCGGCGCTGGTGACAAGGGCGGCAAAATTGTCTGTCAGGGCTCTCTGGATGAGATTCTGCAGAATAAAACCTCTCTTACTGCGAGGTATCTACGGCAACGATTATTCCCTGAGCTATAGCTCAGGGAATAATCGAAAAATCCGAATTTAACCCAGGGCGTTGCCCTGGGCTGTTGCAATTGTTGCCCTTCAGGCAACATGTGGGGTCATCATTTAACCCAGGGCGTTGCCCTGGGCTATTGCAATTGTTGCCCTTCAGGCAACATGTGGGGGTCATCATTTAACCCAGGGCGTTGCCCTAGGCTGTTGCTATTGTTGCCCTTCAGGCAACATGTGGGGTCATCATTTAACCCAGGGCGTTGCCCTGGGCTGTTGCAATTGTTGCCCTTCAGGCAACATGTGGAACATCTTCTCGTTATTTGCAAACCTCCTGCAGTCACTGCATGGCTACCAATGGGCGCAAAATCCAGTTGGATTTTGCGCCCGTAGCCAAAACCGTCTGTACACAATATGGCGCTGTAGGCTGCAGCGCACTTGTTGCTACTGTCTTATGTTGTTGTAGAACTGTTGAGTGCTGTCTGGATCTGCTGCTTCAGAGCTTCGGTGAAGTTTATTAATTGTGGTTGATTTTCCACATGACTCATCAATCTATTCATAATTGATTGAAGATTTCTGAGAGCTCTTGCTTGGTTCCTATTCAGGTTAAGGTTAACGTGAAGATCCTGATCGCTCACTCCTAAATTTATTCCATAAAATAAATTTGAAATATTTTCTCTTGCGTCTTTTTACTTTGTTTCATTTTGAGTTTTGCCTACTCTCCATATCCTATCACCACATATCCCGTGAACGATCCACATAAAGAAACGTGTCAATATATTCTTTTCTGGTTTTTTTGTAATGGTAATTGTGGGGCCGGGAGGATTGCGAGAAGATATGACAGTCTCGTATGAAGGAATATTGCTTGCAGATATAAGAATGTTGTCTGCAACTCGATTGATAAGATTTTCATTATTATCTGAATTAATTGCATTTCGATCTGATTCATTTAAAGTCGCGTTGAGCATATCATTATATATACTCACTAATTGATTTGAGTAACCTATAAAATGTTCTGGCGGTCTCAGAACTCCACTCTCAGGGCCTCTTGACATAACACCTCCTTTATGTTTAATTTTATTTTATAACTTCATCTTACCATATATACCATAAAAATAAAAATATTTTTTAATATTTGATGATCTCATGTTCTGCAAACCTCCGATGGATCCCGCCACGGTAGTGGCGGTAAGTGGTTAGCCCCGCGTGGAGCGAAGGCGAGCATGGCGAGCCTGAGCGGAACGTGGGGTCGATCCCCCAGCGCGAAGCGCTGGGGGATCGCAACGGCGCAATTGAGCTGCGGTAGCAGCGACACCCATTTGTGTTTGACATACGCAATGCAAATACGGAATTTATTGATTGTTCCCCTGGTCTTCATGCCGCGAAGCGACATTGAAGACCGGGGAAACAATCAAAAATCACATACTGCAATTACTATGCTTGATTTTTTTATGCAATTACTATGCAATTACTAGCCTACAATTACTAGCCTACAATTACTAGCCTACAATTACTAGCAATTACTAGCCTTGACAATATATATTTCTTTGTGGTACAATTGAGTTAAATTTTTATAATTTAATATATAAAATGAGGTAAAATATAATATGTATATAACAGGTAGCTATAATGGCGATCTGATGCTGGCTATAGCAAATAGCCTTATAGAGATCGGCAACAGCACAGCATCATTGTATTCAGAAGCGACTTCACCATCGTCTTCAGAAGCAACTTCGTCATCATCTTCAGAAATGACTTCACCATCGTATTCAACAGAAGCGACTTCGTCATCGTATTCAGCAGAAGCGACTTCGTCATCGTATTCAGCAGAAGCGACTTCGTCATCGTATTCAGCAGAAACGACTTCGTCATCGTATTCAGCAGAAGCGACTTCGTCATCGTATTCAGCAGAAGCGACTTCATCATCGTATTCAGCAGAAACAACTTCGTCATTATCTTCAGAAACGACTTCGTCATCGTATTCAGCAGAAGCGACTTCATCATCGTATTCAGCAGAAACAACTTCGTCATCGTGTTCAGAAACGACTTCGTCATCATCTTCAGAAACGACTTCGTCATCGTATTCAGCAGAAACGACTTCGTCATCATCTTCAGCAGCAGAGGCTGCGCCAGCACCTGCGGTGCAAGAGGCTGCGCCAGCACCTGCGGTGCAAGAGGCTGCGCCAGCACCTGCGGTGCAAGAGGCTCCGCGGGTACGCACTCCGTTTACTGGATATAATAATTGCACACACCATTCGCCATTCCATGTCGGGCCTGCTAATTGTCCCTGCTGGTATTGCACTGGGTATGGAGTAAGTTAAGTTAATTTTTTAATTTTATTTTAATTAAGGAGTATATAATAATGAGTATAAGTCAAACAAATAACACGCTTAGTTCTTGTCTACTGAGCTCTAATAATTCAAACTCTTCAACTGTAGGAGAACTATCATCACAATCTAGTTGCAGCAGCGTATCATCAAGTACGTTAGCGAGTATCGCTTCAATTTCTGCGGTTTCTCAGGCACAACTCTCTAGTAGTTCATTGTCAAGTTTATCATCGAGTGCGTTAATGCCAAGCCCCGCTCTATCTGGATCTGGCACACCTGTGCGTCTAAGGGCAGCCTTTGATCTGGGATCGGGCAAATTTAAAGTCACTATCATGGAAGTACAAGGAACGAAAATCCTAAAAAGTGACCTATTTTCAGCAACCGAGTCACTGCAGCTTGGAGATGATGTCGAACAAAAAGGTGTGATCAGCGAACAGTTGTGCGAGCGTGCCACCACAGCTATACGTAATTTGCAAGAGCAAGCACGAACTCATGGTGCTACTGAATTTTGCGGTATTGCCACTGCCGTGTTTCGAACTGCGAGCAATGGTTCCGCCCTGATCCAGCAGTTACGAGAAGCATCTGCCATGCCAGTTCATCTGATCTCGCAAAGCGAAGAGGCTAACTTGGGATTCCAGTCGACACTCCCAGTCTATCCAGAGCTAGAATCTGACAAGATTGTTGCTTGGGACAGCGGCAACGGGAGCTTTCAACTCACCTTAAAGGAAGGGACGCAGTACGTTGTCTACGAAGGACCTCTGGGCAATAGTACGGCCCAAAAAATTCTCGTTGAAACCGTTCGCGGCCAGACCTTTGTCAGAGGATGCAGAATAGGAGCGGTGACGAGAGACGAAATCGATCGTCTCGTTGTTGCGATCAAGGCAAAAATCCCTAACGATGACACATTTACTGACAAGATGAACAAAATAGCGAATGATCGAAACGGCACTGTCGTCAGTATCGGCGGCGGCTGGAGCCTTTTTGGACTTGCTACAGAAGTCATTCGTCCAGTTTCTGATGAGATCACCATAGAACAGGTTCGTGTAGGCCTCTATACTCTTGCAAACCTCACGGATGCAAATGAGGTAATTCGACGGATCGACACTTGGGAAGGTGGACATGATAATGTCGTCGTACGGATGGCCTTTCTACTCGCTACTATGGAAAAATTTGGAATTCAGAAATTCCGATGTCGAAAAACCATGGGAATTACTGCAGGACTAGCGGTAACCGACTCTTACTGGAGAACAGGACCAGCACCATTAGCTACTACTGTTACTGCTACTGCTACTGCCACTGCTACTGCCACTGCTACTCCAACGACTAGTTCATCGTCATCATCAATATCCAATGAGACTTCTACACCGGCCTCTACTGAAGCTTCCTCAACATCAACATCCAGCACAACTTCCGTCCCGACCACATAGTACGGTATAACTTCTCACCGTCCCCAGGCCATAGCCTGGGGAACAATCAACATTACCATTCAATAAATCCGATTATTAGGTCCATAGAACCGTAATGTGTATAGCCCAAGGCGAAGCGCTGGAAACCAATGCATTAATAGTCAAAAGTCTGATTTTTTCAGACTTTTGATATTCGATATTGAAAATTAGAAAAAAAAGTCTGAAAAAATCAGACTTTATGTTATCATTAGGTGAGGAAGGCACAACATATGATAGCACGTAAGCTATATACTTTTGAAACTCCGTATATTACCACCCAGACGCTCCATGTTATGTTACAGGATTACAAAAACCCAAAAGACTGCATTTGGAGACTCGTGCAGAGTGGTGAGCTGCTACGGCTAAAAAATGGGTTTTTTCTGATTCGACATCTTATTGAAAAAGCTCCCATACCCTTTGAACAGATAGCTAATCTCTTGTATGGCCCATCATATGTAAGCCTTGAATATGCTCTTTCCTTTTACGGGATGATTCCGGAAGGTGTTTTTGGCTGCACCTCTATGACACTCAATCCGCGCAAAAATTTTCGTACCGCTATTGGAACGTTCAGCTATCGTCACTTAAGTCAGGAGCGGTATACGGTAGGTGTGAGCCACAAAGAAAATCAACTCGGTGGTTTTTTTCTGGCAACGCCTGAAAAAGCCCTTGCTGACCATGTTTTTCAATTATGCCAAGGTATGACGAGAGAAGAGCTCCTCACCGATCTACTCGAATCAAAACGCATTGAAGAAGACTCTCTGAAAACACTCGATAAAAAGGCCCTCTGGCACATTGCCGACGCCTATCATTCTAAAATAGTTTCAACTTTAGCAGAGGCAATTTCATCATTATGATAGACATGTTCAACAGCTATAAAAACATACAAATTTCCGAACCGATTAAAATACGAGAAATTTTGCAGCAGGCTGCTTTGCTTGGACTGTATCGCGCTAAATTTTTCGATGAAGCTGCTTTTTATGGCGGTACAGCACTACGGATTCTGTATGGGATGAATCGTTTCAGCGAGGATTTAGACTTTTCACTTCTCACACCAAATCCTTCCTTTAATTTTGCGCCATTTTTGCATAGCTTAGAAAAAGAAATGCTGAGCATGGGATTTCAAGTCTCGATCATAGAAAAAGAAAAAGATCAATATACTGGCATATTGTCTGCTTTCTTAAAAACCAATACACTTGGCATGCTTCTTTCAATGCAGCCACAAAACCGAATCAGCGGCATTCATCCCGAACAAAAAATAAAGATAAAAATAGAAATCGATGTAGAGCCTCCGCCTGGGTTTCGCACTGCATCTGTACTGGTTCATGAACCTGCTCCGTTTCATGTACGCACATTTCATCTGAGCGACCTTTTTGCAGGGAAAATGCATGCTTGTATTTGGCGTGCGTGGAAACAACGTGTGAAAGGGAGAGACTGGTTCGACTTTATTTGGTTCATACAAAAAAAGATACCCCTCCATTTTGCTCATTTTAAACGTATTATGGCCCATGTGGCGCAAGCCCAAGAAACTATCAATACACCCGAAGACTTTCAAACCATTTTACGTGAAAAAATTCAGTCGATCAATTGGGAGCTCGCAAAGAAAGATGTAGAGAGCTTTATCGTTGATCCAAAAAGCATAGAAATATGGTCTGCTCAATTCTTTTTAGAGTTAGCAGAACATCTACAGCTTGAATAACATCCTTCAAGCCACTTTCCAGAGAAACATGGCTCATAACTACATTTGGGCCACAAATCCTGACCACGCAATTTTACATTACAATTTTGCCCTTGTGAAAAAAGTACAGTAAGGGTATACTATCGACTATTACAAGAGGTGCTTGTAAAATTCCGTTGGAGACAAAATTTGATGATTTTGGCAATGGGGAAAGCCTTTTGCAAATTGACATACTCACTCGAGTAGGCAATTTGCAAAAGGTTTTTCCCCAGCGACAAAAGCGCGAATTTTGGCCCAAATCGGAATTTTGCAAGTACCTCAAGAGGAAGAGGGGCGTATAGCTCAGCTGGTAGAGCACCTGTCTTACAAACAGGCGGTCATAGGTTCGAACCCTGTTGCGCCCAATATACCCCTTGCAGGGAAGAATTGAAAACGTGCCCAAAAAAAACGATTCTTCAGTTGCAAGCTGGGTATATATTTATAGCTATATTTTTGCGGGAGTAGTTCAATTGGCTAGAGCACCGGCTTGTCACGCCGGAAGTTGCGGGTTCGAGCCCCGTCTCCCGCGATATTTTTCTGGAGTATTCCATGAATAACGCACCAGGGAATCGCATACCAGATTCTGAGGATCCCATATCAGATTCTTCAGACAGTCGTTTTAGGTCTTTTCTTCATTCGTATTTGCCCTATTTTTGGATGCTGCTTGGCGCCTTTATCGCAGCCTTCGCTATTGATATATTTTTTATACCAAATAGTTTAATTGACGGTGGTACGGTAGGTCTTGCGATGATTATAGGGCGGCTTACTACCACAAAGCTCATTCCCTATCTTTTGCTTCTTTTCAACTTACCCTTTATCATTATGGCTTTTGCCTATGTTGGGAAGGCTTTTGTGCAGCACCTCATTGTTTCCATGCTGGCATTTGCCTTTTTCCTGATGATAATGCCCTATATTATTGGACACACATTCCAGGGAGAACATCTTGAAGTGGTTGTCATCGGTGGTGCGATACTCGGTGTGGGTATCGGCCTGATTATTCGCTCTGGCGGCTGCCTCGATGGTACTGAAATATTAGGCATTATTATTAATAGAAAATATGGCTTTACGGTTGGCCAGGTAGTATTTATCTGCAATATTTTTATATTCGCTGCGTGCGGCCTCGCGTTCCAAGACTGGCACCCCCCTCTTTTGTCGCTCATTGCCTACGTTGTGGTTGTAAAGATTATGGATACGGTAATTGTAGGTCTTGATGAGACCAAGTCTATCCTCGTTATCTCCGCAAAATCCAAAGAGATTGCCGCAGAGGTTATGCATAGCCTCGGTTTAGGGCTTACAGTGATGTATGGACGCGGTGGCTTTTCAGGACAGGCAACAGAAATTCTCTATATCATTGCCGAGCGCTTGCAGCTTGCAGAACTCAAAGAGATTATCTACAGTATCGATCCAAAAGCTTTTGTTGCCATTGAAAATCTCCATGAAGTGTCTACTGGCAAGCATAACAACGCTCCCCGCTTTACTCGAGGCAAACAAATCACCACCATCGTACAGCGCGTGTTGCATAGCTAGGATATGTGTATATGTCATGTACAATTTTCCTTACGGAAAATTGCACATGACAAAAATGGACACAAATTGGTGTCGCTGCTGCCGCAGCTCTATTTTATTTAATGCACCTGTAACCCCACGTTTCGCCGGCCGTAGCGCAGGCGCTACGGCCGTGCTCCACGCGGGGCTAATGAATTCCACCGCTGCCGCGGTGGGGTCTATATCAGCTAGAAGCATGATATGTTATGCGTTTGCCTTAAGTTGACACCATTGGACCTTAGCCTGACGCATATGCCGCTACCGCGGTGAGGTCCATATTAGTCACAACGACTCCTGGAAAGCACTTAAAAGTCACGCATCGTATCATCTATAGAAAGCTCTTGTTGCACTTTTTGAAGAGCCTCTTTTTCTACTAAAAGACCTTGCCGCTCATACCTCTTGCGGCTGCGACTAAATTCTACAACCACAGCACACGTAGTGCTTGCTTTTTTTACACGACGAGTGAGAGTCGAATCACCGGCAGGAAGATATTCAAATCCATCATCTAAGCCTGCACATGCAATGCATAATGGCTCTTCCGCTTGCATGAATAACAAGCTTCCTTTGTGAAGCTCTTTTTTGCATGCATTACATTGTGAATCACTGACAATGCGATAGACTATGAGGTCTGGCGACTTATTTAATTTTTCCTGCAACTTTTTTTGTTTATTTTCTGACAGAACAGGCGAGATATAGTGTGTTCGATAATGCTGTTCAATGGTTGGATGGCCACTTACGCTAAATTGCAGATTCCTCCGCTCTCGCGTTCTTGCTATATATTCGGTAATGCTCGGCTTCAGTGCTTTTTCCTTAGCCCAAGCACGAAAACATTCCATGGCAAAGGAAATCTTTTTTAAATTGGCATTGAGTACCTGTTCTAAACAGCGGATTTTTCCTTTTCGCCACTCATCGAGATGTGTAGGCGCAAGCCAGCCTAATCTGAGTAAGATGTCGATTGGACTTACGTATTGTTTTTCTTCAAGTGAAGCTTGTGCCGCGCTGATAATGCGCTCTTGTAATTTTTTTTGATTATCGTGCATATGCAATCCTCCTTAATAATAAACGTCATGTGCGACTTTTCCTGACGGAAAAGTGCACATCACGTTAATAAAAGTACTCTAGTCTAAGATGACGCCCACCAAACGTATAGGTGCTTCAGTACAATCCACCGCGCGAATTGGCAGAGCAATCACCGAACCACCACATGGCGGTAGCTTTGTTGGATCTGATACATTTTCAATGATATATTTTCCAGAGCCCAGAAGTATTTGATGGACAGGGAAAGTAGTATCGCGGCAATCAGGTGAGAGGGTATCAATAGCAAGACCGACAATACCACGTGCTAAAAGCTTCTCTGCAGCGGCATGAGAGACCGCAGGGAAATGCATTTTTTTATGCGCATCTTCATTTCTATACTTAGTAGGCTCCCCCCAAAAACGCCACCAACCGGTATGTACAATCACAAGTGTACCGGCCATAATAGAGCCATACGCCGATTCAAATTCATGGATATCATCAAGAGTGACCTCATAGTCAGCATGTGCCTTGTTCGAGACATCCATACAAATTGCAGGGACAATACAGCTCTCAAGAGGGATATCTGCGATGGAAGGGGCGCCCTGAAACCTATGAGAAGGGGCATCCATATGCGTCCCAATGCCAGCATGCATCTTTATTTGCTGCACGCGGAATTCTCGATCGTAGTCTTTTTTTATATCGACATGAAAGCCACATGACCCATTCCAGGTAGGCACCTGAGAGGTAAGTGGATGGGTAAGATCGATGTATTTATTGTTCATATTGCACACCAACAATCTGCAAGATGGTCATCCACTAATCCCACCGCTTGCATGAACGCATAGATGATTGTGGAACCTACGAAAGTCATTCCCCTTTTTTTGAGATCCTTTGAAAGTGAGTCACTGGTAGGTGTGGAAGCAGGAATATCTTTAAGAGTTTTTCTTCGTAGTACAATGGGCGTTGCATTCACAAAGCTCCAAACATAGTCGGAAAACGAACCGAATTCCTTTTGAATTTGTAAAAACACTACCGCATTTTGGCGTGCAGCATACACTTTCAATCGATTCCGGATAATGCCTTGATTGTTAAGAAGAGTATTTAATTCATCATCGGTCATTTTGGCGACCTTGACAGGATCAAAATGATAGAAAGCTTTTCGGTACTCTTCTCGTCTTTTGAGAATCGTTTCCCAGCTTAATCCGGCTTGAGCACCTTCCAGGATGAGCATCTCAAATAGCCGCCTATCATCGTAGACTGGAACACCCCATTCTTTGTCATGGTATTCTGCATAGAACTCTTTACCAGGTGCAGATCCAAAGCATCTCTTTCTATTTTCTTCCATGTTTTACAGGCCACTCCTTTCGTTGATTTGTCAATGTAGACATAGCCACCGCTAATTACTTCTTTAAAATTGCTGATTCCGTGGGTACGGGATCGTTAAGGAATAAATCGTACTTTTCAGAGGGTGTTAGAGTGAATTAAATTCTGCGCCGATCTTACGCAGGAGATATTACAAGGCAATATCTTCAAGCAAGGAGGCGCAGAGGGTAATTTGCTATAATCCCCTCTCAAATGTACGAGTTATTTCTTAACGATCCCTAAGGGGGTTTTTACAATGTAATTTTCTCAAATTGTCGTGACGCAAGTCAAGGGAATTTGTACATTTCCTTTGTCATGCTAACATCCCTTAGCCTGACGTTAGTCTTTACTTCTGGAAATTAGCCACCACAAAATTTGTAAATCTTGATGCTGTTTTTATATTATGTTGTTACTTTAAAAAAAATTAATAGAAAATTAACAAAATAATTCTATTGAATAAATCATCGCAAACCTGTATAATTCGTTGTAAAAACACGCCATGTGCACTTTTCCGGCAGGAAAAGTCGCACATGGCGTCAAACATAGAATAATATAAAATTTATGATATCAGCCTCATCTTCATCCTCAGCTGCCTCAGTTACATCTCAGGCAATGCAAAATACAGAACGAAAGTACCACCCACAAGCCCGCATGGCTTGTATAAGAAATGTGTTATCAAAGCCACGGCTTCTCCCCGAAAACGTCTATGCCACTCTTGTAGCTGATTGCCTCATCCGTCCTGATGGCTCATTCGATCGTAATCTTATTCCTAATGTAGAGAGGTTGATGGTACGCCGTGATCATATGAATAATCCACGCCCTGGGTTTGATACCCATCTTGCTAACGTGCTGCGCAAGTTTCGTGATGATACCGCTCTCAATACAGCTTTTGCAACACCACCAGCATCTTTATCTGAAGAAGGGGCAAGTATTATTCGAACTCACCTTTGCATGCCACAAACAAAGCCCATTAAGGCCCGTCATATTCAAAAAGTGCGTTTAGCAACCCTACTTGCACGGTGGAGGCAATTTGAGACCGGGACATGCTATATCATAGCTATAAACAATTTCAAGAGATCTTCAAGGCTTCAGCGTGTTATTGAAGAACAACGCGAGTTGCTTGAACGAGGATGTGTTGATTATACTATTGAAGGGAAAAAATATTCATTCCGCGGTCTCAATGTTCCTTTTCGATACCCGCTTCACGATGTACTATCGACCGATAATATACCTCAGCTCCTACAAACTAACTATATCGGCGATGCCATACGGCTTTGTCGAAAAGATACAGAATCAAATACTGCCTTTCAGGATAGAGTAGGTAATGCAGTGCGACACCTACGTGGCCAAAATAACGCTTCTCTCTTATCACTGTTGAATACACTGTTGCCACGGCCAAGAACAGAAGAGGGTCAAAGGCGTTTTGAACATGCCTGTAGGATAGCAATAGCAGGATTTGAACCACCACTTTCTCGTATGCACGAGAATGCCATGGCAAGCGTGATATTTCCGCCCTTTCACGCAACTGGAGGACAACAAAATGTTGGTTATGAGGTGTATCGAGATACTCTTATCGATACATTTCAAAGGCTTGTGAGTAACGTCTGTTCAGCGCTACCATTCCATGGTCTGTCTTTAAATAATTCTGAACAAGAAATAATACAGCGCTATGATACTATTGCACAACGTCAGCAGTGGAGACCACCCCGCTTTTCAGAATTTCGTCTCGTTGCAGTGCCTCCTCAAGATCCAAGAGATCCTCAGCTTCATGTCCACCTCTACATGAACGATCGACAAGTGACCGAAGAAAGTTTTGGCAGCGCCCTGAAGGATGTTATGGTTGCAGCTATGCTAGAAAAAAACCTTCCTACAATAGCAAGTTTTCTCTTAGATAGACGACCCGAGTTTTTTACAGATATTTTTATTCCAAAATTTTCGCAAACATTACGGCAGCGTATAACCAACTGCAGACAAGAGGAACAACCGTGGGACTTTGTCCTTAACTCATGTGATGAGCGTTATTGGTGCACGGTTTTAGAAACCCCTTATCAGCCAAACATTCGCATTACACTAGGGAATAGCCAAAATGAGAAACAAGAGGAGAAAATCGTAGGAATATACCGCATCGTACAACAGGCAGCGGAGCGTCGCCGCATACAAAATAGGCAAGCGACTACAGAAGAGGCATCCCCTATACCTCTCTTGATACCGGGTCACATGGGCCTTTTTACACCCAATACTATCCTTTTTTCAATACCATGCGATACTCAAGCACACTTTACGGAGTGGGCTCAAGCGCGCATGAATGCAATAAACAACGTTCCTACTGCAAGATGTCCCCTGACATGTGAAAAAATTCAAGAATGGGTAAAAAATTATCTAGAAGGTATACCTCAAGAGCAAATCGAACATGCCCGGAATGAATTGAAAAGTGATGCTTGCCATCGAATGTCTCTACAGGCATACATACAGCTTGCAATACAAATAGCATTAGACTACCGGCTAGGGTGTGATGCTGCATTTAATGATACGCAACATGCTATGCGATTAGATTGGCTCGATTTTGGAGTGTTCTTCAAACTGAATGAGGAACAGAGTGATCTCATTCAAACAGCAACCATTCGATATGCCGATACTAACTGGGAACACCTATCATCTGCAAACACTTTTGTTTCTCGTGATTTGTGTTTTTATCCTTCTGTAGTAAAAAGGCAGTGGGAAAGCGCTGCTATATCGAAAGACTGGAGTCATATAGAACGGCATAAGGTACCTTGGCTTCTCATCTCCGCTTCAGCAACGGCTTAGGAATCGTTAAGAGATTTTCTTCGTATTGCAAGGGCGTTGCATTCACAAAGCTCCAAACATAGTTGGAACCCGCTTGACAAATCTAAAAACGATATGATACTCTGAATCCGATTGCGCGAGCGGCTCTTGCAGAATTCTGAAAAGCGAATTTTTGTCTGTTTCGGTTTCACGAGTGCCTCTTGACCGCATAATAATGGAGTTATGAGGTACTTGCAAAATTCCGTTGGAGACAAAATTTGATGATTTTGGCGATGGGGGAAATTTTTTCCAAATCGACATACTCCTTCGAGTAGGCGATTTGAAAAAGATTTTCTCCAGCGACAAAAGCGCGAATTTTGGCCCAAATCGGAATTTCGCAAGTACCTCTTATGTATGGTCACAACAAAAACAGTACTGCGTGCAATAGGGCTCTTGCTCGCGTTTTGTGGCAGCGTGCCTGTATTGTATGCACAGCAGTCGCACAAACAAAAATTCACTCTGCAACCGGCTGGATATTATTTTAAATCTGCCTACGAAATTCAATTGCTTTCCCATCCTCATACTCGTCCACTCAAGGTAAAATTATGGATAGGGAGAGTATCTCCTTACATACTTACTTCAAATAGCAAATCAACCCCAAGCATACACAGAGGGCCGAAAACAAATTATCATAAAGGGAATTTTGCTGGGCAGTTAACATTTGCCATCGATAAAAAACATGCCTATATCGCCTTTGACAGAAACAAACAGAAAAAGTTACAGCTAAAGGCTGAAAATATTGCTTCCACCTCTCTCTGGCATACCCCATTACATAAAATTTTAGAAAATGTATGGAGATATGACCAGAATCCCAGGAAAAAAAACGAGCAGTCGCACATGCCCCACACACCTGTCTCAGCACCATTTTCCATACGTCCAGATACCCGTGTAGACAATTATCATGAATTGGATGCAACCTATGTCGTACGCTCGAAATCCAAGCCATTTTCCTCTTTCTCCAGAAGGCTTATTTATACCATTATCCAGCCTAAAATAGATAGACATAATAAAACACGAGGCACGCGAGCATCTGTTATATTTTATCAACACAAAGATTGCCGTCGCTGTGTCATGTATTATAATGTCACTAAAAAAGGGCTTTGCGAAATTGAAACAAACATCACACATACCTACCTGAAAGGAATCGCAAAAAAAGCTGCGGAAAAGAGTGTGATGTTATATTTTAAATTACTGAATGCTGATAAAAAATTGTGTACAATCTACAAAAATAACGCCATGTGCGACTTTTCCTTAAGGAAAAGTGCACATGGCGAAAATAGCGCATATAGTGCCAATGCATTTAACGCGATGTGCGATTTATGAGCTGTTCGAATTGTAAGGGTTTATACGTTTTCTTTGCCCAAAGGGCAAAAATTGCAAAAATAAGGAATCATAGTCATGCGAATTATTGCTTTGTCTTTAGCTATTTTATTTTTTAACCTTCCCTACCTCCCTGCTAAGGCTATCCACCTTTTTGTCGCTGGAGACACACATATTAAAGGGATTGGAAAAAGCGTAAAAAAAGATTGTGATAATGTAGTGAAAAGTTTTTCTTATATTGCAGAATTATGTAAAATACCTATCCATGTTGCAAAAATTACAAGTTCTGATAAAAATTTAACATACAATCGTCTTACCACACTGATAAAAAAAAAGCGTATTTCTCGTAATGATGTAATTGTTTTTTATTTCTCTGGACATGGTAGTAGGGATTGGCATACTCGTTTGATTTGGCCTCGTATGGGATTTAGTGATCGCAGTATCAATTCCACGTTGATTATTGAGAAACTCATCAAGAAAAAGGCGGCCTTAACTCTTGCGTTTATTGATTGTTGTAATAAAAATCCAATAAATATCATTCTCCGTGACACTGAGACTATCTCATCATGTAACTCCCTACCTAAAAAAAATGCGCAAATCAAAAAAAATTGCCGCAACCTTTTCTTTAATAATTGTGGAATAATAATTGCCTCAGCTGCACAACCAGGCGAATTGGCTACTTGTGTGAAGAAAGGAAGCTATTTTACCAATTCCTCATTGAATACGTTCTTTCGTAAATTGCAATCATCATCCCCTCAATGGGACTCTATTCTTGAAGAGACTAAAAAATCCTGCTATGAAGAAAGCCTTGAGGCAAATAAAAAAGAACACGAACAGTATCCCCATCTCCCTCTTGATCCCCCACAAACGTCACAATATGTCTTTCTCCTTGGCGAAAAAAAGAAAAAAGTGCACGAATATATACACCATATACGTCATTTTTGTATCTATCGACAAGACATACAGAATCCTAAAGATGCGTCACCTGATCAGCGTTTTGATGAAAATGTCCGTAACTCTGTGAAGTTTAAGATGGATATCGAACCACTTGCAAAATTCCATCGTACAAAAAGTCACTTGCAAATGACTCCAAAACGTCACCGCACACCTCAATTCACTCTGCAACCGGCTGGATATTGTTATCAGACTAGCTATCAGATCCGATTGCTTTCGCATCCTCATACTCGTCCACTAAAGGTAGAGGTATGGGCAGGTAGGTCCTCTCCTTACATACGGTTCATAGGTATGATAAGATCCACCACCCCCATGCAAAGTAGGCATCATGGTCCTCTAAACGAAAAGAATTTTGGAGGACGGTTCACATTTACTATCGATAAAAAACATGCTCATATTGCCTTTGAAAAAGACAAACAGAACAAGCTACAGCTAAAGGCAGAAAATATTCTTCCTACCTCGATCTGGCACACTCCGCTACATAAAATTTTAGATAATATATGGCGATATGATAGAGATGGCAAAAAAAAATGGAAACGGTTGGGTATACCTCTCACACATATCTCTACCCCTTGTTCCATACGGACAGACTATAAAGCTGGTTGGTTTCATGATGAATTGGATGCGACATACGTTTTACGTTCAAAAGCAAAGCCATTTTCCTCTTGTTCCGGAATGCATATTTATATACTTATCAGGCCTACAATAGATAGGCACAATAAAATACGAAATACGCAAGCAATTGCTGAGTTTTATCCTTATAAAGATGGAGAACGTTGTCTCGTATGCTATTATGTCACTAAAAAAGGGCTGGGGAAAAAAGCACAAACAGATATAAAGAAAGGCGATACTTATTTAGAAAAAATCGCAAAGAAAGCATTAGAAAAAAGCACAACATTATATTTAAAAATAAAACAAGCCGAAAAAAGATTGTATAGAACACACAAGAAAACAAAACATAAATAAAAACCTAAGAGATCATATATGAATAGCTTTATTGTATATTTGACTATTATATTTTTTAACATTTCCGCTTTATCCGCTAAGACTATTCACCTTTTTGTGGTTGGTGATACTCATGATCGTAAAATTGGGTATTCTGTAAAGAAGGATTGTGAAAATGTAATAAAAAGTTTTTCTTACATCGCTGAGTTATGTGACGTACGCATTCATGTTACAAAACTTACAGCTTCCAATCACAAACTAACATATAACCATCTTAGCAGGCATATTAAAAAAGCACATATATCAAGACATGATGTTATTGTTTTTTATTTCGGCGGGCATGGTAAGAGAGATCCACATACGCGTTTGATTTGGCCAAGTATGCAATTTAGTAAGAAAGATTTTTTCGATTCCACGTTGATTATCGAGAAATTATTTAAAAAAAGGGCCGCTTTGACTCTTATTTTGATAGACTGTTGTAATAAAGGCTCGATAATGGTACGTGGGATAGAGAACATCTCGTCACTTCAACCTTTACCTCAAAAAAACGCTCAAATCAAGAAAAATTGCCGGGAATTGTTTTTCAATAGCTGTGGCGTAGTAATTGCATCAGCTGCGCAGCCAGGTGAGGTCGCGATTTGTTGGACGACAGGAGGCTTTTTTACAAACTCTTCATTGAATATACTCTTTCGTAGATTGCAATCACCCTCCCCCCAATGGGAATCTATTGTGGAAGAGATTAAAAAATCTTGCCATGAAGAAAGTGTCGAATTACATAAAAAGCTGGTTGAGACATATCCTAAGCAATTTTTTCCACCTCCTCAAACACCACAATACGCTCTTCTCCTTGGCGAAAAAATGAAAAAAGTGCGTGAGTATATACACCATATACGTCATTTCTGCCTCTATCGGAAAGAAACACAGAATCCTAAGGATTTACCTCTAGGTGACCCGCGTTTTGATGAAAGCATTCTTAACTTGATCAGATTTAAAATGGAGATTGTTGATTAGTTTCTATGATACAAAAGCGTTTTACAATGAATAAGCTGGTTCGGGATAACATACCTGCGATTATGCGAAAAGCAGGAATACTTGTTCATGAACGAGTACTCGAGCAGGAAGAATTTATCGAGAAAGTCAAAGAAAAACTGCACGAGGAAGCCATAGAGGTTCAAAGAGCACAGAACACACATGAGCTCGCAGAAGAGCTTGCCGATGTACTGCAAGTCGTCTATGCACTGAGCGCAGCATATGGGCTGACATTCGAGGAAATTGAAAAACTGAGGCTTGCCAAACAGGAAGAGAAAGGCGGATTTCATCAAAAAATATATACTAGCTGGATTGATATTGAAGAAAGTAATCCAGCATATGCGCGCTATCTTACTAAATCACATGGTCATGAGGTGGCAGGCTGTCTTTTTTGTGAGATGGGACGCAGCAAAAGGCAAGCATCGATTAGAGAATTTGCCTATTGCTATGCTTTTAAAGATGAGTTTCCTGTCTCTCCAGGGCACGTTCTTATTATTCCCTATGAACATACAGAACACTGGTTTACAGCACGTCATGAAGTGCGCACTGACATGATACGAGCACTTGACTGCATGAAAGAGCAGCTCGATGCAGAATATACACCTCATGGCTATAACATCGGCGCTAATTGTGGCCTCATGGCTGGACAGAGCATCATGCATTTACATATGCATCTTATTCCTCGTTATCAAGGTGATATGGATAACCCCAAAGGGGGCGTTCGAGGCGTCATTCCATCGAAACAAAAGTATTGAGAACTTAATTATACTTTGGGGCGTTGAGGTAAAGAGACCGAAGGCATGTAGCTAAGGCAATGAAGAAGCCGAGAGAGCTCTCCATAAGCTGGTGCGGTCATAATTCATACCATGTGCGGCTAATCCTTCCGGAAAAGTCGCACATGACGTGAATTTCTCAAAAGATTCTCAAAGATCCTGTAGGCATGAAATACGTGATAGGGTATAATGAATTCGCGTTCATGCAAATATTTTTTTACGTCCTGTGTCATTTTTCGTCAGAAAAATGACACAGGACGTAATACAGGACACTATGCGTAAGCTTCCTATTGGTATTGATGATTTCAAGGAAATTATAGAAGAAAATTATCACTACGTTGACAAAAGCCTGTTTATCAAGGAACTCCTTGATTTTGGATCCAAAGTCACGCTTATTACTAGACCTCGGCGCTTTGGCAAAACCCTGAATCTCTCAATGTTAAAGTATTTCTTTGAAAAAACACCCAACTCCACAGCCTTCCTCTTTGATGGCCTGGATATAGCAAAACATCCAGAATGCATGAAGCATCAAGGGCACTACCCTGTTATTTTTCTGACGTTTAAACTTATTAAGGGAGAGACATGGGATTCATGTTTTAGTATGATAAAGAGGGTCATCGCTAATGAATTTCGCCGACATAACTATCTCCTTGAAAGCCCTGTCCTTGATAAATATCAAAAACGAGATTTTGAAGCGATTATTGCCCAAACTGCAGACAAAGAGACATACCAAGTAAGCTTAAAAGACCTTACCACATATCTTGCAAGACATCATAATACCAAGCCCATTGTTTTGCTTGATGAATATGATGTCCCTATGCAAGAAGGCTTTAAGTATTCCTATTATGAAAAGACGACACTCTTTATGAGCTGCTTCATCGGTGATGGATTAAAGGGAAATGAATATCTAGGTTCTGCAGTCGTTACTGGCTGCATGCGTATTAGTGAGGAAAGTATTTTTACTGGGTTCAATAATCCAGATGTGTATACCATGCTCGACAAGGCATATTCAGATAAATTCGGGCTATTAGAAGACGAGGTAAAAACACTCTTAAATCAATGCGGAATCGCAACATCCCAACAAACATGCATGGAAGAAATTCGGGCATGGTATAATGGTTTTTCAAGCGGTCACCATACCACCTACAATCCCTGGTCTATTATCAACTTTATCAATAAAAATTGTGAATTTAATTCCTATTGGATAAACACGAATAGCAATGATATTATTAAAAATCTTATCAAAAATAGTGATGAAGATGTGAAAGAGGAGATCGCTCAGTTACTACAAGGAAAGACCATTTACAAAAAGGTAAATGAAAACATCGTTTTTGCCGATCTTGATGCAGGAGAAGAGCCCGTTCTATGGAATTTCTTATTGTTTAGTGGTTATCTTTCGTTCAAAAACCTTCGCCTTGGTAATAACAACTTCCGTTATGCTGATTTATTCATCCCTAACAAAGAAATTGCACTTATCTACAAATCAACCATATTGGGGTAAGTGGTCAGTCCCCTACGGCCCCCAAAGGGGGCTGTAGGGGACTGACCACAAAACGAAAAAAATCAGCGCTCCGTAATATAATCAGCGCCCCGTAATATAATCAGCGCCTCGTAATATAATCAGCGCCTCGCAATATAATCAGCCACTCGCGTTGGGCAGCAGCATGGCCTTGGTCTGCAGCGAGTCTAAACCAATGCAATGCTTGAGCATTCGATTGTGGAGCACCACGTCCATCCCGATAAGCCACTCCCAACATATTTTGGGCAGCAGCATGGCCTTGGATTGCGGCGCGTCTAAACCAATTTAGTGCTTCAGTGTCCGATTGTGAAGCACCTCCCCGTCCATCCCGATAAGCCACCCCCATCATATATTGGGCAGCAGCATGGCCTTGGTGTGCGGCGAGTCTAAACCACGCCAATGCTTGAGCATCCGATTGTCGAACACCTCCCCGTGCATCTCGATAAGCCACCCCCATCATATATTCGGCAGCAGCATGACCTCGGTTTGCGGCTCTCTCAAACCAAGATACTGCCGTAGCGTCCGATTTTGCAATACTTCCCCCTCCATCCCGATAAGCCTTCCCTAACATATATTCGGCGGCAGAAAGGCCTAGGGCTGCAGCGCGTCTAAACCACCCTACTGCTATATCATACGATTGCTGCACTCCTCGTCCCTTCCAATAATTCATCCCTGTCTGAAAGTAATGTTGTGCTGGCGTAACAAGAGGAGGAGGGGGCGGGATTCGAAATAGCCTTACAGATGCCTGAGAAAGAGGCGTGAAAGAGGAAGACAATGATGCAAGCGTCATCGACGCAACAGAAGAGCACGATGCTGTTATTGAAGCCGAACTCGAAGATACGGATACAGCACAAGAAGAGGACTGAGATCCAGCAAGCGCAGGTACAAAAGATGCACTTTGTTGCATGCAAGAGGATGTTTGATTAACCATAAAATATAAACTCCACATATAAATTTAATAATATAAAAAATATAACTAATTAAATGATGATACCAAAAATATACTATATTTGCAAATCGAAAATATCATATATATGTCACATGTAAAAAACAACAAGGTCTATGCAGCTATTTCGATTTCATGCAACGCCCGTGTTGCCTCGTTATTGCCTTGCGCTGCTGCTAGCCTAAACCAGTGTATGGCCTGAACATTCGATTGAGCCACTCCGTTCCCTTGCCGATACATCTCTCCTAAATAATATTGAGCAAAAGCATGTCCTTGACTAGCCGCTTGCTCGAACAATGTCCGGGCGGTAATGTATGATTGGGTAACACCTTGTCCATCTCGATACATCTCTCCTAAATGACATTGAGCAAAAGCATTTCCTTGGCGGGCAGCTTTGCGCAGCCAACAGAATGCTTGATGGTTTGATTGAATAACACCTAGACCATATCGATACATCTCTCCTAAATGACATTGAGCAATAGCATTTCCTTGATTGGCTGATTGCTCGAACAATGTCCGGGCAGTATCGTATGATTGGGTAACACCTTGTCCATCTCGATACATCTCTCCTAAACTACATTGAGCAAAAGCATTTCCTTGGCGGGCAGCTTTGTGCAGCCACCAGAATGCTTTATGGTTTGATTGGGTAACACCTCTTCCAAATCGATACATCTCTCCTAAATTACATTGAGCAAAAGCATTTCCTTGGCGGGCAGCTTTGTGCAGCCACCAGAATGCTTTATGGTTTGATTGGGCAACACCTCGTCCATTTTGATACATCTCTCCTAATGTGAATTGGGTGTAAGCATCACCTCGCTCTGCAAACTGCTGCATTTGGTGTACCATTGCACCTTTAACTCTATTTATAGTTTCATCACTTGCACAACATGGGTCTGTCTCGCATACTGCTACCGAATTTTGATATCTCTGGAATTTTTTTATAATTTGTCTCCAATGAGAATCGAATGCAAGCATCTCACAACCATGGGCATCACAACCAGGAATAAAATAACTCTCATAGACATCATCTATAGCTGCAAAAACAGGCCTTGGTTGCATAGCCGCAATGCGTGGTGCAAGCTCGAGGCCTGTCTTGCAAGCAGATAGTATAATACTTGCCCTCAAGTCTAAACATGCAAAATCACTGGCTGTTACATCAGCTGTAGTATATCGATTAGCATGGTCAAACGTCAAATAAGTCCGATTCCCATGAGCCTGTACTATCAATGTCATAATATTTCGGCTACCTACTTCTTGTTTTGCCTCTTGTATTGCAGTTGCAAAGTTTTCACGACCCCCAAGTATTTGTAAGGCAATATAATAGGTATTAGCGAGCTGTTCTAATTGAGATATCCACACACCAGAACAAAATCCTCCAGAATGATCTGATGACGCTTGAAGAATTACTGCTGCCGGAACATCCTCTCTATGTCTTCGATTGCTTCTTTCAATCAAACGCAGGCTCTTCTCCATTAATGCAATAAGGGCTTGCGGCATACTGTCTCGGTATTGTCGCATGCGTGCGTGTTGCACAGCATGGCGCTGAATGACTTCAGGAGTACCTCGATAAAGAACCACAGACTGTTTTTGATACAGCATCACGGGATAATTATAGCTACTCTCAACATGTAAGGACGCATCGCTCAGTGACATGTCCTGCAATAAGCGCTCCAACTCCCCAAAGGACTGTCCCGAGAGGTGACGAAAAGATTGTATAGGAGAAAATGTGTTCATGTTACTAAATAATAATGTAAAGTAAATAATATAATTATAAACATAAACATTAGGTGATCTGCGACACGCAGATCACCTAATGTTTACGAAAAATATAATAATACGAATCATTGTATCGAAAACATTATTTTTCGTAAATGGCAAATTGGCAAATTCACTGTAAATTCCCATTGGTATCCATTTATTGAATTTGATATAATGGTCGTTAACATAAGGAAAAGGAAATTATATGACAATAAATACCACCTCAAATATTACATCAATAACATCTTCACCTGCAGCTCAAGTATCTCTCCCGCTCTCTAGCAGCGGTCCGAAAGACGGGATGCGACTTATTGAGCTACACGCTATAATGCGCGCTATCCCTTGGCAGCCTTCAAGAGAGGCAGAGCAGTGTATCATACATGCGTTTTCTCATAGGCACGGGCCCACCTCTCTTAAAGCGCTCTTAGAACATTGTCACATGGTTCCTCTTCATGTCTTGAGTAGCGTGTACACAGCGTGTATAGAGCGAACACGCCATGATAGACCAGCCGCAAGCGCTCATTATTCCATAATAAAAGAAAAAATTAACAATTTACACCAATACCTACACCGTGCAGAACATGAAGACGTGCAATCTCTAGTCTCTAATACATCACCCATAGATGAGGATATTCTTCAGGCTATCTCCTTTTATCTAGAAATGCGTGGTCCTGATTGTGCCACCATACCGGCAACAAAACTCTTCACTTTATGTTACTCGCTCCTCAGGAGCATCTCCCCTGAGCAGCAAACACAATTATTTCTCAAGCTCCGACACCAGGCGATCATCATAGCCTGCAGCATAGAGTCGAACGATTTTACCACACTCGTTATGACACTACGAAGAGCGCTCCCTGAAGCACAAAACAAAACTCTCATCACAATCACCGCCATAAAAACCTTTATACAGGCTGTTACAAAGAATGATTTTACGAATTATTCTTTCTCACGAACTCTATTGCATCAAAACGACGTGGAAGAAGGGGAAAGATTGGTACACACTGATCTCGACCGCTCAAAAAATCTCAATTCGCCTGATGCTACTCGACGGGCTGAGACCCTTTTCTACATGAGTCACCAATATACTACTAGAGATATAATGAGTAAGATCGACTCAGTTGACCCTAGTGGAGTAGAGCACGCTTTGTATCAGCACTACTTTCCTTTATCAATGATGCATGGAACATATCACAAAATATACATACTGTTTGATCGCGTGCTTTCTTCTATTGAAAAAACGAAAGGTGTGCCATCCACAGACGCTATGGAAAGCATTTTCATGCGTTTTTCCGAAATGCTCAGAGTCGCGGAACGTATACACAATGATGGAGCTGTTTTTTTTGGCTTATTTGATAGTTTTCCTCCAGAAAAACTTCGAAAATATGTGCGTGACATAGAAAACCTGACACAGGCAGCCACAGAAAATCTGTTTGGCGAGCGCGCAAAGCGACTTAAAGCTTGTAAACTCGCGCTTGAATGGATCGATTCTGTTGAGGAGCTCACGATAAAAATACGCATAAATGATATAGGTGGCTTGCTTAATAGTAGTGTTGTAAATTCAAACTGTATTGATGTAGCTTTTAAAGACACAGAAAACTTGTCCTTAGAGATGCGTTATGCTGCGCATCTCCTGAGGATCAAATGGATATGTGCTACAGATTCGAGGACTTTTAAAACAATAAAAGAATCTCAAGAGTGTATGAAAGAGCTCTTTGCACTCAAGGAACAAATGGGAGCTGCACGATATGCAACCATGGAGGCCTTAGCCTCAGAAAAGACGCGCGCTGTAATGGGACGCATTGCAAATGTCATGACACTTCATGCTCTTATTGAACAAAAAGAGACAGAAAGCGCGCTTCAGTTTTTGCGCGAAGCTGATGGACGGCATTGGCTAGATGGCAAAGAAGAGGGAGGGGCACTACTTCTTCATGCTGCCTGTAGCCATGGCCTTACAGATGTAGCACTGCGGCTGATTGCACTCGGCGTAAATGCAAATGCATTCAATGCTAACGGAGAGACACCACTCATGATTGCATATAATAACCGACACCTCGTTATTGTGCGTTTGCTTATTGAAAACAACGCGGATCTCAGCGCACAAGATAGCCAGGGTAATACTCTTCTCCACCGAGCCTGCCAAGATGGCAATCTAGAGTTGGTTAGTGAACTTATTCAAAAGGGCGCACCCAAAGATATCAAAAATCGTCGTGCTAACACGCCACTTATCGTCGCCTGCAGGCAGAAACATACTGACATCGGAGTATTCCTCATTGCACAGGGTGCAAACTATGCTATAAGGGATAGTAGGAATATGACAGTATGCATGATCGCTTCTTTTTTGGGGCTCACACAAGTTGTGTGGGCATTGATTCATAAAGGCGTAAATCTTGATGAAAAAGCTATACCTAACCAGCCATCGAGCGCTTTGACGTTCGCCTGTATGTATGGGCAATTTGAAACCGCAAAAATACTTATTGAAAATGGAGCATCTATACGTCACCAATACGATGAAGACACCTCCTCTCAGCGTATTACGTCTCTGATAGAATCACTTCCACCGTGCCGTAAAAAGTTGTCAGGACCAGAAAATCATCCCTTGCGGCGCACAACTGATAGCTATTTCCAGCATGAACAATTTTGGTGCAACACCCATACAACCATTATGAAACTTATCAAATATTTTCTTAACTCTATGATACCAGCACAGGCCTCTGCCCTTATGCAACAAGTGTTTCGTACCTCGAATATACCTGATGAAGATGCGGCAACTATCACAGCCACGCTGGCCTATACTGTGTGCCCGAATCATTATAGTGAGCAATTGGTGAATGGCAAGATAGTTGGGAGGAGCGTGCCTGCAATGTCCATACCGCCTGGACCGACTGGCACCTCGCTGGATCTATTGCAGGACTGGTTTACGCAGACGATACAACCAATGCCTGAAAGAGAGCTTCGTGGCATGTTTCAAAGTCTTGGCAGCCAGCAGATTGATGTATTACAGGCAAAAATGACCGACTACCTGGCAGCTGTCAAGACACGTCGTGCCTATATGGGCACACCCCGAGCAGGCTCGCCTGCCCTTGAGCAATTTTATCAGCATATTGAATGGGCACTGCAACATGTCATCCACAAAGTACAAAATGAAGAAGCACAAGCTGCCTTAAATATGAAGAGACAGGTGCTTGCCGAGCTTATTCGCGCAAGTGGCTACTGTGGCCCTCGGCTGCAACAAACAGCGATGCAGCTCTACCGAGAACATGTACAAAGGACGCCCCCTACTCTACAAGAAAAAATATATGAGCGACTCGATATCTATCGACGCCTTATTGCAGAGTCACTTGCTCCTCCTACTTCACAAACAATCCATTATTATGATGAGCTGCTCCATGAGCTTGGGCAAGAACTTGGCCTTGCCGATGCGGCCTTTGTAAGAGCAAGTGGTACGCTTCGCTTGACTGCAGGTGGTATGTGTGTAAAAAATAGAGATAGGACTCGATTTTTTTATAGATACCATCCTCATGCTATTTACAGCTGGCTCTCGGAAGAAATAGAGCAAAATAGCAGCCTCAGGCAAGAAGTTATAGACTGGCTTGCGGATAACATTCCTCAAGGGTGGACTACACCGCCATTACAAGCCGCCTATGAAATGGTAGCAGCAATGAGAGCAAGCCACGCATCTTCGGCTGCTATCGGAGATGTTTTGGAAGAGAGACACAATATTACAATGATTCGTGGGCGAACCCTTGAGCAAGCAATTGCCGCACAGCATCCCCTACAAATTGCTATGGGCGGAGCCGAGCGACTCTGTGCACTCTGTAGGCGGCAGGCAAAGAGCGAAAGCGAAATCCTACAACTTTTGCAATCGCGCTTCGCGATGCCAGGATCAACTGCTGATGCAGCAGTAGAGGCTGCGAAAGTCCGCGCCCAAGAGGCTGTACGAGTAATCCAAGAGCGAGTGCAGATTCTGAGAAGTGGTCAGAAAACCGAGGCCGAGATCGTCGATATTCTTGAACAAGAATATGGAATTCGATTTCAGATGCGCCCCTCACAAACCCCCGAGGAGGCCCTCGCTGCCGAGCGGCGATCTGAGTATATAGAACGAATCTGTCT
>JABDDE010000013.1:0-35675 GCA_013287775.1 Chlamydiota bacterium
ATCTTTTTTTTCAATGAAATAATTTGGCAAAGAATTGCTAGGTATTGCAATCCATAAATCGACATTTTGTCGATTTATGGATCAAAATATATTCGCTGTCAGGAGTCAGAGTCGACCGCATCGACATCCGAATCGGAATCCGAGCTTGAGTCTGAATCCGAATCTGAGCTTGAATTCGAGTCGGATGTATTACTATCACTAACTATAGGCGGCGCTGCATTGCTGCCCCCCATATTTGCATCGACATCCGAATCGGAATCCGAGCTCGAATCTGAATCCGAATCCGAGCTCGAATCTGAGTCGGATGTATCACTAAGCACAGGCAGTGCTACATTTCTGCTCGCCATATTCGCATCGACCACAGCTTCAGCCTCAGCAGGAGTATCCTGTGCCACATGCGCTGCAGGGATAAGTGATGCGTTATGCCTGTCGTTTAATACACGAAGTTTGATAAGCATAGAGCGTAGTGCGTCCCCGGTAATTTTGCCATCTTGGTCGCGTATGGCCATGCTGTATTCATTTTGCCTAAAGAGCTCTATCGCCTCCTCAATGCTTTGTCCTTCTTGTATCTGGAGGCAGTAAGGTGCTTTTTGTAGTGCCGTTTTGATTGCTACTGCGCTTGTATTTTTGCTCTGCATCTGTGCATGAGCATTTTTTATGTCTTGCACATCGCTATTGGACCATGTTGCAGGTATTTGCTTTTTGAACCAATCGATACACAGGTTGAGAAGATCTCTGTCCTGATTGATATCGGAGGCAATAAAGTCATAAATACTTGCCTGGGTATAGCGACCAAAAAAGCGTATACGGTCCCTTTTTCGCAGGCTCGCATCTCTTGTGTGGACGTGTACGGCCTCTCCATTTTGTAATGCAGCATCCGGAATACCAAGTTCGTGGCCGAGCGCACGCACTACATCATCATAATACATCACACTTTCACCGTCTGGGGGAGCAATTGCTGATTCCACGATTTTGCTCCGCAGTTCATCGAGTTTTTGATAGATAATATTTTCAATGGTTTGTGGGATCTTTTGAGCAATTTCTCGATAGCATGCCATCGCTGTATTGAAAATACGCGGTCCACAGTGCTCTGAAGCATTGACGAGATCGTAAAGAGCGTGTCTTTTGTTATCCTCTGCAAGGCGGCGGCTTGTTTCATCGTTTGCATTCGATGTGGCTGTATTGATAGCCTGTATAGTGTGCTTGAGGGCGCGCTCAATGTTTTCATAAAATGTGATGAGAGCAGGGGAGCCAGCGCGAGGTGTCCCTGTCATAGCCGTACGTCGCTGAATCTTGAGGACATATTCAGCTAGCGCTTGCCGCAGATGGGCGCGATATCTTGTCGGCATACGCTCTTGCACAAGACGGTCAATCTCTGTAGCTGATAATAGGCTGTTTTCAGCGCGCACATCGCCCTGCACATGTCTTGTAACAGTTTGGACGCTAAATTCTGTATTGAAAATTCGTTTACACTCCGCATGGGGCATATTGCCGATTATCTCATCGAACCAGTTGAGAAGAGTCTCTAACTGGATACCTGTTGGGGCTGGCGGAATTTCTGGGATGACGGCTTGTCTGCCTTGGTAATGCCATGGATGAATACTATAGTGGAGGCGCATGTCAAGGGATGCTATAAGGCTCGCTGCATGAGGATAGGATGCTACAAAACGGGCATAGACACTGCGCTGCGCTTCTGTATCCATGCAGGCTATAGCTTTATGTAAGAAGTGGAGTACTGCTCCTTGCACTGTAAACCATCGCATTTCTTCTTCCGTATATTTTGTTATATTAGATTGCTTTGCTGCCTGGATTTTATTTTCGCTTGTCAGCAATATCTCCAAAAGCATTTCTGGGTTATTGGGTATTATTCTGGATGAGGAGCTAAGTGTTTCGACAAGTGCAGGCGACTCAAATGCATAATGGCATGCAGTAGCCCCATCTTTATCTTTTATATTCACATCTGCGTCTTGTGCAAGAAGCTCTTGCACAACATCTGTAAGCCCATTTCTGCACGCAAGCATCAGCGCGGTTTGTCCCTTTTTATTTTTGATGTCCACATCAGCGCCATCTCCTATAAGGCGCAGCGCAATAGTTGTAAGCCTTTCTGAACATGCATACATAAGCGGTGTGTCACCCGATCTGCTGATAGTATCTATG
Organism: Chlamydiota bacterium; assembly: GCA_013287775.1. Lineage (GTDB taxonomy): Bacteria > Chlamydiota > Chlamydiia > Chlamydiales > FEN-1388 > JABDDE01. The sequence goes on from JABDDE010000013.1 coordinate 2,158, forward strand.
TTCGCGCCTCTATCAATAAGCTGCATAGCCACGTTGGCAAACTTTGCTTTGATTGCATAAATGAGGGCAGTCTGCTTTTCTTCACATTGAAGATCTAAGAGCGCACCCTCATCAATAAGCTTCATGGCAACATCATAAAGTCCTCTTTCGCAAGCATACATAAGTGCTGTAAGTCCACTAGTATTTTGCCCATTTACGGCTACTCCTTCATTAATAAGCCGTAGCGCGACGTCAGTAAGACCATTCTCGCATGCATACATGAGGGCTGTAAATCCGGAATTCGATGTAGCAGCAATATTGGCACACTCATCAATGAGTCTCATGGCTACACTTGTAAGTCCATTCATGCATGCATGCATGAGGGCTGTGAGTCCACTCATATCTTTTTTGTTAATAGCAGCACCTGCTTCGATTAGCTTCATGGGGAGAAGGGGCGTGTCACGGCTATTAAGGCTCCGACAGGATAACATCAGGGCTGTATTTCCAAGTGAAGACTGATCATCTATATCGACCCCCTCGTCAATGAGCTGCATAGCAACCTTGTGGCAAGTGGATCTATCTGATGCATACATAAAAGCTGTAATGCCTTCTTTATCCTTAGCATGAATATCGGCACCTTTATCCATGAGTTTTAAGGCCACCTCTGTAAGCCCATTCTCACAGGCAAGCATAAGAGGCGTTTGCCCAAGGTGATTTGCGCGATTAATGGGGATGCATCGCTCAATAAGTGCTAATGCCAAGCGCGGCTTCCTCTTTTCTCTAATGGCTACTTCTAATAGCGATTCGGCGTACATGCAATGCCGCGCTGTGATGGCTTGAATATCTTCACATCTTTGCCTTTGCAAAATAGAGAGTGCTTTGTTGATTATCTTGGTTTTGAGTGCTTTCCATTGTTGCTTTTTTGTAGTAAGTCGTGTCGCGAGCTCTACTCTCGAACGCACCATCGTTCGTGTTTCCATTCTTTCTGGTTGACGTTGGTATAGGTTGTGTATGGCTTGTGGAATTAAGAGTTGGATTCGGGAGCAACATCGCATTCCATCATCAAGCGTGCTTATACTGATGCAACGAGCGTTAACCTTCTTTTCTATCGTATCATACGCAGCATCTATGCCGGGCTCTATTGGTTCTCCGCATAGTTCTTCGAGGGATTGAACGTGTATCGATTGCTCATCTTTACTATAGGCGATATTCGCCATATCTGGAACACGTGATATGCTTTCAGATAATTCACGTATAAAGTTTCGACTATTAATGTTAACCATATATATTATTTCCTAATTATTGTTACAGACATGACATATATTATTAACTAATCTATCTTTTTTCTCAATGAAAATAATCTGGCAAAGAATTGCTAGGTATCGCAATCCACAAATCGACATTTTGCCGATTTGCGGATGGATTTTTTGGTGTATTTTTTGATCCACAAATCGACATTTTGTCGATTTGCGGATCAAATGTTGATTTGTAGATCAGAATGTATTCGCTGTCAGGATTCAGGGTCGTCAGAGTCGAAATCTGAATCCGAGTCGGATGTATTACTATCACTATCACGAACCACAGGTGGTGCTGCATTACTGCCTGCTATATTCGCATCGACAGTAGCTGCAGCAGGAGTATTCTGTACCACATGCGCTGCAGGGATGAGTGATGCATTGTGCCCTTCGTTTAATAAGCATAGAGCGTAGTGCGTCCCCGGTAATTTTGCCATACATTAACACGCTATTTTTTCAGCATCGATTTCTAAAGGGATATTTTCAATACAACGTGTAGCAATAATTTTTGGATTAAATTGAGCGTAGGTATGTCTGAATTCTTTATCAGTAACCTTAAGCTGATTAAGAATATATAAGCGAAGAATAAGTTCGGTGCCTGCATTCATTTTCTTTTCTTCACTTTCCCAATTCAATACCGCAACGTGTGTAACTCCCAATATTTCTCCAAATTTGTGAGTAGATATATTAAGATAATGCCTAATAAAACGAATCTCTTTTCCGGATAATGGAGTAGTTTTTTTTGCAAGCATGAGCAGGGCTGTTCTTTGTAGCTGATTGAAGTTAATATCCAAAACCCATTCGCCAAAAACTTTTCTCATAGGCACATTAATCAAAAGGATAGGAAAGCCTAGATCTTCATATATAAACGTATCTTTTTTTTTTGTGTTCATAAATTCCTCATAATACATACATAACTGTAATAACAACCATTCCATCCTCCTCAAATGCTACAATCACTCGCACACTTAAATCTTCGGATGTTTTTCCTCTAATAGCATATTTCCAGGTATTATTTTCTTTATCAAAGCACGTTTTCTTCTTTTCTTCATATCCACTAAGAAGTACATTAAGGGTAGTAGGAATGTCAATATTTCGCTCGCGAACACGATCTAATGCATGTTTTGAGAAAACATACCTATCTTGCTCTATACAAGCTTTTATTGTTCTTAGAACATCCTTCAATTTTTCGACCGTTTTTTTCTTCATTTTTTTGTTACCAATGCGCCTACTCCCATATAGCTATGGTAACACAGTTACTATTTATTATGCAAGCTTGCTATGAATTCAAGGCATGGAAAATGAAATGTATCCACAAATCGACATTTGTCGATTTGTGGATCAAATGTTAATTTTGTGTGCTGTGAAGGTTGTGAGAAAGGATGGATGCGCAGAGTTCATCAGGTAAAATACCATGAAAATGAGCAAGCTGGACGGCTGCCACATCGTGGCGGTAATTTTGTACTGCAACGTCAGCGGCAGAGTAGCGAAGTCCTAAAAAGGTAATACCTGTCGCTTCGATGGTTCCTTCCATTTCTTGGATGTGGGACTCTTTGTCATTAATGAAGAGGATTGCCTTTGGGCGTATGTTGCAATGGTGTAAGAAGGCTAAAAGTGCTTTGCCCTTGTGCTCGCCTGAGGTAAGTACAACGCCCTCTTTCCAGAGGACGCGAGGCATATCAGCGAAGGCGGCGGTATCTGGAGTCGGAGCCGTTTTGGTCATATCAATACCAAGAGAATGAAGGTGCCGGATGGTGCAGTCTGCCATTTGTCTGCTTCGAGTCGTCAAAGCGATGACCGAATGGCCATTTCGTTGGAGTGTTTCAATAACGGCAGGGGTGTTTTCTTCAATAAGTTTTACTTGGGTGCGCTCATAAATTTGATGGAGCAGAGAGACTGCATGGTGCAGGGCCTCTTGCTTATCCATTTTTTCTCGCAGCTCGTGAAGATAGGCATAGAACCACATATCTGATCCTAATGCCTGCGTAGGAGCTAAAATGGTATTGTCAATATCGAAGATTACCAAGGTGTCGGCAGTGTCATATTGAACCACCCATTGAAGTACCTCTTGTGTTGTGTGTGATTGTCGAATTTCTGCGAAAAGTCCATAAGTGGAAAGCAGAAAAAATAAAATAAAAAATTTTTGCATATATTGCTCCTTGTTTATGCGCCTGTTGGCGCGAGTAATAATTCACTAAAGTCAATTATGGAGGCAAAAAACTCGCTCTCAATAACTTCATCATCAACTCCATTGACATGAATGAGTACAGGTCTAAAAGAGGTGTGTTTTGGATGCTGTAGACTTTGTATTTTTTTTTGCATTTCAGTAATGATCGATAGGGTTAATGGGCGAGTAGCAAATTTGATTTCACAAAGATAGCATGTGCCGAATTTATTTTGAATCATGTAGTCAATTTGGCATCCTGGATGTGTTGTAGTGGGTCTTTGGAAAAAAGGATTGGCATTGACAAGCTCAGCGGTATCGATGCCGAGTATTGTATGGATCGTTTTTCTGTTATGAAGTACGAGGTTTTCAAACTGCAGTCCCATTATGGAATGCCACTGTAGGGGTAGTTTCAGCCCTCCTAATTCAATCTTTTTTCGATTGGGCTCAATGTATTTTAGATAAAATCGAAGATAGTTGTCTTTGAGGCGATAACGGCTCAGCTTTGAGTCTTTACCTGTTTTTATATGCCATGTGGTGTCTTGCGCAATAAAACCCGCTGTAATCAAGTCGTGCAGGTATTCAGAAATAACACCACTTTTTTCTACATGGAGTGCCTGATAAATCTCTTTGAGCTCACATGCTCCTTCTGCCAACCTCTTCACAATCTGTTTATATATAACACCACGCGACGAAAAAAGATCAGAAAAAATACGCTCGAACTCATTATATAAAAAACCCTCTTTTTGAAAGCAGAGCCTCTGAATATTTTCCTCCGCACTTTTAGTTGGTAATATCTCTTCAAGATAGCGCGGCACGCCGCCCGTCACTGCCAAAATTTTCAGTTTATCAAAAGCAGAAATCAGCTGCTTTTTCCCGTTCCAAAACTCATTACACTCCTGAAGTGAGAGCTCCTCTAAAATAATATCTAAGGATATTCTTCCAAAAAAACCAGTACTACTGAGAATGTTTTTTTCTATCCAGCTGGAAATAGAGCCACAAATCAGCAAAATACACTCGGGATTTTTCGTAAAATAGAGATCCCATGCTGTTTTTAGCTTGCCGAGGAATGTGGGATCCTTCGAGCCCATCCAGCTTATTTCATCCAAAACAATGACAGTGCGCCCTTTTTGCGTATGCTGTGCTAAGAGCCAAAAGAGATCGCCCCAGTCATCAGCACGAGGCAGAGGTATCTGAAGTTGTCTATGTAACTGACGTGCAAACTCTTCACGCTGATTTTGTGCTGAAATGGCCTCTGTCGGAGGATTTCCTGACAAGACATAATGGGCCCTGCCTTTGGCAAATTCTTCTGCAAGGCGACTCTTTCCAATGCGCCTGCGTCCTCGAAGAACTACCAAACTCGCGACCTTTTTTTTCCAGAGCTCATCTAAGAGCTTGAGCTCACGTCGACGACCGATAAATGGATGTAACATCATACTATTTCTGATTATAGCAAGCGGACATCACCAAATCAAGAAAAATGAATTTGGTGATACGAACATACTGTTGAAATCGTATCACCAAATCAAGAAAAATGAATTTGGTGATACGGTATGAGGGAGCACTCTCAGGGAAGGTATATTATATGCACCAAAAAACTCTTAAAAGCCTATAAAATGTGCATATAATGTACCGGCGTTTATGAGACATGTGGAGAAGTGTTTTCAGGCAAGGTTATCGTAAAGGTGGACCCCACGCCTACTTCTGAGGTCACGCAAATACTCCCAAAATGCTTTTCTATAATCGTCTCCACAATGGACAGCCCAAGACCCGAGCCTCCTTTACGCTTGGATTCGGCCTTGTTTACCGTGTAGAAGCGCTGGAATATCTGCTCGAGATCGCGCTCAGGGATGCCGATGCCTCGGTCTTGAACGGCAATCTGTAAGTGCCCCTCATGTTTTTTGATATGGACAGTGATATTGGCGTTTTCTTTAGAATATTTAACAGCATTTTCAAAGAGATTCATAAGGGCGACTTCAAGAAGCTCCGGATCTGCTTGTATGCTACATTCACTCTCACTTTGCATGTCAATAGTAACTACGGCATCAGGATAGAGAGAAATAAGTGCGTGACGACAATTCTCAACAAGATTAATAACAGCACATTCCTGAAGTGAAAAATCTCTCAAATTTTCAATATCGGCAAGGGTGAGAAGGTTTTTAATAATTTTGGTCATGCGATGGGAGCTGTGGCAGATTTTTTGCGTAATTTCACGGACAATATTGTGATCGAGCTCAGGATTATCATGCAGTGTTTCTGCAAAGCCGCGGATGATGGTGATGGGGGTTTTGAGTTCATGGGAGGCATTGGCAATAAAATCCTTGCGCATTTCCAGGATGCGATAGTGAATAGAAATATCTTGAACCACCAAAATGGCGCCCTGGTTTTCTCTGGGGGCAGCAATGATATTCAGGTGCATTTTTTTGCCACCGAGCTCAATATGCAGCTCAGAGCTCACACACTTGTTATGCTGCCTGCAGCTATGTAAGAGCTCATACGCACGTGTGAGCGACTCTGCGGCCCCAAGTGAGGCTAAAGGCTTGCCGATCGCATCACTTGTGAGAGCAAGAAGCTTTATAGCCATGTCATTGGCATAAGAGACATTCATATTGCTATCGAGCGCAACAACGCCTTCTACAAGTGATTGTAAAGTGATTTCTTTTTCGTTTCGTTCATGTGTAAGTGTTGCAATTTGCTGCTGGATATGCTGTGAGAGGGAATTAAACGTTTTGGCAAGGTCTGAAAACTCATCTTTGAGGTAGGCGCGAATGTGGATTTCTGGGATAAAGGAGGCCGCACCTTCATTGTAGGGGGTAATCGCGCGTATAATCTGGCGCACCGGCCCCATGAAGGTATAGAGGATGATCACCGTAAGGGCGCTAAAGAGAAATAAAATAATGGCAGACAGGACCAAGAACCCGCCCTGAAAGTTTTTTTTCAGCTCTTGTATATATTCGAAGGGAAAGGCGAGGCGTAAAATATAGCGCTTATCATGAAAGTCAAAGCACTTTGCCAGGTAGAGTAGTTTTTGTCCCAGAAGTGGAGATCTCTCTTCCGAGCAGCCAACATCATCAGAGAGTGCCTGCACAATATCAGGAGGTATTTTATCAAAGACATGGCTTGCATAGACGCCAAGTTGTCTTTGCATGTGAGAGTCATAGAGCACTTCCATCCTATCGTTTATCAGGCTCATATGAAAGAATAGAAGATGGCGATAGGCCTTCAGGACGTGTACAAGGGCTTCATCATCTTCTACTGCCTCGAGTGTTTCAATAAGTTCATCGGCACGATCATTCATGGAGCTCAGAACAATTTGCTGCACAGAGTTGGCAACAAAAGGAAATAGGCACGCGAGAAAGAGCAGAAGCAGGATGAGATAGCTAATAAATACTTTAAAATGGAGTGTTTTTATGAACATGTGCGCAAGACAAAAGTGAGCCTTGATGGACTTGAACCATCGACCCCCTCATTAAAAGTGAGGTGCTCTAACCACTGAGCTAAAGGCTCAAACAAAAAACATATACAACCCAAGGCGTTGCCTTGGGTTGTAGTAATACGTTGACACGATATAGAATCATGACCCCGAGGGGATTCGAACCCCTGTTATCGGAATGAAAATCCGGTGTCCTAGACCGGGCTAGACGACGGGGCCAACAAAAAGTGGCTCCATTATAGTAGGATTGGGGATTTATAGCAAGGGAGAAACCTGAAGAAGCCTCCTACGTGCCCAGAGGGCACTCAGGAGGCGAAAAGTGGCTTTTAGGTAAAGTAACGTGATATAATGGTTGCTACAAATCTGTTGTAGTGTTGCTGGCGGCCTTCTTGATCTGTACTTGGAGGCGCTGTATTAGCATACTGAAGTATTTCTGGGATAATTGCGGATACAGTAGGTGCCGGTGTAATATCTTCAGGTAATAAAAAGTGTTCAAACACGTTAAATAGATCTTCATCTATAACGCAGTTTACAGCATTCTCGGTGAGATGAGGTGAGCGTATGATGGCGTCAAGGATGGCTTGCCTATTATTATTCGTTACCAGGGCGGCAGGTAAGGCATCGAATAAGCGACTTTCGAGAGGTGTATTACTAGGTTCCATTGATTGTATTTGCGTTTCAGTGATGACTTGCTCCTGCGGTTCAATGCTTTGGATTTCAGTGCGGCTGTCCGCAATATTGCGAAGAGTAGAAGCCATTGTTGTGTATCCAGTAAGTCCGGATGCTACTGCTGAGTCAGCTCTTGCAGTCATGAGTCTGGCGATAGCGGTTTGTATATTAACGTGAGAGGGTAAAACGGGTTCGTTATTCGAACTCATTGGGGGGTTACTATTCCATTGTTGATAAAATGGAGTGTTGCTAAACTCGCTTATTCTCTGAGTGATCATACCGCTTATCCGTTGTTCACTAGTATCTGGACCAAGGCGCACTGCATCTAGTGTTGTCTCTGGGAGGTGAGTATGTATCATTATCTGGAGACACTCAAGTTGCTGTGCTATAGTAGTGTCGTCGTGAGCATACAATTCAATGAGCAAGCGATCTCTGATATTGGCTCCGAAATAGTACTCCACTAAATTGGGATCTTCTCTGAATAGTTTGAGAACCTCGGATACAGAGTCATTTGTTGTACGCAATGAGTTAACAAAGGCATTTACATCAAGATTACGGTTTTTGAGGTGAGCTTTCATGTGTGTTTCGAGTGTTTCCATTGTTGTTCCGTGATGGGCGCAGAATTTTAGGATGGCAAACCAGAATCGTTGGAGAGTATTGAGCTTTCGCGGCGTCAGTGTTGGTGGTGTTGTAGATGTTACTGCAAGCGGGGCTACTCCTTCAGGGGGCCCACTCGGACTCGGGGCATCAGAAGACATACGAGTTTGAGGATTGATCAGTTGTATATGGGCATCAGATGTGGCTCTTAAACGTTGTTGGCTGGAAGCAGCATGTGTTTCCTGGTCAAGTGAAATTGTAGTTAGTGGCGACTGGTCTTCCGGGGTGCCTAGTTCTGGTAAAGGAGTATACTGGTTGCCACTAACAAATTCACGATCTGATGGTCCTAAAGATAAAGGCATATTATTTTCCTTTGGTTATGCGTTTTTTTGCATTATGTCGGCCTTTCAGGCCTCTATTATTTTGTTTTTTGGCCAGGCCTTCGGCCTGGCCACCCAGGGTTTAGTCGCCCCTTTGGGGCTCCTGCACCCTGGGCTATACATATTTCGGCCCTAGGGGCCTTTATCAGGGCTACATCCTAGTTGCCACCAATCCATGTTTTCCCAGGGCGTTGCCCCAATGGTGTCAACTTAAGGTAAACGTATAACATATCATGCTTTTGGTTAATATGAACCCCGCCACGGTAGTGGCGGAAGCTCATTAGCCCCGCGTGGAGCACGGCCGTAGCGCGAGCGCTACGGCCGGCGGAACGTGGGGTTACAGGTGCATAAAATACAATAGAGCTGCGGTAGCAGCGACACCCATTTGTGTTTGACCCAATCAATGCACATAATTGTTGTTGCAGATACATTCCTGTGTCGCTGCTACCGCAGCTCTGTTTTTTTAGTCGTTTCATCAACCCCACGTTCCGCTCGGCCCGCGCGGGGCGCGCGGCCTTCGCTGCACGCGGGGCTAGAGCCACATTTCGCATCCCCACGTTCCGCTCGGCCCGCGCGCGGGGCGCGCGGCCTTCGCTGCACGCGGGGCTAGAGCGGCAAATTTCGCCACTACCGTGGCGAGGTCCTGATTGGTTACAAGTTTCTTTACGTTGACACCATTGGAGCTATGCCCTGGGCTATGCATCTTTTGGTCCTTCGGACCTTAGGGAACATTCAAAACGATCCAGAGGCCTCATAAGGCAGTAAATAGTTATCTACGCCATGTGCGACTTTTTGCTGTTGTTGCCCTTCAGGCAACAATATTTGGGCCACTGCCTAACCCAGGGCGTTGCCCTGGGCTGTTGCAATTTTTGCCCTTTGGGCAAAGAAAAGGCTGTGAATCTTTGCAATTCGAACAGCTCGTAAGTTGCACACAGCGTTAAATGTATTAGCGTTATGTGCGCTATTTTCGCCATGTGCGACTTTTCCGTTAGGAAAAGTCGCGCATGGCGTTTACTTCCCTGTTTTTCCTTTAGCCTCTGGGGGAGCTGGCGTTTCTTCTTCTAGTACTGGCTCTTCTATGGGCTGTTCGGGATCTATAGCGATTATAGGCTCTTCTTCCACAATTTCGCTCTGCTCGGTTGCTTCAATAACTTCTTGGGGTGCTTCTTCTAAGGTTTCTGTGGGAGCTTCTTGGATAATCTCGTCTTGGATAATCTCGTCTTGAGTAGCTGCTGGGGGATCATCTTCTGGAGGAGGTTGGCTCTGAGTTGGTTGTGGAGCAGGTGGTGGAGCAGGTGGTGGAGCAGGTGGTGGAGTATGTTGTGCGGCAGGTTGAGGCTGAGGCGCGGGCTGAGGTGCTTTTGGAGGATGGGGAAGGTGGTGAGCTATGGCGGTCATTACGAGTGTGTTGAGAGAGGTTAGCTCTTGAGGAGTAAGCTCATTAATTTGCGAATAGAGCACTGCAGCTCTTGTGCCATTTTCTTTCTTAATAAATCGGAATTTGCCGGAAGCAAGGTTTTCTGCCACCATATGGCAGCCAGCGGTCGCTGTACGCTCTCCCGTTTTGTTTTTTACATCGAGGATAAAGTGCCCTTCATTGATAAGCGCCTGAAAGTGAGTGAGCGCTTCCTCGTGATTGCCTTTCAGCCACGCACTTTGTATTTTTTGAAGGAGTGTATCATCGGTAAAACGAATGCGCTTGCCTTCGATCTGATGAGCTTCGTCTTCAGCGAGTGGACACACTATGCTTCGGTGCCCATTCTCGACCATCCTTTTCAATAAGGCCATTAGATCCATGGTGGCAAGCGATGCTTGTAACGTATGCACTGTCATATTTATCCTCTCTTCCATATAATTGATATTTATCAGGATATTTTATTTTTTTCAACAAATTATTTTATGAGAGGATATTATGGATTTTCAAGAAAAACTGGCAACCTATGCGCAGCTTCTCGTCTGCGAAGGATTGAATGTGCAGGAAGGGCAAGTGGTGAATATTACGGGAGAAATTGTGCAGCGCAATTGTATCGAAATGGTGGCGAGAGCTGCCTATAAGCGCGGTGCGAAGTATGTAAACGTTGACTTTATAGACCCAGTAATCATACGCACACGCATTGTTGAGACCAAGAAAGACTCTTCTCTGTGTTATGTCCCGCGCCATATTCCTGTAAAATATGAAGACTTTATCGAAGAGAGTGCTGCAGTTTTAAGGTTTGTAGGCAGCGAAGAGCCCGATATACTTGCCGATTTGCCGCCAGAAAAAGTCAATGCTGTGCAAAAACACCATCGGGAAAGCCTCAGGAAATACTATGAGGAAGGGGTTGGTAAATCTAAGGTGCAGTGGACGGTTGCCGCCGCGGCAACTCCCAGATGGGCAAAAAAAGTGTATCCAGAACTCAATGAGAAAGACGCCTACGAGGCATTATGGAACGCAATTTTTGCAAGCTGCCGTGCTGATAGGGAAGACTGTATACCATTGTGGAAACAACATAACAAAAAACTGCATCAGCGAGCTGAACACCTTACCAAGCTTAAAATTCATGAGCTGCATTTTATTGGCCCTGGCACTGATTTGAAGGTCTATTTATCGAAAAAAGCTCTTTTCAAAGCAGGAGGTAGTGAGACGCATAAAGGGGTATCCTTTGAGGCCAACATACCCACGGAGGAATGTTTTACGACGCCTGACCATCGCCATACAACAGGAAAAGTGCGAGTAACCAGGCCAGTCTTAGTGAATGGCAAGCTTGTGAAGGATTTGCAGCTTGAATTTACCAATGGCGTGATCACACACTTTACAGCAGCAGAGGGAAAGGATCAGTTTGGAGCCTATATAGCCAATGATGCAGGGGCATGCCGTCTTGGAGAGGTTGCACTTGTGGGCATTGACTCACCCATCTACCAAAGCGGCCGTATCTTTCAAGAAATCCTCTTTGATGAAAATGCGGCATGCCATATTGCTGTGGGATTTGCCTATCGCTTTTGCCTCGATGGGGGTGCATCGATGACCACTACAGAGCTCGAAAATATTGGGTGCAACGATAGCCTTGTCCACACCGACTTCATGATCTCTTCAGACGAAGTCGATGTGATTGCCAAGGATTACGAGGGGAACACTATTCCTCTTATTAAACGCGGCAGCTGGGTGTAGAGCTACTTCTAATCTCGAAAGAAAAAGCGATGGAGCATATGGGCTACACGCCAGGCTCCATATGCGGCGGTTCCATAGAGAAAGTGTGCCACAATAGTATTGGTAGGGGTCATTGCATCACTAACGTTTGTAGTTTGCGTGCTTGACATAAACGGGCGCTCAGCACCATATCCCATCGCAGCAACGAGGGCCGCACAGGTTGTCCTGAGTAAGGTAAAGCTATGACGTGACAAAGCAGCTGCAGTTGAGGACGGTCCCTCATGTGCTTGTTGAAATACTTCATCGATAACAGCACTCACAACAGGAACCGCAGTAAATGGTGATGTCCAACGCATCGCCGTGTTTGTCAGTGCTAAAAACGTCGATTGCCCAAGCAGATACGAAAATGTGCGTGCGGTAACACTGCGTAGTGACACGCTGCGAGGGGGTGTGGTTGCTGTCAAACCAGGTTGTGCAGGGGAGAGTAGAGAAGATGATGATGAAGATACACTACTTACTGACATTGATACAGAACTACCCGGGCCACCTTCACCCTGAAGGGGAGCTGAAGGACTAACTGCAGAATATAGCTGTTGTGTTGAACCCATATATAACTCCTTTGATGTTTTAGTTTATTTGATGTTGCTGATGCAGCATCAAAGTAAGCGTACCACATAAAAGGAAAAAACACAAAATCATTCTATGTGCGCAAAATCCGTTGGATTTTGTGCACATAGATTACACACTCTCAATCACCTGCAGCATTTCATTATAGGCTTCTCTGGATGAGTCGTAGGTTTGAAAATATTTGGCGATGCCTGCATTTTCAAGTACTTCAAGGACGGCAGGGCAAAAGCTTACAAAAAATATTTTTCCGTGATTTTTTTCTAGTTCTTTCTGGGCATGTAAAAAGGCATGCATGCCTTTACTTGAGAGGTAGTCAACATCTTGGCAATCGATAATGAGGAAGTGGCAGTCTTTTTTAATGAGGTCTGAGAGCGTATCTTCAAGGCGTTCAATGTGCTCCACATCCACTTTTCCAGAAATGGTAAGGGTGGTAATTTTGCCATTTTGTGCAATTGTTATGTCCATGAAATTGTTGTTGTCCTTCATGCAACAATAATATGTGCATTGATTATGGCAAACACAAATGGGTTTCGCTGCTACCGCAGCTCTATTTTTTTATCGCCTATGCACCCCCACGTTGCGCCGACCGTAGCGCATGCGCTACGGCCGCGCTTCACGCGGGGCTAATGAATTCCACCGCTGCCGCGGTGGGGTCCATAGCAACTAGAGGCATAATATGTTATGCGTTTGCCTTACGTTGACACTATTGGGCCTTAGCCTGATGCGTATGTCACTACCGTGGCGGGGTCCATATCAACTAGAAACATGTTATGCAATTTCTTTAAGTTGGCATCATTGATATGGTACCTTACATAAAATTCCTAGGGAATTTTATGTAAGGCACCATATTCCAACTCATAACACATTTCGGTCTGTTTGGCAAGGGCGAGATTATGTGTGACGACGATGAGCGCTTTGCCCTCGTCAGCTACTGCACGAAAGAGCAGGTCTTGAATACCTTGAGCAGTGCCATGGTCGAGATTGCCGGTAGGCTCATCGGCAAGAATGATATCAGGATCATTCACAAATGCACGTGCAATGGCAACGCGCTGCTTTTCCCCGCCAGACAGTTTTGAAGCCCGAAAGTGAAGGCGATCTTGGAGCCCTACCATTTCAAGAAAGTGCGTCGCTCTCGCATAATCGAGACTATTTTTATGAATCGGCTTTCGAGCAATCTGAAGCGGCAGGAGCACATTGTCAAGAACGGTTGCATCGGTAAGAAGATGAAATGCCTGAAAGACAAAGCCAATATGGTGTAGGCGACAGCTATCTCGCATATTTGCTACTACTTTTTTGCCAGCAATAAAGAGCTCTCCTGAAGTTGCCTCATCAAGGGTCCCAAGTATATGCAAGAGCGTTGTCTTTCCTTCACCCGATTTGCCTACTATGGCTATGCTTTGGCGCGGAAAAGCCTCGAGTGAAATATCCGACAGAATTGACAGATGAGTTGGATATTCAAAACTTTTAGTAATGTTTTTTGCAACAAATATGGGTTCCATTGTCTTACTCTGCTCGCAGAGCCTCCGAAGTATTTTGGCGGCACGCAATGCTCGCGCTGCAAATTCCTGCCAAGCAGGAGATAATGATGGTGGCACTGATAACGAACACAAGGGCATACTCACTCACTTCAGTGGGAATAGTGGTGCCATAAAAGGCAGCATTTAAGACATCAAAGCCTTGGAGCTTGCCCAAAAAAGCGAGAAGCGTTCCTAAATTCTTCACAGTAAAATAGGCAGCGAGGGCTCCTATTACACTCCCCGCGGCTCCCATACATAATCCAGAAATACCAAAAATACAGCCAATACTGGCCTTCGATGCCCCAAGGGCACGCATAATAGCGATTTCTTTTTTCTTATCATGGATTAAGATAATCAGCATGGAGATAATATTTGAGCACGCCACAATCACGACGATTAAGGAGATAAGCGAGAAGAGGTTTTTTTCGCTTTTGAGCTGCTGAAAAATATCTTTTGTAAAATCATAGTCGGTGTAGGTTTCGACGCTAAAGTAGGGGGCAATGTGCGCTGCTTTGAGGGCTTGCTGAATACTCTTTTGCACTACAGCTGCTTGGGTGTAGTCTGGGAAGCGCACATTCAAGCCCGTAGGGAAATCACTAGGGGACGCATGTGACGCAGCTGCAATCTGTGCTACTGCTCCCTCTTTTACTAAAATAAGCTTGCCACCAATAGGAATAATGCCAGGGTCATAAAAGCCTGCTACCACAAATGGTATAAATTGCTCTTGGAGTGCTGTGGCAGTGGGGGTGTAATACGAAAAAGTGCCACGATCACCCACAAATACTCCATTCTCTTGAAAGCTTTTTGGTAGTAGCACGCCTTGTCCAAAACTCGTCTCTGGTAGCTGCCAAATCCCATTTTTTTCTTTGATAATAAAGTCTGAAATTTCTTTGGTATGGTAGAGGGTTTCAAGATGTTTTCTATCTGCATCGGAAAGGGGCAGCAGGATGGTGCTGAGGATGGTATTTTCGGGATCAAAATTTGTAAGATAGGTATCTTTTGACAGAATACGTACCTCCATTGCCCCGCCACTATCAGGAATCTCTCGTGCTAGCTGCATTTTTACATTAGCAAAGGCGGTTTCAAAGACATCAGCTGTGAGCTGACTGACCCCACGCACGCTTGTCGATGCCTTATAGGCTTCTTTGACAAGATCAACAAGTTGTCCCTCTTTATTGTAGAGGGGCTGTGGGAAATCGTCAGGCAGACTATCAACTGCTGGGTTATAGGGGTCAGATTTTTGACTGTCAAGCTTTTCTAAAAGCGTTTTTGCCGTATAGTGAGAAGCTTCACTTATCGTATCGATGAGATAATAGTAAGACTGATAGTACGCATCTGTCGGCAGCACTCGAACGGGCGCCGTGATGCTAATGAGCTTTTCTGTCCAGCGCCGCTCTAAACCCTCTGTTGCCGAAAAGAAGACCACGGTGAGCCATACCACAGTGGCAATAACAAGCACCGAAATAATGCTAATGATAGAAACGGAAAGATACCTTGCTCTGGGAACAAGGTATTTACACGCAACGGATATCTCAAACATCAATCCTTATTTTGCTTCTTTGAACGTAACATGCTTCTTGACGTTGGGATCAAACTTTTTCAATTCAATCCTGCCCGGCGTGTTAAGCTTGTTTTTTGTTGTATAGTAATGAAATGTACTTTCAGAACTTTTCATTTTTATTTTTTCTCTTTTGCTTGCCATAAATTCACCAATGGTGTCGGCCTATCAGGCCTTGATTATTTTACAGGCCTACGGCCTGTTCCTAGGGCTTCGCCCTGGGCTATACATATTTCGGCCCTAAAGGGCCTTGTATTGTTTAACGATTCTTTTACGATGCCGATGGTCGGACTCGAACCAACACCTAGTTGCCTAGAACAGATTTTGAGTCTGTCGTGTCTACCAATTTCACCACATCGGCGATCCTCCTATAATACCTGAAATGTGCATTTCTTTGGAGGAGATTTTTCTTTTCAGAAAGGCAACGTATTTATTATCCTGGTAGGGAAAGGAGTTTATATGAGATTTTTAATCACGTTGTTATTGTGTGCCGTGGCACCTTTTGTTGCATACGGTGCCAAAAATACTTCCAATGCGAAAGAGATGGTATGCAGCCTGCTCGCCGAGGCCGACATTCAGGTGAATGGGACGCGGCCGTGGGATATCGCTGTACATAATGAAAATTTTTACTCGCGAGTGCTTACATCAGGTTCACTTGGACTCGGAGAATCCTATATGGATGGGTGGTGGGACTGCCCTGAGCTTGATGTATGTATGGCGAAGATCATGGAAGCGTGTCTGGATGAAAAGGTACGACTTGGATGGAAAACAGCCTGCACTATGGCATGGGAACATACAAAGGCCTATGTCTTTAATTTGCAAGATAAAGAAGGTGCAAAAAAAGTTATTGAGCGGCATTACCAGCTTGGCAATGATCTCTATCAAGCCATGCTTGGAACTACGCTAGCCTATAGTTGTGGCTATTGGAAGACAGCTGAGAATTTGGATCAGGCACAAGATGCTAAGTTTGATATTCTCTGCCGGAAAGCACAGCTGAAGCCGGGCATGACGCTTCTTGATATTGGCTGTGGCTGGGGCGGGTTTGCCAAATATGCTGCTCAGCATTATGGAGTTAAGGTGGTCGGGGTTACGCTCTCTGCAAATCAGGCTGCCCTTGCCCAGAAGCTGTGTGCTGGCCTTGATGTGGAGATTCGCGTACAAGACTATAGAGACGTGCCGGAGTCCTTTGATGCAGTGATCTCTATCGGCATGTTTGAACATGTGGGGCATAAAAACTATCGCACCTTTATGGAAATTGTGCATGGGATGCTGAAGCCGCAAGGTATTTTTGTGCTACATACCATCGGCAGCAATAAAACCACCTCGGTAACAGATCCATGGATTAATAAATATATCTTTCCCAACAGCCATTTGCCATCCATTAGCCAAATTGGCAAAAGCATAGAAAAGCTCTTTGTGATGGAGGACTGGCATAATTTTGGTGCCTATTACGATAAAACACTGATGAGTTGGTATGCCAATTTCCAAAAAAGCTGGACACAGCTGCAAGCTCATTATGATGAGAGATTTTATAGAATGTGGAAGTATTATTTACTATCGTGTGCAGGCGCTTTTAGGGCGCGGCAAATTCAGCTCTGGCAAATCGTACTCTCTAAAAATGGGGTCCCAGGGGTGTATCAGTCGGTGAGGTAATTATGTCATGTGCGAATTTTCCTGTCGGAAAATTGCACATGACGTTCACTTGTATAATAACTTCTTCGCTATTTCCTGATCGAAATCGACGCGTAGATTGCGGTCGAAGTCGAAGCGTACTTGGATGATAAGGTAGGGGTATGGATGCCGATTATCCAAGTCACGTGCTTCTGTCGCTTTGCAGATTTTCACGAGAATTTCTTTGTTGTACCATGGCTGTGTACTCGTAGTTGTTTTCTTTTCGAAGCGCTGGAATTCTACATAGTCTTTTTGCCCATGGTATCTTGGATGGTTTTTGTAAAATTCTTGAATGACCTGCAGGATAGTATCTGGGCGCTCTTCAAGCCCTTGCACATAAAAACAGACCGCAGCGCCTATCATATGCTTTGAGGCGCTATTCTGGGGGTTAGGATCTACGTAGGTATTGTGTGTTTGGCATCTATGCCCTGAGGTAATGTGTACAGGGTGCTCCGTGCGCTCTTGAATGTAGTTCATAAGCTCGATGAGGATTGGGTAGATAAATTCTTTATCGACTCTCAGAGGCAGACTATGCTTTTCGCCTCCTGAACAGTCGTTATAGCGCATGATTTCTTTGGTGCCCTCATGTATGATACGAGGGGGATTGAGTGGCATACCTTTGCAACGAAAATACTCTTTTGTAATAGGTGTGAGGGCAGAAGTGACAGCCCAAGGATAGGGTTTTTGTGTTTTTGGTTTGGGAGGGTCGAGTGTGAAAGAGGTGTCATTATGCGAGCGCGTGATGCACTCCATCTTCGTAGTAACCTGAGAATACTCTTCTGTCTCTTCACTACAGGAAGCGAGGAAGCAGGATAGGAGGATAAAAAAGAGAGATTTCATATGTGACACGTAGTATACTATACTTTGTGGAAAAAAAGGATGAAAAATGACGCTGAGTCAAGATAAATAGCCTTGATCCTGCATAATGACGCAGTCTCAGCGTACCCTGATGGTAACATATACGTGATTTTAAGACGAAAAATAATGATTGTATGAAATATGTATTGCGTATTTAATAACAGTATGCTATCTTAAAGGTATGAGAAAACATCAAGTTAATACTACGAATCAGACATTTTCGCTTCCGATAGGGGGTGTGTCGTGATCTTCACATGTTTGTAAAACGAAGAGAGATGAGTCGCTTTGTTGCCGATGCTGTGAAGCAAAAACTAGAAGTTAAGAAAAATGATTTACGCGAGGCATATCTCGCTGCGAATGAAGATGAAGGTCAACAAGAAGTATTGCAAGATTGGGAAGTCACACTTTCGGAAAACTATGAGTGCAGTCATAGATGCAGTTAAGATTGTATTTGGTATCTCCTAGAGGAAAACTTCACTATGCCACGAGTCGTCTTTCAAAGAAAGATGACTCGTGGTATCCCCTAATATGGAATGGTTTGATCACTATCAGCTTTTTTTATTTGACTGTGATGGCTTGTTGGTGAACACGGAAGAGCTGCATTATAAAGCCTATTGCCAGATGTGTGCGGCTCGCGGCTTTCACTTGGATGTCACCTTTGATGTGTATTTTCAACAAGCAACCGCCGATTCTAGTGGGCCAGAAAAACTTGTCTACGGAGCTCTGCCAGAGCTTAAGCAGCAAGAGCCTCATTGGGATGTACTCTATAAAGAAAAAACAGCAGCCTATCTGGATATCTTAACCCGTGAAGGAGCCCCCCTTTTGCCTGGTGTTGCAGCCCTTTTAGAACTCTTAGCGCGCATGAAGAAAAAACGAGCGGTAGTTACTCATTCGAAAAAAGCCTTTACTTCGCTCATTTCTACCCAAAATCCCATTCTGAATAGTATTGAGCACTGGATTACTCGTGAGGATTATGAGCATCCAAAGCCAGCCCCAGACGGGTATCTGCATGCCATAAAAATGCTGGCCGAGCCTGGTGATAGAGTCATTGGTTTTGAAGATTCACTCAGAGGCTTGCAAGCACTCATTGCTGCTGATGTCACACCGGTCTTTATCTCTCCCTTTGCAGCGACGCGCGCCGCAGCCCATGCACAAGGAGTGTCTGTATTTTCCAGTATGAATGATTTACATAAAGAGGCCATGTAAGAGTCGCCTTGCTTATTATTTTTATTTATGCTACAATTGTTTAGCAAAGCAAAATTGTTTTGTCCGCTATGAGCGCAAAGTCCAACTTGATTTTGCACTTATAGCAAATAGTAAACAAAATAGGAGTTTTATGAATATAAATTCAAATCTTACGAATGCAAATAATAATAATACGAACGAAAATAATAATATAAATTCAAATCGCATGAATGTAAATTCAAATCGCATAAATATAAATTCAAATAATGTAAATTCAAATAACAATAATATAGATTCAAATAACAGTATTATTGTAAGTGGGAATAGCAGTATTATTGTAAGAGGAAATAGCAATAATGTAAATTCAAATAACAATAATGTAAATTCAAATAACAATAATATTTCGGAAATAGGTTCTGGCCCAGCATTAGCTCGTTTACGGATGAGTATAGAAAGAGGACAACTACAAGGACGTGCTGTGCGGCTAAGGGGGGCAGCAGTAGGAGTACGCCCAGCGCATGGAAATATAAATTCAAATATTAATATTTCAGAGATAGGTTCTGACTCAGCGTTAGCTCGTTTACGGATGATTGCAGGAAGAGGATCACTACAAGCATGTACTGTGGGGCTAGGAGAGGCAGAAGTGAGAGTAGACTCAGCGCTTGGAAATATAAATATACATCTAGCACATGGGAATCAGCACCCAGCACATGGGAATCAGCACCCAGCACATGGGAATCAGCACCCAGCACATGGGAATCAGCACCCAGCACATGGGAATCAGCACCCAGCACATGGAAACAGGCAGGCAGAAGAATATGTCCAACGACTGATTCGCCAAACTCCAGGTCGATCTTTTCAAGAAAAATGCGAAGCACTATCAAATGGAGCTCTGGAGACACTTTTTGCTAATGCCCGCCTGGTAAACACTCTTGATATAAGTCACATGGAATGGAGCGCTTCTGATATAAAGGCACTGGTGGCCTTGTGTCCTAATCTTCGTTCCCTGTCCATAGGCAATACAGGTGTCTCACTCAGGCTTGATACGAGTATGCTGACAGTAATGTTACCTGGCTTGCAAATAGTGCGATAGCCCACTATGTTATGAGTAATTTTGCAAAGCAAAATTACTCATAACATACCTCCATCAAAAACAGCCCCCTTGCTGGGGCGGCTTTCGGGGCAAGCCGTCTATCCTTGGCTGTAAAAAGCCTTGATATATCGTCGAGCGCACGTTTTTTTCCACCCACTTCTAAAAGCATTCCCACAATATTGCGCACCATCTTATATAAAAAGCCATTACCTTCAAATTCCAGGCGCAGACCTTGTTCCGTTTTGATCAGATCCAGGCGATATAAAGTACGCTCGGCATTTTTTGCTGCAGCACCCTCTGATGCTGAGTTGGCAAATGAGGTAAAATTATGTGTGCCCACAAAGCATTGTGCAGCACGCAGCATGAGATCAAGGCAAAGAGGCTCTCGTACGTGGCTTGTGTAGAGTCGCTGAAAAGGGAGCACAACAGGCTGTAGGCAAAGATGATAATGGTATACTTTTCGGCGCGCACTTTTTTGGGCATGAAAATCGAGCGGAGCTAGCACTATGTCAAGGAGGCGAATATCATAAGGAAGAATACCATTCATTGCTTTAAAAAACATCTCTAGATCTATAGGTTTTTCAAATACACAATGGGCAACTTGTCCCATGGCATGCACGCCTGCATCTGTGCGACCTGAACCAATCAGACGCACTTGTTCTCGAGTAATGGTGTGGATGGCTTTTTCCAGGATTTCCTGAATAGAGGTGGCATGGGGTTGCACCTGCCAGCCACTATAGTTGGTGCCGTCGTAGGCAAGGGTGAGCTTGTATTTATACATCCGAAGTTGCTACACGCTCTTGTTGTTTTTGAAAAAGGGGCTCGAAAGGTCGTACTATTTCGGGTCCTGATTTGACAAGAGTAAAATGGGTGATTTCAGGAGGTGCAAACCAGCGAAATGGAAATGTTTGTCCAAGTCCACGGTTGATATAGAGAAAGCGGCCACTCTGTGCATGCAAGCCACTTTTAAATTCTCGGCATTTAAGGGGCGTAATTCTGCTCCAGATACCAGGAATATTCACTTGGCCGCCATGCGTATGGCCAAACAAGAAAAGATCGCCTGGATAGGGGGCCAGGAAAGGGTAGGAATCGGGATTATGGGAGAGCACAACGGTAGGAAATCGAGGATCTACGTAGGTAAATGCCTTATGGGGAAGGCACTGTCCTGCCATAAGATCTCCAAGACCAGTAATATTGATGTAGGAAAGTCCCTTACCGATTTGCATGGTTGCATTATGTAAAAGACAAAAACCCGATTTTTGAAGAAGAGATATGGCGTCTTTATTGCCTTCGAGCGGGACATCAATATGTGATTTTTTTAGTGAGGTATCTTTTGTTCTCGTTACCAGGCGGCGCAGGCCACGAAGAATGACGGGAGTGTGGTCGTTAATAACGCATGAAGCACCATCATCACCATACGAGACATATTGTGTATAATCGTGATTGCCAAGCACAGCAAAACATCCAAATGGGGCGGTCAGTGAGCTCAAAAATTCTACTACATATTCTTTATGGGTGCATGTGGCAAATGAGAGAAGATCTCCGGTAAATACAATACAGTCAGGCTTTATAGCCATAATCTCCGAAGCAACACGGCGCAAAAATTGTGGCGATAAATAGCGCGAGTCATGGAGGTCGCTGATCTGTACAAGCTGAAAAGGATCAAGCTCTTTTGGCAGGGTAGGAATAGGGAGCGTGTGGTGTGTTGTACAAATCAGCTTTGGCTCAATAAAACGAGGCCAGATGCCGACAATTGACACAATACACCACGCATCCCATAACCGCTCAGTAAAGCTCTTATCCACGTCTATTTAATATGAGCAGATACCTTTTTGGTCATTTGGAACATGTCAATTTTGGCATTCGATCCAAACACTTTTGCAAGCTTAGCATCAGGGTTGATCACGCGTTTTTCCGTGGCATCTTGGAGTTTATTCTTTTTGATATACTCCCACAATTTTTTTGTTACCTCGGTGCGTGGCATAGGTCCCTTGCCCACAATTTCTGCCAGTGCCTCACTAACGTGCACCGGTTTTGCCAACGCTGATGGCTTTTTTTCTTTAACACTTGTCATGTTATACTCCTTCTAATGGTTGTTGTTACTTCCTAAAATCCTAGCTACTCGTATATCATAGTGTGTATGATACAACTTGAGCATATTTTTACTAAATGTAAATTAATCCTTAACAATCTCCAAAGGGCGGCTACGCTGCAGCAGCAAAATGAGCTTTTATCTGCGCTGCCTGTAGTGCAAAGTGCGTTTGCAGATTCTGCGCCCGCCTTTAGGCTTCTACGAGAATACATTGTAGATGTCTCGCCTGAAGTTCGCAATGTTTTTCTTTCTTTATTGGCATGTGAGCAGCAACATATTTTTTTAGGAATAGAGTATATAGACAATAAGAAAGAGGCCTTACAGATGCTTGCAAATGATCTTTTGCCGACGCATCACTTCTATGCCACGCTGGGTGGTATTGTTGGCTACCATACCAAAGTTATAGGGCTCATGGTAGATCAATTGGCTGCTCATCCGCGAGAAAAGTGTCTGTATTTGCCTCCTCCTATCATTGATCATGTGGGTAGCTCAGATGCAAGTGTGCATGGTATTGAGGCAATGGACAAGATGGGGGAAATATACCCTGTAGGTGGTGCTGGGGACAGATTGGGGCTCATCGATGCGCGCACAAAAAGGCCCATGCCTGCTGCGAGTTTAGCATTTTGTGGACGCAGCTTATTTGAAGAGTTAATACGAGATCTCCAAGCGCGAGAATACGTCTATTATAAGCTCTACAACAAGCAGCTCATAACCCCTATTGTACTCATGACCTCTGCTGAAAAAATGAATGATTGCGAGATTGCGTACATCTTAGAAAAAGCAGACTGGTTTGGCAGGCCCAAAAGCAGCTTCTTTACCCTTGTACAGCCTCTTGTGCCTGTTATTACCATTACAGGGCAGTGGGCAATAGAGAAGCCCCTAAAGCCACTTTTAAAACCAGGTGGTCATGGAGTTATCTGGAAGCTTGCTCTCGAGCTTGGTGCTTTTAAATGGCTATTAAAGCAAGGTAGATCCCATTTCATGGTACGCCAGATTAATAATCCTCTTGCAGATCTTGATGGCTCGCTTTTTCAGCTTGCTGGCTATGGTGTGCAGCATCAGATGCATTTTGGCTTTACAGTAGTGCCAAGAAAAGCTGATGCTGCAGAAGGTGCAATTGTGCTGCAAGAAAAAAAGGTAAGTGGGGTTGCAGAGAGAACGATAACAAACCTAGAATATACTGAGCTTGCAAAAGAGGGACTCGTCGATATCGATGCGCCTGCCAACACAAACATCTTGTTTGGAGCAATTGATGCTGTGGAAAAGGCGACAAAGATACTTCCTATTCCTGGCATGCTTGTCAACATGAAACTCGGTGTGAAAACGTATAAAGATGGCAGCGTGGTTACGGAGCAAGGAGCGCGGCTTGAGTCCACTATGCAAAATATTGCCGATGCTATGGGCACGCCCTTATCAGAGCCGCTTAAAACGTATGCGCTCTTGCATGAGCGGCGTAAAATCATGTCTGTGACGAAGAAGAGTTATGATGGCAAGGGTAATATTAGTGAAACCCCGGAAGGTGCTTTTTATGATCTTTTGGCAGAAAACCGCCGCCTTCTTAAAGAGGTATGTAAGGTAAGCGTGCCATCACAAGATAGCCCTGAGGAGTACTTGAAGCAGGGTCCATCGCTTTTGTTTCTCTACCATCCAGCGCTCGGGCCTTTATATTCCATCATCAGGCAAAAGATCAGAGGAGGACAGCTTAGCCATAATGCAGAACTGCAGCTTGAAATTGCCCATGCGACTATTCATAACCTCGATCTCACAGGTAGCCTTCTTATTCATGCTAAAAGGATTATGGGTTTTAGTGATCCTGAAGATGAGCATCTTATCTTTTCCGAAACAGTCGGGCGCGTGCACCTCGAAAATGTCCAGATCATCAATGCAGGCATCGATAGATCGCTGCAAAACTGCTACTGGAAAGGTGAAATAGTGAGGAAAGATGCCTTTACAATTACGCTTGAAGGCGATTCAGAGTTTTATGCCAAAGACGTGGTATTTCGTGGTAGCTATGATGTGTATGTGCCTCATGGTATGAAAGCGGTAGCAACTGGAGGGGAAATTATTCTACTACCCCTCGCAAGCTCGGGGCAGTAGAAAAAGACTTGAACCTATGCTGCTGGTTGGCAAGCGTATTGAACAATAGAGGCAAAAGGCGCTGGCAGATATCCTGCATTGAAGAAAATCATGCCGCTGAATGCTGCGAGCACTACTGCTTGCACCACGAGCAAAATTTTCACAGCTTGATGGCCTTGTGTCCATTCGGCTAATTTGATTAACGCAATAGAGCCGAGCAGCAAACAGATTGAAATGCCGGGAGGTGATTGTAAAAAGAGTCCAAAGGCAACGAGACATGGCCTAACTGTAGTCCATGCACTGTCTACTCTTGTAGCAAGTCCCTCAAGGCCTGGCGCTAGATACGAATAGACGCCTGTACCAAAATCCGATACACCTGTGGTGACGTAGTTATACGCATTACTCAGGGTTTCTCCTATATTCATAATTACTCCTTTATTACTACCTCTTCCCTTCGCAAGCTCAGGGAAGAGGAAAATTCATTTTTTTGCGACGAAAATTATAATGCGGTCATGATACTAGAGTGTGCATCGAAAATCAACAATATTCTTGTTTCCCAACGTTCCTTCACTTTGCGCGTGCTCTATTTTCGCCATGTTCGACGTTTCCGTAAGGAAACGTTGAACATGGCGAAATTTTCTTTTTAATTGCCTCTAGGAGCTCAGGGAAAGTCTCTTTATAATAGTCTCCACCAAAGTGGCCCTGATCAGATGATTCATATACCATGAATCAAAATGGCTCTCATCATTTTCTGTCCTTTTGTGTTAATGTAAATTGCATGATAGGAGGATATCGATTCGGCAAAAATGATGATTTTTTAACGCCAATTTTTTTACAGCCCATCTTAGTATAAAAACCTTCCGCGTTTGGATCAGCCCAAAGGATGAATGCTTCCACTCCGAGTTCACAAGCTATACTACAACAGGATTTCCACAACTGCCTGCCATAGCCTTTTCCTATGTATTCCGGAGATATAAAAAAAAGGTCCAGTTCTAAAGAATCATCTTCGTGAAAAACAAAACTAAAAAATCCGACTATATCTTCGTTTTTTTGCATTACATAAACAGTGTTGTCCTGTAGATATTTCTCATTTAATGCGAATTGCTCCATGAAAGCGTCCATGAATATTTCATCATAACCCCAATATCCTTTTGACAATCGCAAGACTTGGTTTATAGCGCTAATATCTGGATCATTAGCCTTACGGATGCTTAGAGTTTGATGGTCTTTCTTCAAATATGCCCTCCTAAGCTCATTAGAGCTGATAAGATTGAAAGAAACTGCTAGCCCCAAGGCTATGACACATGTTATGGTTTTTCTTATGCGCATAAATACTCCTTTTTTTATGAGAATTATAATGCGGTCATGGTACGCAAGTCAACGGTGCTTGAATTAAATAAATTTATTGACATAAAATTTGTTGTGGTTTATAAGTTAAGATAAACACAAGGAGGTAATATTATGAACATTAATGGTTTTGCCAATGCAGCAGCACCTGGAGTGTATAACTGTAGAAGTAATGGCCAAGAGGTAGATAGCAACCTGCTGTTACCTTTTGTACAACAGTTTTTTTCTTCTGTACAGCCACAGCGACAAGCGGTAATGGCAAATGAGCTTACGGCTCGTATAAATAATACAATATTTCGTTTTGATTCACGGGAGGCTATAGCATCGAAAATTGCAACCGCCATGCACCAAATTTACGCCAGATTCGGTGCAGGATAAACAATTACGCTAATACATGTACTCTTGGCTTTAGCCAAGAGTACATGTATTAGCTCACGCTTACTATGCACGGTATGGCTCGTAGCTTACTGTCCACCTCAGGCGTTCGCCGGATGGTACATTTCTGGTCTACAAACAGCGTAGGGGGCTGCTTACCAGCTGCTAGGAAGCGAATTTCAATAAGCTCTGTACCCTTCTCAGCAGTGCTGAGGATTGATTGCAGCTTCAGGATATGGCTTGCTTGAAGCAGGCTCAGGTCAATATCAATAACCATTTTTGAACTCTTCAGATCTTTGACAAGGCTTTCAAGCCTGGCGCTTGGCTTTGTGTCGAGGTTTTTATAGGGCTCTTTGCCGCGTCCTGAATAGGGCGTGCGACCACTTTGAAACTTTGCTTTATCGTATGCTATGTCACTTGCTTTCAGGGCGGTTTCGTCAAATTGCTTAATATCGCAGAGCCATTTACAGCTGAGCGCTGGCTCTCCATTTCGCATTTCTTTGGCGACCACAGCAACCACCATTTTATTTTCCACAATGTGTAGCTGCTTTTCTTCATATAGTTCTGGCCAGATGGGTATTTCGTACTGTCCAAGCACCGTATCGCTTATGGTAATGAAGGCAAACTTCTTCTGTGTCTTTGAAGAGATGCGAACACTTACTGCTTCAATTAAAAAGGCAGTGCGAAAGACCGCTCCCTCTGGCATCTTTTCTGCAGCAGCAAGGGGCTGTGTTCCATAGCGCTTTAACAGTTCGCTATAGGCATCCAGAGGATGTCCCGAAAGGAAAAAGCCCAATAGCTCTTTTTCTTTAAAAAGTAGATCCTCTTTTGAGCGCAGACGTGCGAGTTTTGGCGGTTTGGTGAAATAGCCAGCGTCGTCATTAAGCTCTTCAAAAAGGCTGACAATGCCGACTGTTTTATTTCGAGACATACGCACTGCCGAATCCATCATCGCGTCAATACTTGCCAGGAGACAATCTCGATGCCAGACCGTATAATCAAATGCACCTGCTTCAACGAGAAGTTCATACGTTTTTTTTGTAATGCCAAGCGGATGCAGTCTTGCAATAAAATCATAGAGATTTTTATACGGGCCACCCTTTTTACGCTCTTCTACAATCGTCTCGACAACGCCGCTTCCAATGCCTTTAATGCCATTCATGGCATATCGAATGCCTGTTTTCGTCGCCCTAAAATGTGCATCGGATTCGTTACAATCAGGGGGCAAGATGGCAATGCCCATCTGGCGGCCTTCGTGGGTAAATTTGGCAATTTTGGTAATATCGTCGCGATCACATGTCATGAGCGCTGCCAGCCAGTCGGAAGGAAAATGTGCTTTGAAAAAGGCTGTCACATAGGTTAAATAGCCATAGGCAGTAGCGTGGGACTTATTAAAGCCATATTCGGCAAATTTTTCCATTTTGTCAAAGATGCCACCTGCGACTTCGGTATCAATGCCATTTGCAGTAGCGCCAGAGATGAATTTCTGGCGTTGCTTGGCCATTTCTTTGGCATCTTTTTTTCCCATGGCGCGTCGCAGCACATCACCCTCTCCAAGCGAGTAGCTGGCGAGTGTGCTTGCAATCTGCATGACCTGCTCTTGATACACCATAATGCCATAGGTTTCGGCAAGTATCGGCACCATCCAAGGATGATCATATTCAATGGGCTCTCGCTTATGCTTTCTGGCAATAAAGGAAGGGATCATGTCCATAGGGCCAGGACGATAGAGCGATAAGACAGCGATAATCTCTTCAAACTTGTCAAGATGCAGGTTCTTAGCAAGTTCTTGCATGCCCCCAGATTCAAGCTGAAACACTCCTTGCGTTTTGCCCTGATTGAGAAGCTCGAATGTGTTCGGGTCATCAAGGGGCAAATTCATCCAGTCAAGAGATGTTGCAAGAGATGTTGCATGATGTGCCTTGACAGCGTCCTGACAGAGCTGAATACAGGTCAGTGTTTTTAGGCCTAAAAAGTCAATTTTGAGCATGCCCACCATCTCAACAGGCTTCATGGCATACTGTGTTGCAAAGAGATGAGAGTCTTTGGCAGTGCAAATGGGGATGTGTTCTGTAAGTGGATCGCCAGAGATAATTAATCCCGCAGCATGAGTGCCTACCGAACGAATAGAGCCTTCGAGCTTTCTGCCAATATCAATGATTTTTTTTGCTTCAGGATCATTTTCATAGAGGGCTTTGAGGTCTGCATCTTGCTCAAGGGCTTTATCAATGGTAATGGTAAGCTCTTCAGGAATAAGCTTTGCAATGGTATTGACTTTGGCAAGGGGAATACTGAGCGTTCTGCCCACATCACGAATCACCATCTTGGCTTTCATCGTGCCAAAAGTACTGATCTGTGCGACGTTGATATTTCCGTACTTTTGAATAGTGTAATTAATAACATCTCCGCGTCTTTCCATGCAAATGTCGACGTCAATATCAGGGTAGGAGATACGCTCGGGATTGATGAAGCGTTCGAAGAAGAGGTTAAAGCGAAGGGGTTCGATGTCGGTAATACCGGTAAGATAGCAAATAATGGAGCCAGCCCCAGAGCCTCGTCCTGGGCCCATGGGAATGCCTTGTTTTTTTGCCCAGTTAATGAAGTCCCATACAATGAGGAGGTAGTCGCACATATCCTTGGAGGCAATAATACCCATTTCATACGCAAGGCGCTTGGTGACGACTTCCATGGGATCTTGCCCAGGATACTGCTCGGCCACTTTTGCAAGCTTTTCTGTAGTATAGCGATGAGGAAGGGCGTCTTGACAGAGGGTGAGTAAGAGATCGGAGACCGCTTTTTTGCGTGCATCTTCATTGTAGCCTGGCTGCAAGGTTGCAGGCACATAGACGGGGTAATGCTTTATGCTGAAGTCAAAGCTGAGCTCACACTTTTTGGCAATGTCAAGGGTATTCGTTATGGCTTCGGGAATATCCTGGAAGAGGGCGGCCATCTCTTCGGGACTTTTCATGTAGAGCTCATGAGAGGGAAAGCTGCTTCGTTTGGGGTTGGGTATGCGAAACTTCTTATTGCCTGCTGAATCTTCTTCCCAAATCTCACAGGGCTCTCCGGATTGGATGTTGATGAGCGTCTCATGCGCCTTCCAGTCTTGCCGTTCAGCAAAATGGCAGTTATTGGTGGCAACGAGGGGGATCCCATGCTCTGTGGCAAGCGAGAGGAGTTTTTTGTTTACTTTCTCTTGCTTGTGGATGTAGTCCTGATATTGCTGGTAGAGCCACGCTTCCTCATGTAGTCCATCGTGTTCGATAGCTTCAGGCGACATGGCATGGCGCTGTAATTCTAGATAGAAATCATCTCCAAACAAAGATTGATATTCCTTTATAAGAGGAAGGGGATCCTGATCATTAATAATGAGGTAAGCAAGCTTGCTTTGAAGGCATCCTGAAAGACAAATAAGGCCCTCTTTGTGCGTTTTCAGGGCTTCGGCATCAATGCGTGGGGTATAGTAAAAGCCTTCGATAAAGCCGATGGAGGAGAGTTTGCAGAGGTTCTGGTAGCCTTGTTTGTTTTTAGCAAGGAGGGTGAGGTGAAAGCTTGTGGGCAGGGGAGTGAGTCTTTTCTTTTCGTGGCGCGAGGTGGGGGCAACATAGAGCTCACAGCCTAAGATGGGCTTGATTTTTGCCTCTTTACAGAGCTTATAAAAGTCAATTGCGCCATAGAGGTTACCGTGATCAGTAAGCGCGACAGCTGGCATGCCGTAACTGGTTGCTTTCTGAACGATATCTTGAAGCGACAGCGTAGCATCTAGGAGTGAATATTGTGAGTGAGTATGCAGGTGAACAAAGGACATATGGATAAATTATACGTCATATGCAATTTTTCGTCAGGAAAATTACATATGACATTAGTTTACTTTGAGAGTGCAGCTATTTTTGCTTCGGCTTCGGTATTGCCTTATTTAGTATATGGGATTATGTATATAACATCAATAATTAGTTGTATTTCACATCAATGTAGTATTCATTGCCTGTTTCTGCTGCTTGTGATATGCTGTTGGCCACTTTAACGTCATGTGCACTTTTCCGGAAGGATTAGTCACACTGACGTCAGTGTAATGGAGATGTTATGATATCACAAATACCCATAGCCCAGAGTTGCTCAGAGTATCTTGGTATGGAGCCATTGTTGCAAGCAACGAGCTTCTCTGAGAGAATCAAAAGAATAATATTAAATTTTTTATATGCGCAGCCAGTAGCATTATGCGTTGAAATTGGGAAGACAAGGATTAAAGCGGCTATTGTGCCTAAAAATCTTACCTTAGCAAGCCTTCGTGATATACAAACTATAGCCCTTGCGAGTTCGACATGGTTGCATAACAGGCTACCTGCTCTGTTTCATGATGATGCAGAATCTCCTCTGAGAGCATTTTTACAGGATATGCGTGAGTTTATCTCCTCTACCTTTTCCATTCAGGTTGCCTCTATTATGGTGGGAGGCGGTTTTAGCCGTTTTATCACACCTTCAGAAAACCCACCACTGCCGACAATGATTTTTAGTCCTCAATATCTGGCGCAAAATAATCTCTCACCAGATATTCTACAGCTTCTTGGGTGTCAAATGAATAGCCGTCAGGACTATATGCGAACACAGCTCTATCCGTCGCCGGCCACTCTCCTTCGCGCACGCTAAAAATACTGGCTATTTGGCTAAATTTGTAGTATAAATTTCAGCCAACTAGGTCGATTTTTATATGCATTTGGCTGAATATGTGCTTATGAAATTCAGCCAAACAGGTCTTTTGCTGAAAGGTCGAGTATTGAGCAGGTTGCTGGGAAAGAGAAATATGATGTCTACGCAACGTTGTTTTTTTGTCAGTTTCATACTCGATTATTTCTTCTAAGCCTGCTTTTAGATCACCAAAAAATTTACCCATTTTTTTACTCCTTCTTTCCATAACAATAATATACTGCTGCATAGTATATTGTCATTTTATATTCTTCTGTGCCGTGTATAGAGCCTTACCACGTTGTGACCAATATTGGACCCCACCGCGGCAGCGGTGGAATTCATTAGCCCCGCGTGACCGAGGGTTGCACGCAGCGCGTGCAACCGAGGGAACGTGGGGTTCAGGTGCATGAAATAAAAATAGAGCTGCGGTAGCAGCGAAACCCATTTGTGTTTGGTATAATCAATGCACATATTATTGCTGCGGATACGTTTCTGTATCGCTGCTGCCGCAGCTCTATTTTTTTACTCGTTTCCTTAACCCCACGTTCCGCTCGATCGCGTGCGATGCACGCGCTCATCTCTTCACGCGGGGCTAGAGCGGCAAATTTCGCCACTACCGCGGCAGGAGCGTATTTCCTATTTTGTGCTGATAGGATGAAATGTATGCGTTTTTTGTTCGATAATAAACATTTGATATGCTACAATGAGCTATATAAAAAGCCATGGGAGTGGCAATCACTATGATTGAAAAAAATACCACACAGCTATTGCCTACGACACAGCAATATCGGCGAGCCTACAAGTTTAACAGTGATGTTATTTTTTACTTTGATGCAGCTGGAAACAAATATGTAGCTTCTGGTGGTAGTTTGGCTTGGCGTATCAATAATCCAGGTTTAGTGAAAACTCGTGGTCATTTTGCGTGTAGCAATGGGACAATAGGTAGCTGCGGACCTTATGCGATTTTTTTTGATGCACAGCAGGGCATGAAAGCATTATCCGCATGGCTTCATTCCAAAAAATATTACGAAGCAAAGCTTAGAGCCATTGCAGAATATTATCAGCCAGATTCGCCGGAATCGTTTCTAGATCAATTAATTTCCTTAACAAAGATATCTGCGAATATTAAAATTAAATCTTTAAGTGAGATGGAGCTGCAGCGTCTTCTTTTAGCTATTCAAAAACTTTCGAGATATTCGCCTCAGGGGAATGAAAGCTTTTTGCTTCTTCCCAAAATCGTTGCGAAAATTGAAAACGAGAAGGGATTAGAAGATACATATTTAATCAGTGATAATACCGTTCTCACTAAAAAAGGTGCTGTTGAACAAATTTTGTCTCACCAATTAGATGGTGTTATAGTACATGAACGAAAGGGTTCAATACATTTGCGTTCCCGGCCAAACCATTGCATGTGGAATATCAGAATGCCTGAAGCCACATTACCTGCACTCCAAGGAAGTATTGATGTTTTAATACGCACTGTTGGAGAAAGAAAACAAGGACAATGTATTTGGGGATTTATCAATGGGATCAACAATACCAAGGAAGAAGCTGTAGAAGCGGCAACTAGGATTTCGCTTGCTGCTGACGGGGAGGCGGTTTTCTCTATGCCGAATGATACTGCTTTTTACTGTATAAAAGATGGGTTGGTATGCATTACGTTGAAATTCATATGTGATACGCCAATTGTCCAATGGGCTGCTAAGTTTTTTAGATACTTGCTCTGTTTGCAAGAGAAAGATAAGACTAACCCTCTAGTCGTTATTTTTGCTCACAGTCAAGGAGCCATCATTGCTGAACACGCCTTGGAACTCTTAAATGATAAAGAACGCAAAAGATTGTTGATTTTTACTTTTGGAGGAGGTTCATTTATTGTACCTGGAAAAAGTCATCCGGAATCGCATAATTATGCGAGTGCCGCAGATTTTGTTTGTCGAATGGGTTCTCCAAATCTTCAATACTATGCGTTGGAACGATATTATAGCTTTAAAAAAGGGCAGACTGAAAAGGATGTCATGAAACGATTAGCCATGTTAGATGCGATGTTTGATTTGGATACTACGGATCCAAGAACTATGGAGCTGTATTCACAAACAAGATTAAAATATTACGAAAAAGAGTTTGAAAAGATAAGAAATGTGACCGTGTTAGATCCTGACCCGCAGTGGAAGCACAAGTTTGAAAGTAGTTGCTATCAGTCTATTGTTAAAGCTATAATAAAAAAATACCAGCGAAATCAAAGTTAAAACCGAGAGTTTTTAAATGTCTTCATGTAAAATTATAAAAAAACAAACAGCCGCTAAGTTTTTAGCAATAACTTGTACATGCATCTTTATTGCTTTATTTCCTGCCCTTACGTGGATGGCTTTATTTTGGAGCGCAGCGGCAGATGCCTCTACAATGCTAGATTTTTTTGTAATGTTTACGTGGTTTTGGACACCCTTGTCCATTCCGATTACTATTTATTTTATTTGGTTAAACTATGCGCGCGAAGACTATAGGAAAAGCAAGCTATTTTGTTGTTTACCATTTTCAACATTTGGTGGTTTTGTTATCGCGAATGCATTAATCAGTTTAATCCGTTGACATGATTGTGCACCCAAAGCGCATGAAGTGCCTTAGTCCCCGCTGCGGTAGCGGCATATGCATCAGGCTAAGGCCATGGGGATAATGTATAGAGCCTTACCACGTTGGACCAATATTGGACCCCACCGCGGCAGCGGTGGAATTCATTAGCCCCGCGTGACCGAGGGTTGCACGCAGCGCGTGCAACCGAGGGAACGTGGGGT
>JABDDE010000013.1:35775-40938 GCA_013287775.1 Chlamydiota bacterium
ACCAATATTGGACCCCACCGCGGCAGCGGTGGAATTCATTAGCCCCGCGTGACCGAGGGTTGCACGCAGCGCGTGCAACCGAGGGAACGTGGGGTGCATGAAATAAAAATAGAGCTGCGGTAGCAGCGAAACTCATTTGTGTTTGGTATAATCAATGCACATATTATTGCTGCAGATACATTGCTGTATCGCTGCTGCCGCAGCTCTATTTTTTTACTCGTTTCCTTAACCCCACGTTCCGCTCGATCGCGTGCGATGCACGCGCTCATCGCTGCACGCGGGGCTAGAACACACATTTTGCCGCTACCGCGGCAGGAGCGTATTTCCTAAGCCAAGCTCGTTCATGCTGTGATGTAGTGTTTATTATTTCGGAGCAATACCAAACCTGTTTTCCCTATTTTTTAGTGGTCGGTCTCCCGTAGGGAACCGACCACTAACTATTCCAGTAACTGCTCACCTGTGATAATTTCGTCGAAGTATGCTCTATTGAGTAAAGCATTGTCAGCGCCTTCGTTGCAAATTAAAACTTTATGTATTGTTTTATTCGCTTTATTGGGAAACAGGGACAATTTCTTTTCGAATTCGTTGATGACACTCGTCGTGACCTTACTTTGCAGGTATTTTATTTCGCAAATGGTATAGACATTATCTGCTCTATCAAATATCAAGTCCAGTTGGTATCCAGGATTACTCTCATCGCTTGCTCGACTAAAAAAAGCACCAGAGGAATATTGCACTCCAGCAAACTGCAGGATTTTTGCAATGTGATGGTGATATTTACGACAGTATCTTTCAAAGGAAAATCCAAGCCATTTGAAGTAATTGTCTCCTTTTAAAGCAACCGTGGGATTTTTGTCGTACACACCATTTTCAATATCTTTTTGTATTGGTTTTATAAATTTAAAATAATATTGTAAATAGTTGTCGTCAATACAGTATCTTGAAAGCGTGGAATGATCATGTAAATTAAATGGATGGTAATTTTTTATAAATCCAGACTTTTCTAGGTCTAGCAAAATAGCAGTGAGCGTGCCGCCAGACGTGCATTTTAGCAGTTTTGCGAGCTCTTTTCGCGTTGCGAAGCGTCTCTTGCTTAAAATTTCGATGACCTCTCTGTAATATTTATTGTTCGACATACTACTTGTAAAAATTCGTTCATATTCCCGAGCAAAAAAACTGCCTGAAGTAAATGAGTTTTTGCACAGGCTTACAAATATGGATGACTCTTTGGTGAGCCATTTCAAGTATTCAGGGACGCCGCCTACGGTCAAATAGGCATTGAACACTTCCTTGTCGCTGCGATTTTTTAGAAATTCTTTGGCCTCGAAGAGCGTGAATTCCTTTAGATGAAATTCGTATTGTGACCTATTGTAGAGGGCTTTTGAATGCACTACATGGTCAAGCATAAAGGATGGTGCTGAGCCGCACAGAATGAGAATAAGCTTTGGATTGTGACGAAAATAGTTATCCCAGACATATTTTAACTCAGAAATCAGCGTGCTCTTATAGTTTGCAAGCCATTGGAGCTCTTCTAGATAAATGGTCCATGTGCCATGCTGCGTATATTTTGCTAGTATCTGAAAAAACTCTTTCCAGGAATCAATGCAGATCTTAGCTAAGAGGGGATCGCCTGCATAGTGAGCTAATTGGCTCATAGCATGTTCAAGTTCTGCTTTCTGTGAGAGACCTTCTATTCCTTCGAACTTAAGCAAGTTTCTTTCCCTAAAGCCTTGTTCGAGCAGTTCCGTCTTGCCGACTCTTCTGCGGCCATACACGATGACGATGCTGGCTTCTTTGGTGCTGTCCAGCTTTTTCAGCCTTTCTAGCTCAAGAGTGCGTCCAACGAAATTTTTCTTGATTTTGACTTCTAGTGGTTCCATGAGCTCTATTATAAGGCTATTTTGGCTAAATGTGCAAGCATAAATTTCAGCCAACTAGGTCGATTTTTGTATGCATTTGGCTGAATATATGCTTATGAAATTCAGCCAAATAGCCTCTTTTTCACGAGCATTTGGCTAAAATTTTCCTTTTGGAAAATTGCACATGACAAAATAACAGTACCTGCTTAAAATGTATATCACACAAGTAAACACAGGAGTCACCAAATGAACCGTGTAAAAATATTGCTTCTTGCAATAACTCTATTTTTTTTCTGGGAAAATGTCCCTTCTTTATGTGCAAGGCATCATTCAAAAATACCTGTACAGCGGATTGGGTATAGTTTCAAGACTATCTATAGGATTCATACTCACTCTAAACACTCTCCTCTTGAGGCAAGGTTAGAAATGTATCGATTCCATCATGTGAGTCATGCTCGAAAAACGCAAGGAAGACTAAGCGAAGGTCGGTTGCATGGTGAGCTATCATTTGCAATTGATAAAAAGATGGCAAAAATAAAATTTTCCGGCAGCGCTAATGGAAGACTCACTGTCAAAAAAAGGAGTTCTCGACCATCTTCGCTCTGGTGTGCCCCTGTGAGTCGAATATTGGCCCATGTAGAGCGTTATGATATGGCTAAAGGGAAGTATACATACTATCCTCGGCATACACGCACCCCTTTTCGAATAGTTGTATCTGGGATATGTGAATTAAATGCGACATATACAATATCCAAAAAAAGGCATACACCTTTTCAGGTGACAGTACATCAGGAAAAAGGAAGTGATAACAAAACAATAGTTACCGCCATTGCCAGGCAACTTCCATGCAAAGACGTTGGGGACCATACTCATCTCTTATCGGTAAAATATCGAGTATCTAAGAAAGGGTTAGAAGAGGTGCCAATAAACCATAACAATACTCATTACAGATCATGGTGCGCAATCGTTAAAAAGGCTGTGCAGAAAACTGTGGACCATTATTTTAAGCTACAACATGAGAATAAAAAACTCTGCAGAACATATATAAAAAGCAAAGAAGCGACTCCTTCACAAGGGGGCCACCCACGTATTTACAAGCAAGGTTAACATGAGAAATATTAAATTTTGCACACTCATTTTTTTACTAGCTGCTTTTTTCTTCCCTGCAACTTTACTCTATGCGAAAGCCATCCATCTCTTTCTTGCTGGCGATACAAGAAACGGAAGAATAGGAGAGAGTGTTGGAATAGATTTAAAGAACGTAGAAGATACCTTTACATATATTGCCAAAATGGCAAAAGTACCGCTTCATATTAAAAAAATCACTAGTCTCGATAACTCTCTAACACTCGGGCACCTTGATGCGCATCTTAGAGAGGCACAGGTTAGTCCAGACGATGTGATAATTTTCTATTATTCTGGGCACGGGAGCCGCACTCGCAAAACCCACTTGGTTTTTCCGTATCTTGAATTCAGTAATGCAAATATTGTATCCGAAACAGTAATCAAGAAATTATTTTCAAAAAAAGGTGCTTTGTCACTTGTCTTATTTGATTGTTGTAACTCGTATGCTTATAAATCCTCGGCTGCAGACAATACCTGTTTGTTTCGACTTGATCCTATAGATGATCCTCAAATCGCAATCAATTGTGAAAAGCTCTTTTTTCAAAGGCGGGGAGCACTCGTCGCCTGTGCGTCACAGATGGGAGAATATGCCACTGGACTGCCTTTTTTAGAGCGGGATGGGAAAATCGCTGCAGGAGGATATTTTACTAATGCATTTTTGAATATTTTATTTAAAAAGTTGCGCACTTCTAGGCCGCATTGGGCTTCTATTTTAAAAAACACAAAAAAAATATGTAGGAAAGGAAGTCGAGAGCTGCATAAAAAATATAATTGGGCTGGATCTCCACATACTCCTCTATATGCGTGTCTCCTGTATCCACGGAATCATAAAGAGTGTAATTATATGCGTCGCTTGCTTAAGCATTATCGAGCGCAAAAATAGTGATATCGACAGGAACAGGCACCCCAATTGACGTATGGATAAACTTCAATTTATTGATGAACAAAATGAAGCGAGAAAAGTGCGAAGAAGCGTGATTTTTTGGACTATCCTTTATGCTGTGTTATTCCCTCTTGTCTTTTGTTTTTCTTTGCTTTCCACAATGATCTTTGATAGCCCTCACATAACAGCCGCGAATGGTTTGCCTCTCATCTTTATATTCTTTTTACTCCCTTTTTCCTTACCGCTCAGCATAGATCTTATGTGGTCGAGTTATCTATGTAAAGAATATCGAAAAATAACGTTTTTTTGTATGTTTCCTCTTTTAACATTTCTTTGCATATGTGTTTTAGTATCCTTAATTGAAACTATTTTTGTACATGCTTTACATCTAAATAGGACTGGCTTTGCAAATAGGCTTGCAGTGCTGCAGGCATACCACCAATAGTAAAATACTCCTTAAGACATTCTAGCAAATGCATATGTATTGCAGGTGGCGGTGGAGTCTGAAAATCAAACGTAGATAGTGCCTCTTGAAGAAGATGGCGTCCCGTAGCAATGAGATATTCCTCAAACGAGAGTGGATACATTCTTGCAAATTGCACGCGCCCGACGGGAAATGAAAAATCTCCATCGCGAATTGCAAATTCAAGCAACGACCCTGCTGCAATGACATGAAGCTCTGGCAACTTCTCCTTAAAATAACGAAGTGACTGTAGCGCCCTTGGGCATTGTTGGATCTCATCCAGAAAAAGGAGCGTCTCTCCTGGGACTATTTTCTGCTTTGAAATAAGCTCAATTTGGCCCAGGATAAAGCGAGGATCCATTTTTTCAAAGCACAATTCATACTGTCGTTCGATTTCAAAATTGATCGAGAGCATGGAAGCACATTCTTCCCTGCCAAAAGCTTCTATTGCGTAGGTTTTGCCGACCTGTCTTGCTCCACGCACAATCAACGGACAGCGCAGCGCATGCTGTTTCCAATGCAGGAGTGTTTTTCTAAAATTTCTTTGCATACGTCAAAAATATGGCCCTGTTTTCTCCAATTATTGTCCAAAACACCATGGTGTTTCTTACACTATATGTATAAAACACTATGGTGTTTTTTGCAAGGCCTATTTCTATCATCGGTCTAGTATTATATGCATGAGCAGTACTAACGCAAATACCAATAGGGGTAGCACCCATAAAAATCGGACCATTGTGTACCGAGATTTTAGATAACCGAGCCACATCAGTAAAATGCTTAAAGGCATGAAAAGAATAGGGAGGAAACCAATAAAATTTAAAAGCTGTAAT
>JABDDE010000014.1 GCA_013287775.1 Chlamydiota bacterium
TCTACAGGCCTCTATTGTTTTGTTTTTTGGCCAGGCCTTCGGCCTGGCCACCCAGGGTTTAGTCGCCCCTTCGGGGCTCCTGCACCCTGGGCTATACACATTTCGGCCCTACGGGCCTTTACCAGGGCATCGCCTGGGTCACGCAATACCACCAACAAGGCGCCTGAAGGGCGCCAATTGCAACAGCCCTGTATATGGAAGGGCATCGCCCTGGGTTAGGATAACAGGAGAAAGGTACAAATTTTTTTTGTCATGTACAATTTTCCGAAGGAAAATTGTACATGATATAACTCCCATTACTTCCGCCTCAGCGGCCGCAAAGCAGAAGCTTTCGGCTTCTGCGACTTTTGTGGAGCAATAACGGGTTTTTTCTTGACAAGAGGCCTTAAACGCTCTTTAGATTTGACCGCTGCCTTTTTTGTAGGGACAACTTGGGGCCGAGATGGCGTTTTCATCACAGGCTTTTTTGTCTTCACCTGTACAGCCTTTGGTGCCATCTTTGGCACAACCTTTGGTGCCGCCTTTACAGGTACAGGTACTGCCTTTGGCACAACCTTTACAGGTGCAGCCCTTGATGCAACCTTTACGGGTGCAGGCTTTACAGGACGCCGGGCAGCTGCAGGCTGGGGCACTTCTTCTATATCGCCATACGCTTCCTCTGTCTCATCTTCTTCGTCGTTCCAAGTAAGCTCCCCTTTTTCAAGAGTTTTGCCTGCACGAGATGGCGCCTGAACCACCTCTTGTAATACACTCGCTTGCGGCAACCATTCTGCGGAAATAGCACGAAGGGTAGCAAGTTTTTTATTGAGATCCAATGCTTCAATCTGGGTGCTGTGCAGATCTTTCTTCTTATGCGCAAGAAGCTCTGCCTCAGAGGCGAATTTATGCGAGAATGTGTAAATAGCTAAAGAGCCTTGATACTCTGGTGTAAAGAGAAATGACTTTACTGCTTTGGGTATTTGCGTGTACATATCCAACGCAAATTGTGGCTCGATTTCAACCTTTGCCACCTGTTTTGGAGGGCGACCTCGTCTCGGACGCGGATGCAGTGCCTCATTAGAATAATAGGTTTTTGCCTTGGTAACAAGAATCTTTCGCGCTGCTATAACTTCTTTAGGTGCTTTTGATGAAAAAAGATGGAGTTTAAGTTTTTCAATAAGAGATTTTGTCATCTCAAGATCTTCTTCAAACACAAAGTCAAATCGATTCTGCCTGAGCCACTCAATAATGCGTATACGAAATCGCTCTTGATAGTACTGCTGCCATTTTTCAAGCTCCGAGTGATGATCATACACAAACTCTAAAAAATTCTCGCGAGCCTCCTTGGCCTGAATAATATCGAGTAATTTCTCCTTCGTATCTATATCATAAATTTTTTCATTTACAAAACCTTCCATAATCTTCTTCACTTCATAAAAGGAAAGCTTTGGAATGAGGAAATAGCGCCCAGGATGGCTTTTGAGCTCATCTTCTAAGGCATCAAGCTCTTCTTGCGTCTTATCGAGATCGACGTATATAAGAAAGCCTTCGAGAGCATCGATATAAAAATCGCGCTCATCATCAGACTTGGCAAACACCTCCATCAAACGATGACAGCGCAGAATAAGCGGGTTTTGAGCAACTTGTTTGGAAGCTTGCTTGGATACTTGCTTGGATACTTGCTTGGATTTGGTAGTCATGCCTCCATGATAATATATTGCTTGATTTTTTTAAACAGTTTCCGCCATCATATATAGCATGCAAGAAGATAAACTCTTAACAAAACCTTTTTTCGATGTTAACAGGAATGCAGTCCTCCAAGCACTTGGTAAAGATGCGCTCTGCACCTGTTTACAAAAAATGCTTCTTATCCGTAATTTTGAAATACGGGCAGAAGCTGCCTATCAGCATGGGCATATTGGAGGCTTTTTTCACTCCTACATTGGACAAGAAGCGATTCAAACAGCAGCACTAACGCTACTTGGCCCTCAAAACTGGTTTATTACCACGTATCGCTGCCACGCTATGGCGTTGCTGCTTGGCGCCACTCCCAATGAGGTCATGGCCGAACTCTACGGCAAGGCCACAGGAAACGCCAAGGGCCGTGGCGGCTCTATGCACCTTTACACAGATCGTATGCTCGGCGGCTTTGGCATCGTCGGTGGACAGATTCCTATAGCCACTGGAGCTGCATTTTCTTGTAAGTATCAAAACCAGAAAAACTCGCTTGCTATCTGCTTTTTAGGCGAAGGGGCTGTACCTCAAGGGGCCTTCCATGAGTCAGTCAACCTTGCAAGCCTCTGGAGCCTGCCTTGTGTCTACGTTATTGAAAATAACCAATGGGGCATGGGCACTCATGTCTCGAATGCTATTGCAAATGCAGAGCATTTTGCTGAAAAAGTAGCCGCTGCCTATGGCATTTCGTTCTATCGCCTCGATGGCATGGACTTTACCAACTGCTATGGTGGCTTTGATGCTGCCTTCAAAGAAGTACATGAAAGCTCGCGACCCGTTCTTATTGAGTGCATAGCCGAGCGCTTCAAAGGTCATTCTATCTCAGATCCCGGCCTGTATCGCACAAAAGAGTCTCTGAAAGCTTGTATGCAACGCGATCCTATCCTTATTTTTAAAGACGAACTGATCAAGCGTGGTATGCTGACAGAAGAGGCATATAAAACGTATGATAAAGAAGCTCGAGATAGGGCAATAGCGGCGACAGAATTTGCTGAGAAGAGTCCGTGGCCTGATCCTATTTCTCTTGAAGAGGAGGTCATGGCACTATGACGACACAATTAATAGACATGCGTGAAGCTCTTCGCCAAGCCATTGATGAAGAGATGACACGAGACGAGCGCGTCTTTATCCTCGGAGAAGAAGTAGGCAAATATCAAGGGGCATACAAAATCACCAAGGGCCTCCTCGAAAAGTGGGGACCCAAGCGAGTGATCGATACCCCTATTTCTGAACTTGGCTTTGCAGGGCTTGGCATTGGTGCTGCTATGACGGGCCTCAGGCCTATTGTGGAGTTCATGAGCTTTAACTTCTCCTTCGTTGCCTGTGATCAAATTATTTCCAATGCTATAAAGACCTATTACATGTCTGGCGGCAGATTTTCTGTCCCCATTGTCTTCCGAGGCCCGAATGGGGC
The DNA here is from genome assembly GCA_013287775.1 of Chlamydiota bacterium. Lineage (GTDB taxonomy): Bacteria > Chlamydiota > Chlamydiia > Chlamydiales > FEN-1388 > JABDDE01. The sequence goes on from JABDDE010000014.1 coordinate 3,128, forward strand.
TGCTGCCCAAGTATCCTGCCAGCACTCCCACTGCGTCGAAGCTATTTATGCAAACCTTCCAGGTCTTATCATCATCGCTCCAAGTAATGCCTATGATGCCAAGGGACTACTCAAAGCTGCATGTCGCAATAACAACCCTGTCCTCTTTTTAGAATGCGAGCTTTTATACAATGATAAGATGGAAATTCCAACAGAAGAATATCTTCTGCCGATTGGCAAGGCAAACATTGTAGAAAAAGGCTCTGACATCACGATTGTCACCCACAGCCGCATGGTGAAGCTTTGTAAGGAAGCTTGTATACAGCTTGCACAAGAGGGCATTCATGCAGAGCTGATAGATCTCAGAACCATTAAACCCCTAGACATCACAACCATAGCAGAGTCTGTACGCAAAACAAACCATGCCGTGCTTGTCGAAGAGGGGCACATTTTCGCTGGCATTGCTGCCGAGGTGGGCTTTCAAATACAAAAGCATTGTTTTGACTTTCTTGATGCCCCTCTTGCCCGCGTCTGCCAGAGAGAAACCCCAATGCCCTATTCAAAAGTTTTAGAAAAAGAAACCTTACCCACTGTTGAGCGAATCCTCTATACAGTGCGTGAGACACTCTCGTAAGGAGTCTTATATGTCTTTTACGCTTACCATGCCCAAACTCTCGCCTACCATGACAGAAGGCACTGTTGCCAAGTGGCATAAAAATGTGGGAGACTTTGTTGAAGCTGGCGAGCTTCTCTTAGAAGTCGCAACCGATAAAGCCGTTGTCGAATACAGTGCTATTGACCCCGGGTGGCTAAGAAAAGTAATCAAAGGAGCCGGGCAAAAAGCAGCTGTCAATGAGCCGCTTGCCCTGTTCACAGAACAAGAGAAGGATGAACTACCTCAAGAACTGCCTCAAGCACGGCCTCAAGAGGCTGTTCTTGAAGCTGTTCTTGAGGTAGCTCATAAAACAGCACCGCAGCCGCTGCCTTCTTCTCCTCAAAAACCAAAAAAAGTGGCACCACAACCAATGGTTATGCCACCGCAAAAACAGGAACGTATTATGGCCTCCCCTCTTGCAAAAGCAATGGCACGCGATCAAGGCATTGATTTGCAGCATATTTCAGGATCAGGGCCTCGTGGAAGGATCGTAAGCCGAGACCTTGCGCACGCTCCAACTATGCCAGCACCACGTGCTGAGACACATGTAGCCCTCCTACCCCCTTCACAGCTGCCTGAAGCTCAAGAAGAAATCGAGCTCACATTACTGCGTCAGGTCATTGCAGAGCGACTACAGTATTCAAAATCACATATTCCTCACTTCTACATACGCCAAGAGATTGAAGTGTCAGCTCTATGCGCTCTGCGTGAAGAGACCAAAAAAGCGGGTGTAAACCTTACGGTAAATGATTTTCTTGTGAAGGCATGTGTCGTTGCGCTGAAAAAGCATCCTGAAGTCAATAGTACTTTTGATCCTGAGAAGAAAGTACTCTCCCGCTATCCATCCGTTGACATATGTGTTGCTGTAACTATTGCCGGAGGGCTTATTACACCTATCCTTTTTGGCGCTGAAACGAAGACGCTCACAGCGCTCTCAAAAGAGGTTAAGGAGCTTGCTGCAAAGGCGAAAGCTGGAAAACTTGCCCCTCACGAGTTTCAAGGAGGCACCTTCACGCTCACGAATTTAGGCATGTTTGGCGTAACAGACTTCCAGGCCATCATTAATCCGCCACAAACTGCCATTTTGGCCATAGGCACTATCCAGGATACGCCTGTTGTTAAAAATGGTACCATCGCTGCCGGAAAAGTCATGAGCCTCACGCTCTCTTGTGATCATCGAGCCATCGATGGGGCAGAAGCAGCTAAGTTTATGCAAACGCTCAAAATACTTATAGAAAACCCAACACTCTTTTTGGTTGAGTAATGTTTTTGCCATATTCGTTATATGTAACCAGGCTGATCCAAGCAACGGTAGCCGTTTCAGTGATTTGCATCCTGCTCGATAACCTATTTTCTTTAGGGCTGCAGCAAGTGTTAGTGCTCACGCCAGAGTTTTATGCGTCCTACTTTTTGTGGCAACCACTGACCTCTTTGTTTTTACTTGCCTCAAACGCCATCTCCTTTGGGTATCTTTTAGATCTGGGTTTTCTCATGCTTCTGCTTTGGATGCTGGGTAATCAAGTGGTAGAGTTTATGGGAGTACGAAGGTTTCAGCTGCTCTATTTTGGGGCAGCTGCAGCTGCAGCCATTACAAGCCTCTTGGTCATGTATTTTACCCATACATGGAGTGCCTTGTCACTCCTCCCTGCAGCGCTTCTTGGGGTTGCCACCGTATGGGCTATGTGTTCGTCGTCACAGACAGTACTCGTCTACTTTTTCTTTCCCGTACCCGCAAAATGGTGTTTAGCTGTGGCTCTTGTGGGGACCATCCTCACCAATGTCATGCAAGGAGACTTCGTGCATGCTGGCGCCTACGCTGGAGCGTTTGTATATAGTTATCTGCTTGGAGTCATGGGCTGGTACTTAAAAGGGCCCTATGAATGCCTGTGGAGATTTGATGCACTCTTAAAACGATGTGCTTTTAGAATAAAAACCTTTTGGCAGTGGTGGGTACGACGAGGGCGATAATTAATCAGCCCCCTTTTAAGGGGGGCTGATCAAAAATTGTTATACCAATCGGTAGTATGGATCTTGAATGTATTCCCCCTTTAGATACACTGACGAGTGATGACGAGCGCTTTATGCGCGAAGCACTCAAAGAGGCAAAAAAAGCCTTTATCGCTGATGAAGTGCCCGTGGGCGCTGTCATTGTGTTTGATGGCAAAGTGATTGCACGCGGCTACAACCAGGTAGAATCTCTTCGCGATGCCACTGCCCATGCCGAAATGCTCGCAATCACGGCTGCAGAGGCTTTTTTTGGCAACTGGCGCTTAGAAGGCTGTACTCTCTATTGCACCCTTGAGCCTTGTCCCATGTGTGCAGGGGCTATGCTGCTTTCCCGCCTTGATCGCTTAGTATGGGGCGCACCTGATAAACGCCATGGCGCAAATGGGAGCTGGATCAACCTCTTCGAAAAACCCCATCCTACACATGCGCTTACTATCACAAATAGCGTGCTCTCATCATGGTGTGAACAGCCTATGAAGCAGTTTTTCCGTAACAAGCGCATATCTCATCATCATCGACTGGAAGTCGATGATGATGAGATAGAGTGATTATTTTTACGGCATCATACTTCCAAGCAAATTGCCAATGCTTGATGGGATAGAAGCAAGGTATGAAGCCCAGCCCATGGGCGCTAGTTGTTGCGAGCTTGCTTGTTGCTGGCTTACTTGTTGCTGGCTTACTTGTTGCGAGGGGTTCCCGACAATGGTTGTCTCAGATGATGTAAAATGTGCAGCTCCCACAGACGTAACGTTATTGCAGGCCCTTATATCGAGGTACCTCAAGTTTGGAGCAGCTTCCCGGAGCCGTCTCATAGTTTCATTAGTAGCATGAGCAGGAAGAAATAATTCCCGAAGATTAGGGAGAGCCCTACAAAGTGTCATCAATTCATCATCGGTAATATCGGCACCGGCCTCATTCCTCAAATCAAGACCCTCCATATTGCTTTTGAATGCTTCTAAAGCAGTATCAATGTCGTCTACTGTCAAGGTTCGATCCTCATCTGAAAGTGGGTATGTAACGCGTGTGTATACACCATAGCCATTATCAATATCAAAACGCACTTCTCGTAATCGTATTGGATGGCTCCAATCAAGCCCAACGTGAGGATGTATCATTACCCACGAGAACGGATTAAATGGCCGGCCGTTTTCGGTGTATCCATAATGTGGGCTGTTTCTGTCTTGATTGTTGACAGTCATACATAAGAGCTCTGGATACATGTTATGTAATTCTTTGTACAAATCGAGTAATCCAGAAAATACTGGGTTCCCTGGGTTAACCATTTTTAGTACTTTGATATGAGGACTGAAATTGCTAAACAGTTGACGCACCTCATCATGAGTGACTGGATTGGGTATAGAAACTGTGTGTACTGCACTGAGGAAAAGAGTTCGAAATTGTGCCTTTGCATCATCGTCAGGGAATAGTTCATTCACAATTGGTAAGTTCATGAGTTCGGTAAGATTGAAGTGCGCTTTCCGTAAAAGGTCGTATACTAGCCGGGAGTTATTTTCAGGATCACGCAAGGTACGATACAGAGTCTCTATGGCCAGATCCTTGTCTCTAGTTGATATCTCTTGTGTAATTTGTTCGACATTGTGAACGTGGGGAGCATTGGCATAATCTTCCACAAGAGCTTGTATATCAACCGGGAATCCCTGTTCAGCTGTGTATTGTAGATACACAGGAAATTCTCTTTCGGAATCTGCAACAGAAGATATCGCATTTGCTGGAGGTGATGGAATGGGAGGTGGCGTGGGAATGGTGGGAACAGTAGGAGCAGTTGCTTGTTGAGTGTTTGCTTGTCTCACAGTAGATGCCGAAAGTAATCTTGCTTGTTGAGGTATGGCACCTTCAGATTCTGGGGTGGTGGTAGTTTCTGGCGCACGTCGCTTATGACCCCGTTGACTTGTTTGTGAGGGCATCGTAGGCGTAGATGATGCAGTGGCAGGTTGCTGCACAGTTAGAGATGGCATAGGGGTTATTTCCATGGGTGTCGGTGTTGATTGCGTGTACTGTGCTGCTGCTTGAGTTACTTGCTCTACCAAAAAATTTATAAAACTTGATGCTGGCATATGGGTGGTATTACTGTTTATGAGAACCGCTGTTTGTTCTGCAATAGCATTAAAATGCGAAGAGGCAACATTACTGCGAGAAGATAAAGCAGCTTGCACAACAGGTAGTATTTCCGCTGCGCTGACAGCTTGATTCTGTTGCCTTTTATAGTATATGGATCTCCCTTGGGGAGTTGCCATTACATTACCGATACTTGGCGTCATATTATTATCCTCATTTTATATTTTATATTAAAGTTATATTATAATTTTCATATTACACTTACTGTTGTTTCTATAACCTAATATATACATTAAATAAACAATTTAATGCAATCATTAAATTTTCAAACAAGAGCGAAGCTCCTCGATGAGATAGAGAGGACAATTCAAAACATCACCATCTTTTCGTAAATTCATGGGAGATGTGCGTATAAGCATGCGTGGATGATAGGTGTCCCCGATTTATCATTTTTACGTTCCAAAAAGTGTATTGTTTTACATTTTTTCGTTCCAAAAAGTGTGAAATCTTACATTTTTTCGTTCCAAAAAATGTGGAAGATTACATTTTTACGTTCCAAAAAGCGTTGTCCCACAAAAGATAACCCCTCCTATGACTGGAAATACCTTGCACAAATATCACCTTGATTTTAGAATTAACGTCATGTGAGAATTTTCCTTGCGGAAAGTTCCAAAGTCCCACAACTTATGGGACAATTACAAGATTTGCTTAATAAACGCGATGTGCGACTTTTTGCTGTTGTTGCCCTTCAGGCAACAATATTGGGGTTACCGTCTGACCCAGGGCGTTGCCCTGGGCTGTTGCAATTTTTGCCCTTTGGGCAAAGAAAAGGCTGTGAATCCTTCAATTCGAACAGCTCGTAAGTCGCACATCACGTTAAATGTATTGACGCTATGTGCGCTATTTTCCGCCATGTGCACTTTTCCGGCAGGGAAAGTCGCACATGGCATTAATAACTTCCTAAATCATGCCAATGAACTCCATATCTGTAGTCTGTCTTACCAAAAATAGTGAGCGATACTTATCGCAGGTACTAAAAGCAATAGAGGCCGTAAATGAGGTCATTATCTACGATACCGGCTCGGTTGATCGTACCCTATCAATTGCCGCCTCATTCCCAAACGTCACCACTCACGCTGGCACGCTCGATGGGGGCTTTGGCGCTACTCGAAATCGCGCAGCTACGCTTGCTGCACATGAATGGATCCTGGCGCTCGATAGTGATGAAATCCCCTCTCGCATGCTTATAGACGAGATTTTACATATGACGCTTAACAGCTCCTGTGTTTATTCGTTTCCTCGTCACAACTATTACCGCGGCAAGCTAATTCGTGGTTGTGGCTGGTATCCCGACCGAGTACTTCGCCTTTATAATCGAAAGCACACACAGTTTTCCAATGCCCATGTACACGAAGCAGTTATCACACAAAACATGCAGATTGTTCCTCTACAAGGGCATGTCACGCATACTCCTTATAATTCAATACATGATTTTCTTGCCAAAATGCAGCACTACTCAACCCTCTATGCAAACGATCATGCCGGCAAAAAAAATGCCACCACCGCTACCGCTATCACCCACGCACTCTTTGCATTTGTAAAAAGTTATTTTCTCAAACGTGGTATTCTTCTTGGCAGCCAAGGCTTTGAAATATCCCTCTACAATGGTATGAGCGCATTTTATAAATACTTAAAGCTCCGGGATATTTTAATAGTGGACAAAATGTAACCATTCCCTGTATTACATAATGAAAAAAAAGAGGTGAACCATGACCACAACCATGCATGCTATTACTGCTCATGTCATTACTGCTACGGCAGAGACGCAGGCTACAACTTCCACTAACCGGCTCCGTTATACTGCACTTGGGGCCATTCAAGAATATCCACATACATCACCAGATCTTAGGTTAAAAATAGAAAAGATCCGCGACATTTGCCGCCACGTACAGGCCGTTAAAGACCACTGCAACCATATTGAGGCGGCGTGCGCAAGAAGAGTCCAGCTCCTTTTAGGCTCCTTTTCTGAGTGTATTCATAATATCACTGACATCTTTCGCTACTACTGTGTCAAAAGCGGTATCCACTGTTTTGGCCTAGGGGCGATTGGTGAAGAACTTGCTCTTGGACGCAGCATGCTCGCATCGGTACAACAGGCAAGCCAAATTCTTGTAAGTAAGCAGCTCCAGGAGCTGCAACATATGAGAGAGCGCACTACAACTGACTGCTTTGCCGCTATCACCCTCTATCAAGAACTGAGCGCACTTACCGACAATACACTCCCTATCAAACAAGCTCTAGGCGAGCTTTTGCTCAAAGACGGGGCATATGCTGCGGCCGTAACCATTTTGCGTGATGTCGTAGAGGCATATCCAACCAATGTCCCTCTCCTTATATCCTATAGCAAAGCCTTGATCGGCAGCAAAAAGTATGAAGAGGCCTTAGGATATATTGTAGACTGCCAAACCAGAATTTCCACTCAGATTGCTACGCATGAACAAAACCTACAGACATGCCTGCTCTTGGTATGCGAACTGAGCTATCTCAAAGCAACGTGTCTTGCAAAAGATGGCAAATATCGCGATGCCATTTATACCCTCAAACAGGCCAGGAGGCAAATACGCGAGCAAACACGAGGGCTACTGCGCTCATCACAAACACGCCCCATAGCCACTGAAACGCAGTCTACAGGGCAAAGTAGTATTGAATCTCTCAAGGAATGGCTGCAAAAGATCAAAAAAATGATCGCCTCTTTACTCATAAAAAACGAGATACGCACAAGTCCTCATGAAAGTGACGAATTTTTCCTTATTGAGGGGGCATTGCAATTTGGCAACACTGAGCTTCTTTCTCATTTTGAATTCTGCCTCTGGGCCCTCTTCACTGAAAAAGAACTCCATGCACCCGAGCTCAAAGAGCGCCTCTTTCAAAAACTCAGACGCTACATGCAGTCAAACAAAATAGATGCTGCAGCCATGATACAAAAAATAGAAAAATACACCGACAGCATCCATGTGACCTATGAGCAACATATTGTTGCCACTTTCCAGACAGTTATACGTAACATTGCAAACATATCAGCTCAAGACTCTATTGCACATGCATGCCTCATAGCACAAGCTCGCCGTGCCGCCGCTTCGTACCAAGGCGATGATACAACAGCAGGACTCCTTTTACAGCGCAGTACCATACACTCACTTCTTGCCTATATGCGTCCTCTTGAACTTTTTGAGGAGCCTTCTTTACAAGCGCGCCTTCTTGCCATAGAAAGCAAAATTGCCATTGGCACAGCGTCTGAGCAGCCTATGTGGCATACGCTTGAACAGCTCACTCGCACCAATGCCATTGATCTCCAAAATTTGCATATTGCAAATAACAGCGCACTTCTGTTACACTAACTGATATTTATTAGGAGCTACTGATGCCAACAATTAATCAATTGGTCCGACATTCTCGAAGACCAAAGAAAATGAAAAGCAAGTCCCCTGCGCTTCGAGCTTGCCCTCAGAAGCGAGGTGTATGTGTCCAAGTTAAAACGAAGACACCAAAGAAACCTAACTCTGCCCTTAGAAAAGTGGCATGGGTGCGGTTATCAACAGGACAGGAAGTCATTGCCTACATTGGCGGTGAAGGCCATAACTTACAAGAACATAGCATCGTCATGGTTCGTGGCGGCCGTGTGAAGGACCTTCCTGGTGTGCGCTATCATATCGTCCGCGGTGTGCTGGATTGCGCTCCCGTGAAAGATAGAAAGAAGAGTCGATCAAAATATGGCGCAAAACAACCCAAATCAGGCGCAAAATAGGTAAGATAGAATATGTCAAGAAGACGTCGTGCAACAACAAAAAAAGTACTTCCAGATCTTTTATATGGAAGCCCTCTATTAGGGAAGTTTATCAATAAAGTGATGCTTGACGGGAAAAAATCCGTCGCAAAGCGCATTGTATATGGTGCATTAGAAAATTTTGCAAAACGAGTAAAAGCCGAGAGTACAATGGTTGCTTTTGATCAAGCTTTGCAAAATGCTAGGCCAACCGTTGAAGTGAAATCACGAAGGATTGGTGGCGCTACCTATCAGGTGCCTATGGAAATTCCCGCTGACCGCCAGGTGTCGATGGCAATTCGATGGATTATTACAAACGCACGGGCACGCCCTGGAAAAGCCATGCTTGAGGCACTCGCTCTTGAGCTCACCGACTGTTATAACAATCAAGGAACAACTATTAAGAAAAAAGATGATACCCACAGAATGGCTGAAGCAAACAAAGCTTTTGCACATTTTAAGTGGTAAGAAAGCTAAGGGATCATTAAGGAATAAATCGTACTTTTCAGAGGGTGTTAGAGTGAATTAAATTCTACGCCGATCTTGCGCAGGAGATATTACAAGGCAATATCTTCAAGCAAGGAGGTGCAGAGGGTAATTTGCTATAATCCCCTCTCAAATGTACGAGTTATTTCTTAACGATCCCTAATTGAGGAACTATGGCTGATACGAATGTAAAGAGTAATCGTCCAGATAATGAACAGCTTGAAAATGTGCGCAATATTGGCATTATGGCTCATATTGATGCCGGCAAGACAACAACCACCGAGCGCATTCTCTATTATACTGGCCGTGTGCACAAAATGGGTGAGGTGCATGAAGGGGCAGCGACTATGGACTGGATGCCACAGGAGCAAGAGCGTGGTATTACGATCACTTCTGCTGCTACTATTGTGCGCTGGAAGCATTGCCGCATTAACATTATTGACACTCCTGGGCACGTAGACTTTACGATTGAAGTAGAGCGCTCTCTTCGTGTGCTTGACGGCGCTGTAGCTGTTTTTGATGCCGTATCCGGCGTTGAGCCGCAATCTGAAACGGTGTGGAGACAGGCAGATAAGTATAATGTACCACGAATTGCCTTTATCAATAAGATGGACCGAATTGGTTCTGATTATTTTGAAGCCGTGAAGAGCATCCGAGAAAAGCTTGGAGCCAATGCCTTTCCAGTGCATTGCCCTATAGGCTCTGAAGCCAATTTCAAAGGCATGTGCGATCTCGTTACTATGAAGGCCTATTTATTCCATGATGAGACGCTCGGCGCTGACTGGTCAGAAGAAGAAATTCCTGCCGAACTGCTCGAACAGTGCAAAAAAATGCGAAGTGAGCTTCTTGAAGAGCTTGCTACTATTGACGAATCCAACCACGAATTTTTGCATAAAGTTCTTGAAAATCCCAATGCGTTGACACCTCAAGAAATTCATGCAGCTATTCGAAAAGGAGTGGTATCTAATAAACTCAACCCTGTGCTGTGCGGTTCTGCTTTTAAAAATAAAGGCGTACAACAGCTTCTCGATGCGGTTGTTAACTGGATGCCCTCACCTCTTGATCGTGGCCATATTAAAGCCTACGATTACTATACTCATGAAGAGAAAATACTCGAACCCGTTGACAATGGTCCGCTTGCAGCGCTTGCCTTTAAAATTATGTCAGACCCCTATGTAGGCCGTATTACTTATATTCGTGTCTATAGCGGAACGCTCACAAAAGGCATGTCCATATTGAATGCGACAAAAGATACCAAAGAGCGTATTTCACGCCTCCTCGAGATGCATGCGAACCAGCGAAAAGAGCGAGATGAATTTTATGCTGGCGATATTGCTGCTTGTGTGGGCTTGAAAAAGGCAACCACTGGAGATACTCTGTGCGATCCTGACAAGCCTCTGCTCTTAGAGAAGATGGAATTCCCTGAGCCGGTTATTTCGATGGCTATTGAGCCGAAATCAAAAGGCGATCGTGAAAAGCTTGCATTTGCGCTCTCTTCTCTTTCTGATGAAGACCCGACGTTTCGTGTGTCGACCAACGAAGAGACTGGACAGACTATTATTCGAGGGATGGGCGAGCTCCACCTCGAGATTATCTATGATCGCATGAAGCGCGAGTTTAGCGTTGAGGCTAGTGTCGGCGCGCCACAAGTTGCCTATAAGGAAACTATTGTAAAGCCAGGCAGCTGCCAAACGAAGTTTGTGAAGCAGAGTGGTGGCCGTGGTCAGTATGCGCACGTTGAGCTTGAAATCGAACCTAATGAACCAGGCAAAGGCAATGAAGTTGTCAGCAAGATTGTTGGCGGTGTTATTCCGAGAGAATACATTCCTGCTGTTATCAAGGGTGTTGAAGAAGGCTTAACCACAGGGGTACTTGCTGGTTATCCTCTTGTAGATACCAAAGTGGCTATTGTATTTGGTTCCTATCACGAAGTCGACTCTTCGGAGCTTGCCTTTAAGATCTGCGGTGCCATGGCTATAAAAGAAGCTGCGAAGAAGTGTGCTCCTGTGATTCTCGAGCCTATCATGAAGGTAGACGTCACCTGCCCCGAGGCATGTATTGGTGACGTCATTGGTGACTTAAACCGCCGACGTGGAAAAATTTTAGGCCAAGATGCCATGAAAGGCGGAACACAGGTGATTCATGCGCTTGTTCCTCTCAGTGAGATGTTTGGATATTCAACAACACTACGTTCGCTTTCCTCAGGACGAGCTGCGTACACGATGGAGCCATGCCACTTTGAGAAGGTGCCAGTGAAGATTCAGGAAGAGATTTGTAAGAAATAACGTCATATGCGAATTTTTCTTTCGAAAAATTGCATATGACGAAATAACAATTGCCTGAAGGGCAACAATTGCTAACCGCCAGGGCAACGCCCTGGGTTAAACAATGACAATAATATTGTTGCCTGAAAGGCAACAATTGCTAACCGCCAGGGCAACGCCCTGGGTTAATGAAACACCATACAATCGTTGCCTAAAGGGCAACAACACATTATCATGACTACAGAAGATAAAAAAGAAGTAAAGCCTCCGAAGGCTGAAAAAAAAGAAAGTAAGCCAAAAGACAAACAAGAAGGCAAGCCTGCAGGCAAAACAGAGGGTAACCACGAAAGCAAACACGCAGCTCAGAGCAAGCCTGCGGCCCCAAAAGCCGAAAAGCAGCCGAAAGCCGAGAAGCAGCCGAAAGCTGAAGCGCACAAGCCACAAGAGAAAAAGCAGTCTGAAAAGCGTCCAGAAGCACACGCCGGACAAAAACCACAAGCTTCAGGCAGCTCGTCATCTTCTCGTCAAAAGATACGTATTCGTTTGAAGGGATATGACCAGGGTGTACTTGATCGCTCGACACAAGATATCGTTGAGACAGCAAAGCGCACTGGCGCCATGATTGTGGGTCCAATACCTCTTCCTACACGACGCGAGATATTTACTGTGCTCACCTCCCCTAACGTGGACAAAAAATCACGAGAGCAGTTTGAAATGCGCACTCACAAGCGTCTTGTCGATATTCTCAATCCAACGCCAAAAACCATCGATTCTCTCAAAACACTCTCTCTCCCAGCTGGTGTTGACATTACCATTAAAGCAGCGTAACCAATCAGAACCGAGTCACGGTAGTGGCATACGCATCAGGCTAAGGCCATGGCCCTCACAGGCTTTGGCACATTTTTTTAACAGGGAGAGCTGCAGGAGATGGCTTACAGAGAGAGCTTGTCAGAGGCGTGTGGGGTGCTAAAGGCATTGGTAATAAAGGCCTGGACAGAGAGATTAGAGAGAAAGCTAAGGGATTATTATGGGCTTATAAGAAGCACTAAAAATGCATCGAACATCCCAAACCGTCGCGGATCTCTGCAGCTCTCCCTGTAAAAAAAAGCAACCCAGGCAATAATCACCAACACTCCAAGCCCCCCTAACGCCTCTGACAAGCTCTCTCTGCAGCTATTCTCCTGTGGCTCTCCCTGTAAAAAAAAGCAACCATGGCTTGTATTAGCTATGACGTTCGTTATGCTAATATCCCTTATGCCGCGCATTCTCCTTTTATTCTTCAAAAAACTAGAAAACAATATTTGAATCATATATATAGGGATCAAGGAGGAGTTATGACATCACCACTTCTTGAAACCGGTGAAACAGCCCAAGCTTTGATCACTCGTTGGATCACTGAGTCTGAGAACACCCTATCACCAACAGATACACGCATAACACGAGCTTCTGCGAACCTCATTCTAACCGAAATAGGCAAACGATTAGAACAAGGGGGTATCGCGCCAAGACATTTGGAAAAGCTGCGAAAAAAGTGCGCCTCACTGGTGCAAAATACGACAGTATCGTTTTCTTTTCAAAATTTTTATTTATCAAGACGTCTTAAAGCAGTAAGCAAGCTAATCAATAATCAACTACAGGCAACAGAGATACTAGATCGTAACATTCAAATTACTAAAGACGTAACAAAAGAAATTGCATTATCTGTCATACGAAGAATAACATATCAATTACATAGTCATACATCACCGTCTCTTCGTGATTTAAACAACTTCTCTGCGGTTCTTGCTCAACTCACTGCTCATGTATCTCATCCTTCGGGCGCATTACAACGTCAGTTTCACCAGGTACAACAAGAAATACTGACACAACAGTTTCATACACGGGTTGTTGCTGCCCTGCAAGATGGCTCTTTAGAACGAGAAAAAAACAAAATGGGCTATTACGAAACTCCGCCAGTACCAGTGACTATCACGCTTGCGGCAGATCCTCTTCACCCAGACAATGGTCCCTTCTACATCATTGATATTGATGAGAATCGAAGCATACATTCATGTCGTGTTTTATCAAAAAATGGCACTATAACCCAGCTCGAAGGCAATGCATTATCAAGAATTATAAATATTGTACGTCTGCCTTCAGCAGACCCCCTCAAACTCACTATCTGTAATCAATTTATGGAGTTAGTGGAAAATGGAAATCTTGATTTCATGAATCAGTTGTCCCACGTCAATGATCCACAAAGACCTTATGTCATCGTAGGAACTCCAGATGGTCGCCGCTGGGGAATTCAAAATTGTGGCCTTAGAGAATATCATGCTGTGTTGTTACATCCGAATAATACTCCTGTTGAAGGCACTCCACCAGTTGCGCTCCAACTATCCGCCGCTTTCAAAAATAACAGAAATAATCGAGTAAGCGTAGGAATGGTTGACTATGTGTTAGAAATACTACGCCAGCGTGCGCGCCCCCCCTCAAGCCAATAGTTCCTAATACACGCCATGTGCACTTTTCCGGCAGGAAAAGTCGCACATGGCGTTAATACCATTATTCATTGCAGAACAAGTCATTTCTGTGTACACTATAGCATATGCTAAAAAGCTTAAGAAACAGACTTGCAGGTAGCGATAGTATTTATTCTACTGCCCCGAGCAAAGCGAGAGGGTAGTAGAATGATAAAACTCCTCCTCTGCCTTACCTGCCTTGGGATTGCGCTGTACTGTTATATCGACAGCCGCAATACACTCACCGCCGCGCGCATGACAGTACCCACCCTTACAAAAAAATTGCGCTCCATTCAGGATGAAAATACGCGCCTGCAGTTTGAGATCGAAAAATTTGAAAATCCCCTCAACTTGATGGAACTTGCAAGAAAGCCGCAATTTAGCCATTTAAAACAACCCCTCACAACTGATATCATTACTGTGAGACTCCCTCATCACTATGCAGACTCGCAAGCTTCCTCACATCTTGCCGCCGCCCACGAGGCTCCAGGCGCCAAATAAAAAAAGACTGCTGATTTTAGCAAGCTTTGTCTTTTTCTTGTTCACCTTGCTTGTAGGCCAGTTTTTTCGTATTCAAATCAGCGAAAACAATAAGTGGCGACATATCGCACAGGGGCAGCATTATTTCGATGTGTCCGAACCCTTTATACGCGGCACCTTCTATGCCAATACCACCCTTAAAAAAGGCGCACCTGTTGCTCCCCTTAAACTCGCTTTCGATATCCCTAAATATCACCTCTACATTGATCCTGAGGCAATTGATGCAAAATACAAAGAAGAAATTGCTGCTAAAATTCTCACTTTTGTACGCCCTACATCTGCCGAACTTTCGCGCTATAAAAGCCAGTTCTATAAAAAAAGCCGCTCTCGCAAGCTTGTTGCATGGATAGATGAAAGCGTGAAAAATAGCTTACTGGCCTGGTGGCGCCCCTTTGCTCGGCAAAAAAAAATCGAGCCCAACGCTCTTTTTTGTGTTGGCGATACCCAGCGCTCACACCCCTTTGGCAAGCTCCTCGGCCAGGTCATGCATACAGTGCGTTTGCAAAAAGATGACACCTCTTATGAGGCATACCCCACAGGAGGCTTAGAGCTTTCTTGCAATGCCGTATTGCGTGGTAAATTGGGAAAAAGACGGCTCATGCGCTCTCCTCGGCACTCATTGGAGACAAGCCTTGTCATAGAAAAACCAGAGCATGGAGCCGATGTATTTCTTACTATTAACCATTGCCTCCAGGCTATTGCTGAAGAGGAGGTAGAACGGGGCGTGAAAGAGTGTGGAGCGCGCTGTGGATGGGCAGTTATGATGGAGCCCTATACTGGAGAGATTTTAGCCCTTGCGCAATACCCTTTCTTCGTGCCAGATGACTACCAACGCTATTTTAACGATCCTCACTTCATAGAAGATACCAAAGTGAAGGCCATTACCGATGCCAATGAGCCGGGCTCTATCATGAAAGCCGTCACCTGCGCCATTGCCCTAAAAGCAAACAAAACACTCATTGCGCAAGGCAAAAAACCGATTTTTTCACCCACAGAAAAAATTGACACATCGCGTGGCTCTTTTCCTGGGAGAGCAGGCAAACCCCTCAAAGATACACACTTTCATCACTATCTCAACATGTACCTAGGCCTGCAAAAATCCTCCAATATCTACGTCGCAACACTTGTCCATCGTATTATCAATGCACTTGGCGCAAATTGGTATCGAAACGAGCTTGAGCGCACTTTTGGGTTTGGCATAAAAACGGGCATAGAGCTCCCCTCAGAGAGCTCGGGAGTGCTGCCAACACCTGGCAAAACCCATCCTAATGGCAAGCTCGAATGGTCAACTCCCACACCCTATTCACTTGCCATGGGCCATAATGTGCAGGCGACATCCCTACAAATGGTACGCACTTTTGCTATCTTTGCAAATGGGGGCACACTGGTGCAGCCAACCCTCATTCGTAAAATTGTGAGCAAAGACAAAACCCTAATCGACAATACTCCTCAAGCTCGCAAAGCGGCATTTCCTCATGTTCTCGATGCTGATATCATTCGTGAGGTTCATAAGGGGATGAAATTCGTCACTAAAAGGGGAGGCTCTGCCCCTCTTGCCAATATCTGGGGCTACACAGAAGCGGGCAAGACGGGAACGAGTGAAAAAATTGTCGGTGGAACCTACTCCAAAGAAAAAAATGTCACCACCTTTGTAGGCTTTGCGCCTGTAGAAAAACCTGCTTTTGTCCTCCTCGTCTGCATGGATGAGCCAAAAGTCTGCTTTATTCCTGGTAAGGGATTTAATCAACGTGGTGGTCTTGCGTGTGGCCCCGTTTTTCGTGAAATTGGACGGCGCACCCTCGAATATTTGGGCACTCCTCCAGATGACCCTCACGGATACCCTAAAAGCGATCCGCGCTACGATCCTAAAAAAGCGGATTGGATAGATGCGGTAGAAAAAGCAGAAATGTTGTATAAAGAATGGAATGAAAATACGTCAATTAATAAAACACATCCCTGAAATTACGTGTATTGGATCGAAAGATCTTGATATCACAGGCCTGTCAGCACACTCCAAGACAGTAGCCCCAGGCTATCTCTTTATTGCAAAACGGGGGCGCACACATGATGGTACTCTGTATATCCGTGACGCGATAGCCACAGGCGCCTCATGCTGCCTTACCGATATGTATGACCCCACACTGCCTATCACACAGCTCATTCATAAAGATGTCGCATTTGCCGAAGCGTGCAGCGCTGCTGCCTTCTACCAACATCCTCACAAACAGCTTACCATGATCGGCATTACGGGCACCGCAGGAAAAACAAGCACTGCCTATGCCATCAAACACCTCCTCGATCATCAGAAATATAGATCTGGAATCATTGGAACTATTGAATATATAACAGGCGAGCATCGCTATCCTGCCTCGCATACGACTCCAGATGTGATTGCCAACTACAAGATGCTGCGAGAGATGGTGCGCTCTGGGTGCAAGGCATGCGTCATGGAAGTGACCTCTCATGCGCTTGATCAGCAACGAGTGCGAGGCCTGGACTTTGATCTGGCTATCTTTACCAATATGAGCCATGAGCATCTTGACTATCACGGCTCCATGGAGAGCTATTTTGAGGCAAAATATGCGCTTTTTTGTCAGGCAAAAGCGGCGCTTATCAATGCAGACTGTCCATGGGGGCAAAAGCTTATGAGGCGCTGCCAGATACCCTACCTGTCTTATGGCATTGACAACGAGGCAGATATCAAAGCGAGCGCCATTACCTCTTCTGGTTTTACGGTGACGTATCGTGGAAGAGCACATGCGCTTCACTCCCCTCTTCTTGGGCGTCACAATGTGTACAATGCCCTTGCTGCGATGGGAGCCTGTGTGCATACGGGACATACACTTGAAGGGGTTACCCCTCATCTTGCCACCCTGCAGCCAGCGCCAGGGCGCCTTGAGCCTGTTCCCAATACTCTTGGTATCAACATCTTTGTCGACTATTCCCACAAACCAGAGCCGCTCAAGGTGGTTCTGCAAACGCTGAGGCACCACTATGCAGGAAGGCTCATTACCGTATTTGGGTGTGGTGGAGATCGGGACCGAGAAAAGAGACCTCTTATGGGACGCATTGCTGAAGAGCTCTCCGATGTGGTCATCGTGACGTCTGATAATCCCCGTTCAGAGGTACCAGAGCAAATCATACAAGAAATTACGCAAGGGTTTATGCACCCAGAAAAACACCTTAAGCTTGTCGACCGCAAAGCCGCTATTGAACAGGCAATTGCCATGGCAAAGCCTCAGGACACAGTGCTTATTGCTGGCAAAGGCCATGAGACAAAACAGTATTTTGGGCATAGTACCATTGATTTTGATGATCGGGAAATTGCAAATACTACTCTCCTGTCACTTCGCAAGCTCAGGACAGGAGAGTAATAATAGGTTGCCTGAAGGGCAACAATTGCAACAGCCCAGGGCAACGCCCTGGGTTAATAAAACACCGTACAATCGTTGCCTGAAGGGCAACAATTGCAACAGCCCAGGGCAACGCCCTGGGTTATTCAGGAAAAAACACATGATGCGTCCCAAACAAATTATTGTATTTTTTAGAATTTTATTTATATTTATTTTTTTCCTCTCCACATCGTGCGTGAAACGAGGAAAAGATACGGCTCCCAAAACAAGAGCACCCGTGCTACTTACCAAAAAACAAGAGAGCCGTAGCCCCAAAAAACAACCTTCACAAATATGTGTGTGCATTGATGCAGGCCATGGAGGAGATGATCCTGGTGCAAAAGCTATTACACCCCCACACACAAAAGAAAAAACGCTGACGCTGGTGACTGCGTTGAAAGTACAAGAATTTCTGCACACGTTTGGTATAAAGACGGTTATGGTTCGTCGTACTGACCGTTTTGTGCCTCTTAAAGAACGAGCGCATATCGCCACCAAAAAACGCTGTACGCATTTTGTAAGTATCCATTACAATTCCACCCCCAAACCTACCTCTGCAAAAGGGGTAGAGGTGTATGTGTATGAAACAGATAAAAGCCTAGAAAGGGCAGCTGCATCAAAACAATTAGCCTCAGCCATTGTTCACCGCATTGCAAAAGTAGCACCGCTTCGCACACCCACAATACGGCATGGCAATTTCTGCGTCATACGTGAAACAAAAATGCCTGCAGTATTGATAGAAGGGGGATTTTTATCCAATCCCAAAGAAGCAAAAAACCTGAAAAACCCTCGTTACATCCGTCTCCTTGCCTGGGCCATTGCCAAGGGGATCGTGGATGTATGTCATTCTACTGCCCCGAGGACAGTGACAGGGCAGTAGAATTAGTAGAATACTCTCGCTCAAAGTGGGCAGCGATCTGGTGACCCACAGAATAGAAGAAATTTTTCTCCTCGTGCGTCAGCACACGCGAAGGGATTTTTGGCCTGTAGGCAAAGACGCCTACTACATCATGAAACCCTTTGAGTGGTATCATGAGGGCATGTGCGCCTGGAAGCGTTGGGGTTGACCAGCCAGCTTCTTTATTGTTTTCAAAGACCCACATAAGCGCATGTTTTGCCTTCTCATCTTTGCCTAAAAATGGAGTATCTGGAATAAGCAGTCCATTATCAGGATCCTTCAGAAATATCTCACAGCTGCCATTGAGCACAATGCCCACTCTTTCCTTCGTATCTTGTAGTACTTTTTCCGATGAGGCTGCTTCCGCAATACCCCTCACAATTTCATAGAGCGCTAGCACTCGCTCTTCTCGCTTTAAAAGCATTTCCTTATGGTCTCGTTCGCGATCAATCAAAATGCCGGTAAGGATGGCCGTCAAAAAGTAGAGGCCTAAAAGTGCCTCATTCTCGCCGGGTAAGATGGTAAACACATTGCCCTCAGGAATAAAAAAAGAGTCCCAAATAAGGGCGTAGAGGATTGCAGCCACAAAAATAGGGCCTTTGCGCAAGAAAAGACTCATCGTCAAAATACCCAGCAAGAAGATAAATCCCGTTACCAAGTACCCAACGAAGGGCAAAAGCATCCAATTAATAAGAGTGAGCAAGAGAACACAGGCGCTCATAATGAGATATGGCATCATTTCTGCCTGAGCAGGATAGAGAGAAAAAGAGATCTTTTTTCGCGCCTGTAGCTCAGATTCTTGTCGTATCACGTGGATATCAATATCAGGGCATTCAATAACAAGACGCTCGAGGAGCGACTGCCTTTTTATCAGGCCAAAAAGTCCTCGCCTTGGCGATCTTCCAATAATAATCTGCGTCACATTTTTGAGACGTGCAATTCGGTAAAGCGCGCTATAGACTTCTGGATCATTGGTGGCAATGACTTCTGCCCCAAGATCACGAGCGAGCTCTAAGTTTTTGGCAAGGTTGGCATTATCTTCATCATCTAACACAGCCCCTGTATTGACATAGACAGCAATCCAAGGCACATCGAGGGTGAAGGCAAGTCTTCGAGCTGTACGAATAAGCTTTTTCGAATGCGGGCTATGACTTACCGCAACCATAAGACGCTCATGGGTTCTCCAGCGCGCCCCACGGCCGGCTCGCACAGCAAGTGTGTGCAGCTCATGATCCACTTTTTCTGCCGCAAAGCGTAAGATGATTTCACGAAGTGCAGTAAGCCTGTCTTCCTGGAAGAAGTGCTGCATAGCAATCTCAGGCTGCGCACCAAGATAGACTTTTCCCTCACGAAGCCTTTCGAGAAGCCCATCTGGAGGAATATCAATCACTTCAATAAACGAAGCTTGCTCAATTATAGAATCGGGAACCGTCTCGCGTATCGGAATCTCTACCACACTCTCGACAATATCTTTCAAACTCTCAATATGCTGTACATTCAAAGTGGTATAGACATTAATGCCATGCTCTATCAACTCCTGTACGTCCTGCCAGCGCTTTAGATGCTTGGATCCTGGAATATTACTATGGGCAAGCTCATCAACTAAAATAAGCTGTGGACGTCTTTTAAGCGCTGCATCCACATCAAACTCATAAAAGACTGTCTCTTTATAGCTCACTTCAAGAGGTGGCAGCATCTCGAGTCCATTAATAAGCTCGCGTGTCTCCTTCCTTCCATGATCGTCTATGACCCCAACAACGACTTCTGCCCCTTGCTTGATCAGCGCATGAGCCTCCTGCAACATGGCATAGGTCTTGCCAACACCTGCTGCCATACCAAGAAATATTTTTAATTTACCTTTCTTGCCCTGTTCTTCTACTTCTTGAATTGCCTTAAGGATATCTTCTGGGCTTACTGTCTCAACTTCTTGGTCCATACCGTAACCTGAGGGCATTTATTACCACACATAAGCTGCTCACCGTCATTGCCACTGCAGCTATAATAGGGTTCAAAAGCAGGCCTGTAAAGGGATATAACACTCCTGCAGCTATGGGGATGGCCGCAATGTTATAGGCAAAGGCAAAAAAGAGGTTTTGGCGAATATTTGTCATAACTTCACGCCCTAAAAGCAAGGCTCGCTCTATCCCTAATAAATCACCGGCAGTAAGCGTCACATCTGCAGTCTCGATCGTAATGTCTTCTCCTGTTCCCATAGCAATACCCACATCAGCTGCAGCAATAGCAGGAGCATCATTAATACCATCGCCTGCCATGGCCACAATGTATCCCTTCCCCTTCAACTCCTGGACAGCCTGAAGTTTTCCAACTGGTAACACTTCTGCCTGATAGGTGTCAATGCCCAGCTTTTCTGCCACATTTCGTACTGTATCTTTTGTATCTCCCGAGAGCATATTAAGTCGTATTCCCATGCGTGAAAGTGTCTTCACGGCATCTTCTGCACTCACTCGTATCTGAGATTCCACTGTAAGGCTGCCCGCATATTTTCCATCAATGCCTACATAGAGCGTAGTATACATCTGGGGCATAATCTCGGGAAGCGCTACTTTCTTTTCTTCTAAATAGCCAAGCTTGCCCACATGGACTATATGGCCGTCCACCATCCCTAAAACCCCTTTTCCTGGCTGTGAGGAAAATGTTTCAGTTTGATGCAGCTCTACATGAAGACGCTTTGCTTTTGCCACTACTGCTCGTGCTATAGGATGCTCACTCAGCTGCTCCACCGATGCCGCATACTGCAAAAGCTCCTGTACGCTCATGCTCCCATAGGGCTTGACATCGCTACACGTAAGGTCACGCTCTGTCAGCGTCCCAGTCTTGTCAAATACCACGGTATCCACCTTCTCAAGGCGCTCTAGGCTGGCTGCATCTTTAATAAGCACTCCCATACTCGCCCCTTTTCCCATGCCCACCACAATGGAGAGCGGCGCTGCAAGGCCAAGTGCGCAGGGACACGCAATAATAACTACCGAGATCGCATTCATAAGCGCCATGCCAAAAGCAGGTGCGGGCCCCAAAAATAGCCACACAAAAAATGTAATAATTGATAATAAAACAACCACAGGGACGAAATACCCGCATATGGTATCTGCAAGCTTTTGTACGGGAGCTCGCGTGGCTATTGCTGTGCTGCACATCTGCACAATGCGGGCCAAGAGTGATTCATTGGCAGCCTTTTCCACGCGCAGCAAAAAGCTTCCACGTTCATTAATGGTGCCTGCAGCTACCTTATCACCCACTTCCTTGAAAGTGGAAAGGCTCTCTCCAGTTAACATGGAGGCATCAATCCAGCCATCGCCCTTAGTAATGACACCATCTGCGGGAATAATTTCTCCTGGGCGCACACGCACACTATCGCCCACTTGCAGCTCTTCAGGCGACACATCCACCTCTTGCCCATCTTGTGTATGCCCCCCTTGTACTCGGTGTGCCTTTTTTGCACCACGCTCGAGTAACAGCCGAATAGCCGCGCTCGTCTTGCCTCGTGCCTTGGATTCAAGAAGCTGCCCGAGTAAGACGAGTACAGTAATGCTGACTGCAGTTTCAAAATAGAGGGGATAGGCGGGTAGCTGCCCTGGAATCATCACAACAGCTGCACTATAGAAGAAGGCCACACCTACGCCCAAGGAAATTAGTGAGAACATATTGAGCGCGCCCCCTTTCAGTGCCACCCAGGCTCTCTGAAAGAAAAAGCCACCCGCCCCAAAAACAACAATGGCCGCACAAAGAAGCTGCAGCCAGGCAGAAAGAATAGGAGAGACAACATAGGACTCGCCATACATAGCCAGAAAAATGACACACGCTGCAAATACCAGCGCTACCCAAAACCGGTAGAGCATGTTTTTGTAGGATGTGTCTTCTGGGGAGGTCTCTTTTTCGCTGCGGCCTTGCGGGCTTAGTTGTAGCTCAAGAGTCATCCCACATATAGGACAAAAGCCAGGCTGTGATTGCTTGACCTCTGGATGCATGGGACAGGTGTAGATATTGTGTGTAGCATTAGGCATGGTTATATCATTTCTTGTCGGCAATTGCAGCCTGCAACTGTCGTGATTCTTGCCTTTGTCGCTTCCTTTCTTTGAATGCAGCTATAGCTACGTCTCCCCAGTCATACGTCAATGATAATGTCTCCTTATTACTCCTAATAATTTCTATTGTTGTCTTTCCACCACTCCATTCCGAGGAGTACGGTACTAAGGAAATTTTTTGAGCGCCATTTGCCCATATCTCAACTTCAGAAGACACTATTTTATCGCATGAATGATAATTTATATTAATTTTTTCAAATGGAGTAAATCCTTGCATCGCTAATAGATGTTTTTTACAATTTATGTCTGTGAGTATAAGTGAAATGTGTGCATCTCCGCTGCCATATGCTTCAATTGGATTATGTATATTGATAGTACTTATTTTTATTTTTTCATCTGGTGAAATAAGAGATAGTGTTAGAGGCTCTCCTGGCAGATACAAACCAATTGCTGGATGTTCCCATTCATCTAGATAAATCTGCTGTGTTTTATCAGTGAGAGAACTGACTTTAAGTCGACCATCCTCTTCTACTATTCCTTCCACCTCACAGGTAGGCCCTTTGAGATTCTCGAAAATAACTCTAAACTTTTGCCCAATTGGTAAATTATGAGCTTGATACTGATTTACAGGCATATCGCCGAATGGGCCTTTCCACATCCTCGTCATGTGACATGTGAGGCTTGGCTTGGCTTTTTTTTCTTCTTCCGCAAAACAACTGGAAGATATACTCATCACTACGAGAAAAGATAACAAAAATGCGGTGCGCATAAAAACCTCCTTTATATACATAAAATTAAATTTTAATATCCAGAATTCCTGTCCTGGATTCATTTGGAATAGTGGCTATGTACTCATGTGAAATTTCCTAAGGAAAATTGCACATGAGGTTATATACTGCGGGGCGCTGATTTTTTTCGTTTTTCGGCCAAAATTTGATGATTTTGGCAGTGGGGAAAACCCTTCGCAAATTCACCATAGTGGCCTGAAAGGCCACAACATGTATAGCCCAGGGCAACGCCCTGGGGGACAATTTGCGAAGGGTTTTCATCCAATGACAAAAGCGCGGATTTTGGTCCACAAAAACGAAAAAAATCAGCGCCTCGCAGTATACCTTATGCTGTCAAATAATGAAGCTGCTCTCGCGTTTGTATCATTTTATTTATTCGAAGCAAACGGTAGCTTGTCACAACAAAAAATACCCAACATGCGAGCTGGGCAATTACGAAGGTTCCGCCTAATAACGGAATATTCACTAAAAGCCTTGGGAGTCCAACAAGGGTTGTTGACACTAGAGAATAAGTAAGAAACTTGGTTCCTTTTTTCATAAATGAACAATAATATTGAATGCCTTGCATCACCGCGATTCCCACGGTACTTATAAGAAACAGCCCATCCAATTCAAATTCTCCCCATCGGTTCATAAAGCAACTCATAAATAGAAGAATCACCTGAGCGCATGTAACAACAATAAGTTGTATACGCCATAATGTGCGCACTGAGGCTTCTTCTTCTTCAAAAGATCTGGTGGTGTTGCATGGCAATGCGACAAGTCGCTCTCTTTGTGCCGCAGCCAAGATACCATGATGTTGTGGAAAACGTCGTGTTGCGGCTCCTGTTATCTCTTGGAGTGCTTCTTCCGTATCCGCTGCATTAATCTGTTGCAGGAATGCTTTCAGATCTTGCTCCTCTTCAGGCAACCACTTAAGTACTCGATTTTTGCGATATGTTTTGGAGTTATGCGAGAGACGATACAATATCCAAGCAGTGACTCCAAAAACACCTATAAGAAAAACTACAGCTGTCCAAAACTGTGTATTCATAAAAAATTCTCCTTTTTAGGCCATGAACGGCCCTGTGTTATATCCCACAGGGACAATGTAAGGGCCCTGATTACATTGACAACAATAACTCTATGCATAGCATCGTAACCAAAACATGAAAATTTTACCAGATAAAAAAGATGAGTGGTCAGTCTTCCTGAGGGAGACCAACCACGGAAAACTATTTTGCCGGTTTTTTTCTTTCCATGTATTTTCCGCTGTCACATGACAGGATTATATCCAAGTAGTGTCAATTAAGGAAAACGCATACCATATCATGTTCTAGTTGATATGGATCCCGCCACGGTAGTGGTGGAAGCTCATTAGCCCCGCGTGGAGTGCATACTTTACCACACATCTTTTAGTCTCCGAGTTGTGTGACCAATATGGACCCCACCGCGGCAGCGGTGGAATTCATTAGCCCCGCGTGGAGCACGGCCGTAGCGCGCTCGCGCTACGGCCTACGAAACGTGGGGTTACAGGTGCATGAAATACAATAGAGCTGCGGTAGCAGCGACACCCATTTGTATGTGGCATAATCCAGGCACATAATTGGAGATACATTTGTGTGTCGCTGCTACCGCAGCTCTGTTTTTTTTACCCGTTTCCCAACCCCACGTTCCGTTCGGCCCGCGCGCGATGCGCGCAGCCTTCACTGCACGCGGGGCTAATGAGCTTCCGCCACTACCGTGGCTCGGTTCTGATTGGTTACAAGTTTCTTTAAGTTGGCATCACTCTAGCCTTTGGGTTTACGCCACTATTAAAGATGTGTGGTAAAGTATGTCGGTCACGCGGGGCTAATGAGCTTCCACCGTTGCCGCGGTGGGGTCCATATCAACTAGAAGCTTGATATGCAATGGCAACACGAGTGCCTCAGCGGGTTGCAGAACTGTTAAAAGGTCATTCATCATTTCAAAAGACCTATATTCCGAATCAGCAAAATCGACACATTTAAAAATAATTTTACGATTCAATCCTATCCCTTTATGTTATTCTTTAAACACCTCTGCCTTTGCTACCACCACTTCAATATATGTCCTGAAGGTGAAAATCACACGCAAAAACTTCAATAACACTATTGGTAGAATTTGTTGTAATTGAATAGCATTTAAGATGCGGCAGCTTGACACCAATTTTGAGCCATTTTTCTTGAATAATTTTTACTTCTAATGAATCAACAATGCACGTAGCATATAAAATAGATTCGCATGCAATGACTCCGAAATTCATTTTTGCATTGAATGCATAGCAGCCTTGAAACGTCATCAAAGACGTGTTATTAGTTTCAGGCCACCTGATTTGCAGTTCTATACTATCACTTTTCCCTGGATTACGGCGATTGATAAAAATAGATAACAACTCTGCATCATGCCATTCTAAATCATTAAATTTTATGTTCATAATAATTATCGCCATGGGCGCGTATCCACACCACCTTATTTCTATTCTTTAAATCCCTGCGCACCTTCCGCTACGATCTCAATAAATGGGAAGTCTTCAATATCTATAATCTGAAAGTGCTTAAAAGGATGATTTTGCGGTATTTTTTCATAATATGCTGTTATTGTATCCTGTAAAAAAGGACTACCTCCCTGTATTTCAAAAATATTCTCAGGAAATGATCCAGTATTATACGAGAGGCGAATGGGATGAAAAAAAACTATTCGTAATGTTTTTGCATCCCAAGAGGTAAGATATACTGTTAGAGTTTTTCCGTTCATTTCTAAACGTTCATAACTCGAATCAGCAAAATCTAGTTGAAAATATTTATGTCTAATCATGGTTTGTCTCCTACTGTTTTTCCTAAATTGCACTATCCTTTCACCGGTATTGGCAACAGCCTGCCACAGTACGTTGAAAGCAACTCTCATATTGGGTTTTACAGCACTATAGCCGCTGCTGCATTCGCAGCAAACCAGCACCTATTCTTTAAATGCCTGTGCACCTTCAGCTACAACCTCAATAAACGGGACATCGTCTATATCGATAATTTGAAATAGTTTATAAGGGTGATCGTTAGGAATTTTTTCATACCTTAATGCCAACGCCTCATCTAATACTGAATTTTTCTCAGTAATTTCACAAACATAAGATACAACAGCGTATATTTTGTATGAAAATTGTATTGTATTGTGAAATATTATTCGTATGGTCTTCCCATCCCAAGAATTTAAGTATACAGTAAAATCTGTATCTTCCATCTCACATGACCTATATTCTGAATCTGCGAAATCGATATCTGTAAAAAGAACTTTCTGCTTCATTCTTATCCTCCAATTATGTTAGTCTTTAACCACCTCTGCTCTTTCTGCCACAACTTCAATAAACGGGAAATCTTCAATATCGATAATTTGAAATAATTTATAAGGATGATCACTTGGGACTTTTACATACCAAAACGACAATGCCTCGTCTAATATTGGATTCTTTGCAGTAATTTCATAAATATGCGATACAGAAGAACCTAATTTATATGAAAATTGTATCACATTAAAAAAAATCAACCGAAGTATCTTCCCATTGCAATAATTTAAATACACAACAAAATTACCATCTTCCATTTTGCAAGATTTATATTCCAAATCAGTAAAATCGATGTTGGCAAGAAACACTTTGTGTGTCATGCTTATCCTCCTGGAAAAGGTTCACCAGGTAGAAAGCCTGTACCCATTAGAGGCTTGTATCCCGGTGGTTTTAATATAATAGTGTTATCGTTCCTCCAAGCATTATTAGGATTACGTCGTGTTTCAACATGATAATGTTGTTCATGGTGTCTTGGATTATATGTATCACCTGGTCTGAATGGATGCTTTTCTGGCCGTATGAGCAAATTGTCAGCCACTTGTATGCGCCCTTTACTATCTCTGGGTAATTCTGGAAGTAAATCTGCGGGATCGTGAGGGAATTTATTAGGTGCCCTTCTAGCCGCAAGTCCAGCCCGTCTTAACCCTATGCGCTGGGCTATCTTTTCACCAGCTTGGGCAACGCGGCTGCCCCAGCGGGTTGCAGAGGCAAGTCGCATCCCAGTTCTTGCTGCACTATAGCCGCCTGCTACCGCGGATGCTACTTCTAAGCCTATTCTTGTTCCTCGCCTTGCACCTTGATAAATCTCGTCATTAGCATCCACACCAAGCGTCTCTGGCACGGCGCTGTCAAGGTACGCCATGCGCTCTTCTTGCTGCCGTCGTATCGCCTCCATTGCAGCAAGACGCTCATCAAGGGGAGATTCGTCGTCACTCATGGCACCTATATCGGTTAACATCGATTGTACACCATGAACATTATCCATAATAAAGTCCACAGTACCGTGAATCGCTCCAGCTCCTGCTCTCCTCAATTTTGAAAACCACGAAGGACTCGGTGGTAGTACCGGATCTGAAGGCTCGTCATCTATATAGCGCACTGTCTCGCCGCCATGCCCACAGCGTCCATGCGTATGAATCTCGCAATCATCGCCATGGCAATTACAAGGTCCATATACAGCCCTAAGGCCATAAATGTCGTTATAACGCACAGGGTTATTCAGTGCATATACATAGGGGTTCAAGCCATTAGTATACCCGAGAGGATCAGGTGTCAGGAAGCGCTGAATCGATGGGGAATAATCACGATAGGCGAACTGCACAAAACCTGTGGTTGGGTCTGTACGAAGGCATCGATAGCGCCATGGATTACCAAGCTCGGAATCTTCTCGCTCTTTGCCATCTTCATCCCAAATACGCTCGCGGCCAAAGGCGCTATAAACATAGCGCTCCACGATGTGCTTGGAGCGAGGAGAATAGAGCGATACTACATTACCAAGTAGGTCACACGATGGCAGGTAGGGGCGACCATGAAGCTCAATTGCCACAGCCCCTTGGACATCACTACCTATGATGCGCGCTGGAATTTTAAGCTC
>JABDDE010000015.1 GCA_013287775.1 Chlamydiota bacterium
CAACGGGACTCTTGCCTTGCATTTGTATGTTGGTGGTCGTTCGTGAAATGCCGCCCGCAGCGGGCAGGCCACCAAAGAGTGCTGAGCCAAAATTGCCAATGCCCTCTGCAATAAGCTCAAGATTTGATTTGTGCCTAGAACCTGTGAGTCCGTCCGCAACCATAGCAGCAAGCAGCGATTCAATCGAACAGAGAAACGCAATAGCAAACGCATCGGGAAAAATATTTTTCAGCTTTTCGATGGAAATATCAGGAAATGTGGGGCTCGGCAGGTGCGCCGCAATAGGGCCATAGACTTTTTCAATAGTAATAAGTGGGATATCGAGGACAGCGACGATGATAGTAGTGAGAAATATGGCAATAATGGCTCCAGGTATTTTTTGAGACCACTTTTTACAAAAATATACAATTAAGAAAGTACTGACGCCGCACACTATAGCATAGATATCAGCGGTATGCATATGCTGGCATGATTGGAGGATTCGATGAGAAAACTGCGTTGCGGGCTGCTCTATTGCTAAACCGCAAAAATCTTTAATTTGCGAAGCAAAAATGACGGTTGCAATGCCTGCAGTAAAGCCCGTGGTTACAGGATAGGGGATGAAACGAATAAAGACCCCGCATTTTGTAATTCCCATGACCACCAAAATGACACTTGCGACAATCATGGCTACAGGTAAGTTTTCGATCCCGTGACGCTCAGCAATGGTTAAAATAATGACAACAAAAGAGCCCGTAGGCCCTGCTACCTGGAATCTGCTCCCACTAAAGAGAGAGACCAAAAAGCCAGCGACAATAGCTGTAAAAATCCCTCTTTCTGGCGCAACCTGTGCTCCGAGGGCAAAAGCCATGGCAAGCGGTAAGGCAATAACTGCCACCGTAAGCCCCGCAAAAAGATCACAAACGAGCAGGTTTTTTGAATACCCCTCCTGAAATATGACAAACGTCTTGGGGAGAAATGCTTTGTAGCTTACGCCACAAGCTTTTGTGAGCCTTTGTAGTTTTTTGAGTGTTTCTATTATGAATGACATGGTCTTACGCCATGTACGCATTTTCCTACGGAAAATGGCACATGGAAAATTATATTCTTTATCAACGAGTGATTTGCGTTGATACCTATCGATTATAGCGCGTTTTTTATTTTTTTTAAGCATAGAATGTGTTAATATTTGTATATTTTCGAGAAAGTTTACGACATAGGGAACAAGAAGCCTTGGGGGTATATTAGGCCCACGTGCGTGCCCATGCCTAAAAAATGGATAAGGATGTTTATCGTATGATGCAATTTTTACGACGCTATCAAAAATATTTCTATATAGCAATTACCGCTATTATTGTGCTTTCATTTACATTTTTTGGGACGTATAGTGCCTTTGTACATGAAAACGTGCCAGATCCCGTTGCATTTCATACGGTTGATGGGACGGCAGTATATCAATCGGAGCTGCAGGATATGGTTCGTTTTCTTTCGAGCAGTGCCTCTGAAGCCTACCTGTGGAGTTATTCACAAGATGGCAATATGTTTAATGATGGTGTGATTACGAAGGATTTTTTAACAACAGGTATTGCAGAAGCAATTGTCCCTGGATACCTTGCTGCCTTTCGACCAGAGCTTGCCCTCAAATCCGAGCGTGAAAAGAGATTTGTGCCTTACGTACATCCCCATGCATCGTTTATAGGGGCTGAGCAGGTGTGGAACTATTTTGCACCTCAATTGAAGAAAGATTTTGATGAACTAAGACAACAAAGTGATCCTGCTTCGAAGGATGCCTTTCGCCTACGTGTGCAGCTCTTTTTAGCAAATCGATATCTGCCTCCATTTTATGTACGCCATCTCATACGTTATCAGGAAAAAGAGCATGAGTGGCTTGAGCCTGATGAAGAACTCGACTCTAAGGACCTTGCACTTTTTGGGTATCATAGCATCCAGGATTGGTTTGGAAGGAGTTTTGTAGAGTTCATTGCGGCCTATATTCTGAATGCAAGTAAGATTGCCGAGTCTAAGGGGTATAGTGTACAGAAAGCCGAAGTGATGGGCTCACTTCAAGAAAATCTCAAAAATGCGATGCAGGAGAGGGAAAAATTTGGCGCAAAAGCAATGGTTGCAGGAGATGTTTTTCATGAGCAGCTTAGGGCTTTAGGTATGGATCTTACACGCCTTGAGCGCTGCTGGGAAAGCGTATTGCTCTTTCGACGCATGTTTTATGCTGCCCGGGATTCGGTAATAGTTTCACCTCTTGTATATGAGCCGTTTTATCGACATCAAAGCGAATATGCGGATGTGCTCCTCTATCGATTGCCTCCACAATTTCACTGCAAGACACTACGTGATCTTGAAAAACTCGAGCTTTATTTACGAGCTGTTCAGGATCCAAAAGAAAAGAAGACAAGCCCTCTGCAACTGCCTACAAAGATTGCGAGCGTCTCTGATGTGCGCAAAATAGCCCCAGAGCTTGTGAAAAAGACCTACCGCGTATCCATGACTACAGTCAATAAAGACCAGCTCCAGACCAAAATACCCGTACGAGATGTCTGGAATTGGGAAATCGATGAGCATAACTTTGGAGTACTGCAGGCGCAATTTCCAGAACTTGCCAAAGGAGCAGCGACAACTGCGGATGAGAGATTTTCTTTGATTGAGATGATGGATTCAAAAACTCGCTTAGCTGCTGATGCCTATAGCAGGGCTCAAATTGTCGCTGAGCATCCAGAATGGCTGGAAGAGGCAATGAACCAAGCTGCAGCTACAGAAAAAGTATTAGAGCTTCGTGATCAGGGAGGACAGCTTCCGCAGGGGATAAAGAATCCTATTGAGCTTATGCAGCTTTTGGATGCGACCACAGTGGGTGAGGCAGTGACCAAGAAGCCTTATACGCAAGATAAGGTGCATTATTACCGCTTTGTTGTGCTTGAAGCGCCGCGTGAGGCAGAACTAATGTCTTTTAAAGATGCCTCACAAGATGGGACCATGAGTAAGCTGTTTGATAAGGTATTGGAGAGTACCTATCAGCGAATGAAAAATCAAAAAGCAGCTCGCATTCTCAAAGACGATGGTGAATATAAGCCGCTTTCTGAAGTGCGCGATCAAGTAGCTCAAGTCTATTTTGAGGATTTTATTCGCACACTCGATGCTGAGGTGTTGGCGGTGAAAAAAGCCCAGCCAGCATGTTTGCAAGGGATGGATCAAAAAGGGATAGATCAAAAACGACAAGAAAATCAAGCGCGAATTGCGGCGCGATTTTTCCCTTATATGAAACAGGCACAGCAGGCAATAGAAAAGAATGAGCCTTCTCAAGCAATTCAGGCTGACCAGCTGGAATGGAAGCTTGTGTCGTCTACAGAGCAAGTATCACGAGGACAAACTGCTCCACGAGTGGGTGCTGAGCAGGCACTGGAAGTGCCTGTACAAGATGGGAGTAATAATCAGTGGTCAGAGCTTGTTTTCTCACCTGAATCTGGGCTTGTGTTCTTTAAAGTGCTTGCAAAGGGGACTTTGCCTTATGAGGCAGCCCTGAGGCAGAAAGTGACTGAGGCTCGCGAGCTTCTAGGCAGCGAGTGCATCCAAAGCATAGCGCGTCAAGAGCTTGCAGTTATGCAGAAGAAACAGGCAATGCCAGAATTTGGTAAATAATAGCACATCATATGCAGTTAATATAGTACATCATATGCAGTTTTCCTTCGGAAAAACCGCATATGATGTATAAAATTTTTAGCAACACACATGCAGGCGAATATTCCTTTTTCATCCTATTTTGCGAACGTTGCTGATTGCCATCAGTATAATGGCAGCTTTGAGAAGAAGCATAAACTGCTACCTCTCTTGCCTGGTAAGGGATTTGCAGATGTCTCTATGGGGTGGAATGAGACAGGACTTCATTTTTACGTGAGTGTTTCAGTTAATAGCATCGCGGTTGCCTACCCAGAGATACAAAAAGGCGATTCCATCGAACTTTTTATAGATACAAAAAATTTGAAAAATGCCAAGCTTATCCATCGCTTTTGCCATCATTTTTATTTCTTACCAGAAAGTGTAGAGGGTGTGCGTTGTAAAGAGATAACGCATTTTCGAAGTGTTGATGTGCATCCACTGTGTCGCCCCGAAGATCTGCAGCTGAAGATAAAGAAAAGAAAGGGGGGATATGATGCTGAGATTTTTATCCCTACAGAGAGCCTCACGGGGTATCAGCCAGAGGTGGGGCAGCTATTGGGATTTTCTTATCGCGTAAATCGGTCCACAGGGGCGCCTCAGGATAGTATGCTTTCTTCTACGGATTATCCTATAGAGTCGCGCCCCAATTTATGGGGATCAGTCAAGTTGGTTGGAATATGAGAGAATATACAGATACCCATGAATGGGTAGACATGCAGGGAAATACAGCCACTATCGGAATTACCGATCGTGCAGTGAAGGAGATTGGAGAGATTGTCTTTATTGAACTCCCAAAAATAGGCGCACAGCTAACTAAAGGAGCTGTATTTGTTGTTTTGGAATCAACGAAAGCAGCAATTGACATTTGCGCACCCATTTCTGGCGAGGTTGTGGAGGTTAATACGGCCCTAAAATCCGATATTACTAAGCTCAATACTACCCCGGAAACGGATGGGTGGATGGTCAGGGTGAAGTCATGTGCGAATTTTCCTACGGAAAATTGCACATGACTAAAATAGGCTAAAATCAGGGTCTGATTCAGAGCCCTATAGGTCCCTAGGACCGTAAATGGAAGGGCGAAGTAAATGGAAGGGCGAAGCCCTGGGAACCAGAGTGGGAGAGGGAAATCATGGATTGGTAGGAGACTGGGTCGTAGCCCTAGTAAAGGCCCGCAGGGCCGAAATGTGTATAGCCCAGGGTGCAGGAGCCCCGAAGGGGCGACTAAACCCTGGGTGGCCAGGCCGGAGGCCTGGCCAAAAAACAAAATAATAGAGACCTGAAAGGCCGACAGCCCCGCGTGGAGCGCATACTTTACCACACATCTTTTAGTCTCCGAGTTGTGTGACCAATATGGACCCCACCGCGGCAGCGGTGGAATTCATTAGCCCCGCGTGGAGCACGGCCGTAGCGCGCCCGCGCTACTGCCGGCGAAACGTGGGGTTGGGCAGCGGTTAAAAAAACAGAGCTGCGGTAGCAGCGACACTATGAAAAACGCAGTTATTGGTATAGTCTTTTCAGAAGATCGCACACAAGTACTCTGCATCAAACGCCGAGATGTGCCTATTTGGGTGCTGCCTGGCGGGGGTGTTGAAGAAGGGGAGCGTGGCGTTGATGCCGTGCAGCGCGAGGTGCGAGAAGAGTGCGGTGTTGAGGTTATTTGTAAAGGAACAGCCTGCGAATATTATCCCCATTCTTTTTTAGCAAAGAAACTGGCTACAGTAACAGTTGTACTCGAATGTTGTCCCGTAGCCGGCAAAGCCATCATTTTAAAGCCTCAAGAAGAATCCCTCGAGGTGGCTTTTTTCCCAGTGGACGCCCTTCCGGAGCCATTTTTTGAGATGCATCGTCATTTTATTAGGGACGCACTCCAAGGTATGGCAACTACAGCTCAACCTCTTCCTGGTGTTACTGTGGGCAGTGTTGTTAAGATGCTTATTACGCATCCTATCTTGGTGTTTCGGCATTTGCTTGCACGGGCAGGAGTTCCCTATAATTCATAGTAATGGCAATCTCCTCTGTGGTTGTAAAAGAATCGCCAAACAGTTACAATTTGAGCCATGGGAACAATAACACTGCCGCCACAGTCTCAATCTCGTTTTGCGTCATGTTTTACCTGGTGGGTGCTGCTCTTCGTCTTTGCAGTTTTTGGAGTGTACGAACAGGCAGCTGCCAAGGTACATAAAGCAACGTCCAAGATGGAGAAGAAAATAGAAGCACTCGAAATAGCCATTTGCGAGGCAGAAACTGTCCGAGAGGAGCTCAGCTTACAAGTGGCAAGCCAGAGCGATCCTGAGTGGATTGAACTCTCTATTATAAAAGGCCTTGGAGCTGTGCCTGAAGGCTACACCAAAGTGTTTATCGAAGAG
This sequence comes from Chlamydiota bacterium, assembly GCA_013287775.1. Classification (GTDB taxonomy): domain Bacteria; phylum Chlamydiota; class Chlamydiia; order Chlamydiales; family FEN-1388; genus JABDDE01. The sequence continues at coordinate 6,015 of JABDDE010000015.1, forward strand.
AGTCCATGATCCTTATCATTCTTATGAGAAGAATAACTCTTGTCAAAATTGTAGCCTTAATGCTACAATAAAGATATGACCGAAGAGTATCAATTAGAAGTCTATCAACGTGCTAATGGAACCTTTCCTTTTGTTGAATGGGAAAGTGAATTGAGTGAAAAGGAAAGGGCAATAGTATCAACTCGTTTGGCACGTCTACGTCAAGGTAATTTTAGAATCTTAATAATAAGGTGGTATTTTATGAAAAAATCTAAACCACATAAAAATTTTTTATTCGAGAGATTGAAAAATCCTAAAGAGGCAGCGGCTTATCTAAATGCAGCTCTTCAGGATGAAGACCCTGGGATTTTTTTGATTGCTCTTAGAGATATTGCTCAAGCAAATGGCGGGATGGCACATGTTGCACAAGAGGCTCATCTGAATCGTGAAACACTTTATAGAACTTTATCAAAAAAGGGCAATCCAACACTCACAAATTTATTAGGATTGTTGGGAACTTGCAGACTACAGCTCAATGTCCAGCCAGCATTGCAATCATGATCCTTATTATTCTTATTTTGCTGCTCCTGTCGGCATCAGCTTTTTTTTCACTTACAGAGATTGCCTTTTTCTCTCTTTCCTCTTCAAAAATACGCACTTTTGCGCATAGTGTGCAGCCACGCAAATTGCAAGTGGCAGTTCTCATAAAGCGCTCACGTGAGCTTCTTGTGACCATTTTTTTGCTGAATACGATTGCCAATATTGCGCTGCAGGATGTTTCCTCCGATCTTTTTAGCGTGAGGGAAGAGTATGACTGGATACTCAAAGTGGGTGTCCCACTTGTGTTGGTGCTCCTCTTTGGTGAGCTCCTTCCTAAGTATTTTGGTCTTTTGTATAATGAACAGGTAAGCTGTTTTGCCGCCCCCTTTTACGAGTGGTTCCAGGGTATATCAACGCCGCTCAGGCGGGCGATTATGCATGTTGCTAATTTCTTTTCGCGTATCATTTTCTTTTCTATGAAAGTTGAAAAACCGATGTCTTCTGATGAGCTGGAACACCTTTTTGAAAGCTCCGAACAGCTCGGTATTATCCATAAAAAAGAAGCTGAGCTTCTTGAGTCCTATCTTGCCTTAAAAGAGCGACTTGCAAAAGATATTATGACTCCACGAAGCGCATTGCAAGTCTACGATATTGAGGATCATATATCAAAACTTATTTTTTTATTTGCAAACGAAGATATGACAGTGGTCCCAGTATGTAAAGAGTCATTGGATCATTTTCTTGGTATGGTGTCTTCGAGAGATTTTCTTATACATAAAAAGGGTCTACACACCGCTGAAGAGGTTATGAAGCTTGTGCGAAAACCTCATTTTGTACCGGAAACAACGCCTGTGCAAGCACTTCAGGAGCAATTTGAGGAACATATTGAGGCAAAAGATCTTCCGGTGATGGTGGTAGATGAGTATGGGGAGATTTCGGGGATGCTTACAAAGCAAAACCTGTATGATGAAGTGGTTGCAACTCAAGAGTGCGAACAAGAGGAAGGGGTCGAATTTGAAAAGGTTGGCAAAGACACGATTATTGCGAAGGGGACAATGCCTCTACATGATGTTTCGGAGCTTTTTGAGCAGGAGCTCGAAAGTGACTACCACTCAGTCACCATTGGGGGCTGGCTTATTGAGAAATTGGGCACCATACCGCAAAGTGGGGCAACATTTCAGGAAGGCAGCCTCTTCTTTCGAGTGCTTTCGTCCAATCCTAAACGCATTTACCGAATCTATATCCAGAGAAAATAAATGAATACTACACTCTTTTGGCTCCTTGCGACGCTTATTTGGACGTTGATTATGTCCTTCTTCTCGACACAAGAGATGGCCTATATCTCCTTTAATAAACTGCGTCTTGGCTACTTCGTGAAGCAAAAAGTGCGCTGGGCGATATGGCTCCAAAGCTTACTCGATCATCCAACGAAACTTTTTACAACCACCCTTATTGGGGTTAATGTTGCCTTGATGATCAGCTCTGAATGTGCTCGCAGGCTCTATCAATCGGTGGGTATCGATCCCATTTTTGCCCCTATCACCCATGTGCCTTTTGTGCTCCTCTTTGGCGAGCTCGTGCCTATGTTTGCGGCAAGAATTCACGCCGAGCATATGAGCCGTCTTGGCATTAGGCTACTCTATCCTATTTCAAAGCTATTAACCCCCTTTTCCTACATTGTTGAGGTATGTTTTAAAAACATACATAAAATTGTTGGAAAAAGAGAAGAATTTGCTCTAGAGGCACATCTGAGCCGAGAAGAGCTGCAAAAGCTCTTAGAGGAGCATCGTATGGGACAGGTGAGCGATAGAGAAAATGAGTTTATTATTAACAATATTTTTTCTTTAAAGGGGAAGCGAGCCTTTCATCTTATGGAGAAGTTGGATACGGTGTGCTGTCTTGCATCGCAGGCGGCGGTGAAAATGGCAGTCCAGCTTTTTCAGAAGGAGCAGCCTCCTTTCATTTTGATCTACACACAGCAGCCAAAAAAAATTGTGGGGATGGTGCTAGCGCAAGATCTAATTCGCGCACACGAGAGAACAAAACTAGCAGAGAGCTATCGCGCCGTCACCTTTGTTGCCGAAGATACCCCTGCAATTGATGTGGCGCTACGCCTGAGACGTACGCATGAGCCCGCTCTTGTGGTGCTGGCTACAGATGGGCAGGCGGTCGGTGTGATCTCTACTGATGCTATGTATGATGAGATTTTTAGTGGCGAAATAGTACCTACTGCAACCCCGCAGGCAGCTGCAGTGTATCTCGAAAAAACACTCTCTGCCGATACGCCCATTGTGGCGTTTAACAATCGTTATGGGCTCTCGATTGACCCACATGGCTGCGTGACGTTTGCCGAGCTTATCGAGCAGATTCTAGGTCGCAACCCACTTCCCGATGACACCATCTTTGTCGACCCTGTGGAGATAGTGGTGAAGAGCACTTCGCTCTTCAAGGCCAAAACGATTCATGTGACGGCAGTTGTGAGGTAGAAAGCACCGCGGCCGCATGTACATCGGGCTAAGGCTATGACTCTCACAAGCTTTGGCACATTTTTTTCACAGGGAGAGCTTCAGGAGAGAGCTTACAGAGAGAGCTTGTCAGAGGCGTGTGGGGTGCTTGGGCGTGTTGGTGGGGAAGGTCTGGGGAGTTTTTTTTTACAGGGAGAGCCACAGGAGAAGAGCTTACAGAGAGAGCTTGTCAGAGGCGTGTGGGGTGCTTGGGCGTATTGGTGGGGAAGGTCTGGACAAGAGATTGAGAGAGGATTATTATGGGTTATAAGAAGCATTAAAGACGCTCAATGGTGTTAACTTAAGGAAAACGCATAACATATCATGCTTCTAGTTGATATGGATCCCACCGCGGCAGCGGCATATGCATCAGGCTAAGGCTGGAGTGGTGTCAACTTAAGGCAAACGCGTACCATATTATGCTTCTAGTTGATATGACCCCCACCGCGGCAGCGGTGGAATTCATTAGCCCCGCGTGACTGAAGATCGCACGCATTGCGTGCGATCGAAGGAACGTGGGGTTGTGGAGCATGAAATAAAAACAGAGCTGCGGTAGCAGCGAAACCCATTATATTTGACCTAATCAATGCACATATTGTTGCTGCAGATCATTTCTGTGTCGCTGCTACCGCAGCTCTGTTTTTTTACCCGTTTCCCTAACCCCACGTTCCCTCGGTCGTGCGCATGGCGCACGCCCTCAGTCACGCGGGGCTAGAGCGGCAAATGTCGCCACTACCGTGGCTCGGTCCTGATTGATTACAAGTTTCTTTAAGTTGGCACCATTGGGGTGCCTCCCTGGCTCGGAGTAAGATTTCTCTTCTTAGACTGCTCAGCTGTAAAAAAAGGCACCCAGCCCTTACTTGCCAACACACCCAGCCACCCACACGCCTCTGCCAAGCTCTCTCTGTAATCTCTCTCCTGTGGCTCTCCCTGTAAAAAAAAGTACCCAGACCTTACTCACCAAAGCGTCAAGCCCCCCACACGCCTCTGACAAGCTCTCTCTGTAAGCCCTCTCCTGAAGCTCTCCCTGTAAAAAAAATGTGCCAAAGCTTGTGAGAGTCATGGCCTTAGCCTGATGTGTATGCGGTAGCAGCGTACACCCTTAACTCTTAGTGGACGAAAACTGTCTCTGTGGCACTATCCTGGATCTGTTTACCAGCTTTTCTTTCATAAAGCACAATGGTGGCCAGCATGGAGATGACAATACCGATGATACCAATGGCCAAAGGATAGATAGTGCCATTATAGAAATAGTCAGCTGTGATGGTAACAACTACTGCTGTGATGAGCAGTCTTGCACTGGTAATCAAACTTGCTGTCGTACCCTTTATATCTGGCAAAATTTCCATGCATTCTGGAAAATAGAGGCCACATATCCAATTGGCACCAAGGGTGTAAAGCACCATGGCAGCAGTCAACAAATAGGCATTTGAGGGTGTAAGCAAGCAGGCACAAGTAAGCCAAATACTGCTGATTAAAAGGAGCGTCGACCCCATCGTTTTCACAAATTTTGTGCCCCATTTAACCACTGCCCGGTTCATACAAACGTTCGCAGCGACCCAGCCAAAAAGAAGCGCAGCCTGAAAATAGGGGAATATCTCCTTACTGATACCAAATTCAACTACAAAAAGAACTGCCGTTGCCGAAAGAAAGGCCAAATAGCCCGCAAATATGAGGCTGACGATCATTGTGAGCTGCCAAAAGGCAAGACAGGTAAATGCTTTTTTAAAATCTGCTAGAATTTTTTTTGCCTGTAGGGGCGCTCTTATTTCCTTTGGACGCGTTTCTTCAAATGAAAATAAACATACAATAACGCTTACAAGGACAAAGAAGGCAATAGCTAAAAAGTTTGAACGAAAGCCAAAACTACTATTCAAATAACCACCTAGCATGGGTGCCCCTGCCATAATAAAAGGAATTATTGAGTTAAGTTGGTTAAGCGCACGAACGGCCTTTTCTTTCTGAAATGCATCGAAAATAATAGCGGTTCCTAGTGTAAAGCTTCCACCGCTGCCAAGGCCCTGTAGCACCCTTCCAAAAAGCATTTGCTCAAATGTTTGCGCAAAAACAGTAATAATACTTCCTAGCAAAAATAAGCCCAGCGCAACCATGAGTGGCTTTTTTCGTCCATATGCATCAGAAATAGGCCCATAGAGGGGTCCTGAAACACAAATGCCTATGAAATTCAGTGTTAAAAGGCTCTGAATTGCTTCTTCGGAAGTGGAAAAGTAGTGCATCATATCGGAGAAAGCTGGCAGGTAGATATCGGTTTCTATACAAGCCGCGACAAAGATTATCGTGATAAGAAATAGGTATTTGATTTCCTTTTTATTCATTTTTTAAGTGTACCATAAAACAACCAATTTCCGCTACACTTAGGTTCTGCAGGGTGATATCAATTTATGGGAATCTATGCAATTGCATAAAAAAATCGGTTTGCATCCATCGTTACGAAGAATAATACGCGAAAGCCGCGAGAAAAAAATGCTGCCGCGCACATGTAATGCGTTAATTTTCCTACTGCCCTCGGTAGAGGGACAGTAGGATATAAGTTACACCGTGACCCTGCTGAAAAATTCAACCAAGTTTACGTGAAGTCCCTTGACTTGCAGCATCCAAGGTCTGCGAAAATACTGATGGACTTCTCCCGTAGTACAAATAAGTGTATTATTCAAATAAGTCCCTTCCACATTCACAGATTCTAAACGAGGAAAATATTTGTTTATAATTTTAAATTTATTTATGTCCATGTTCATGTCCGAAAGGGAAAGAGTACGCGTACACCATCCTCGGTGCCTCACAAGTCTGTGAACACGCTCCAAAGGGGTGTCAGGATGTATCATCCTATTTTGTGCAGCAACTGTTCTTAAAAAATAGATATCCAACATAGTTTTTCTCCTTATTTTATTTTTATTGGATTGTTTACTAACGCTTTAATTATTTAGATTTGCAAGTGGCTCTATTGTTTCACTCCCCTGAGCTTGCGAAGGGGAGTGAATAGTCTCTTGCGAAGGGGATTGAATTATTTCCCCCGTCGGCTTGGCCAGGTTAATGCCAGTAAAGCCCATAAAGGCCATAGACATAAAGCCTGTCATCACGAAGGTAATACCCATGCCCTTAAAGGCTGGCACAACATGTGAGCCTGCAAGCTTTTCACGAATGGCGGCCATCAGAGCAATGGCTAGCCACCAGCCCAGTCCCGAGCCACAGACGTAGACGAGATTGGGGATAAAGGGATAGTTTCTCGTAACAGCAAATAAACAAGCGCCTAAAATAGCGCAGTTTACAGCAATCAGTGGCAAGTATAATCCCAGAGAGCGATAGAGTGATGGAGAGGTTTTCTCAATGACAATTTCAAGGATTTGCGTAAAGGCAGCAATAACGGCTATAAAGAGCAAAAATTCCAGAAAATCAAGATTAATGTGCGCAGCATCGAGACCAGTAAACGAGAGCCAGCTGAGAGCTCCTGGTGAGGTCACAAAATGATGCACAAACCAGTTCAAACACCCAGATACTGTAATGACAAAAACCACAGCAATACCGAGCCCATTTGCTGTGCTTAGTTTCGTCGAACAGGCAAGGTAGGTGCACATGCCTAGAAAATTTGTCAGCAAGAAATTTTCAATCAAAACAGCTTGAATGAGAAGCCCAAAAAGATTTATAGGTTCGTAATTACCCATCCACATAATATTTATGCCTTCCTTTTTGCATGATAGAGGTTGACGAAGCACACTAGTATGCCAATAATGAAAAACGCAGCCGGAGGTGTTACCATAAGGCCAAAATTTTGGTAGGCGTCAGGATGTGCAGTAGATGCATACCAGCTTTCTGGGATCACTCGCATATTGAAGAGTTCGCCAAAACCAAAAAATTCCCGAATAAAACCTATGATGAAGAGCACAATGGCGTATCCAAATCCAGCGCCAAGGCCGTCGAGAAAGGCAGGTATTGGCGGGGCATTTTTTGCCATGCCTTCAGTTCTTCCCATCACGATACAATTGGTAATAATCAAGCCCACATAGACGGAGAGCACTTTTGAGATGGGATAGTTATAGGCTTTCAACAACTGGTCAATGATAATCACGAAGAGGGAAATAATTGCAAGCTGTGTAATCATACGCACGCTATCTGGCGTTTTATGCCGCAAACATGACACAAAAAAAGAGCTGAATGCGGTGACAAAAGTGACTGCGAGTCCCATCGTTACAGCAATCGAGAGTCGATTGGTAACACCGAGGGCAGAGCAGATACCCAAAATAGCCACCAGAACCTGGTTCTGCTGCAGGAGCTGGTCTGTAAAATAGTGGGTTACGGATGTGTTTGTAGTCATACGTTAATCCTTGCGTTCAGCGTGAAGTTTGATGAAAAATGGCCGGTAAGGCGTCAATGTATCTTTATATGCCTTGGTTACCCCATTGCCAGTAAGTGTGGCTCCTGCCATGCCATCGACGGCACTTTTTGCTTTGGGTGAATGATCAAGAATCTGGACTACCTTGCCACGTACAACAATAATGCCTATGGGCGCTGTTTTGAAATCGGTTTTGCCAGATGAGTCAGCTTGAAAAATTTTCTTACCATAAAACAGGCTTTGCCAGGGAGCTTCAGCGATATTAGCACCAAGGCCAGGAGTCTCTTTTTGTTCGTACCAAGAAATACCAATCACTGTATTACCATCTGGGGCGAGCGCAATATAGCCGTAGATATAGTCCCAGAGGCCAAAACCAGATACTGGAATCACATAGCCTTCGACGCTTTGGGGTGTGCCTGGTACAGGATTAGAAAGCAGTTCATAGATGAGTTTGAGCGGAAGGTCGGCATAACCATTTTTTTTATTTTGGGCAATATAGGTATCAAGCGCAATATGTGCTTCTTCAAAGCTATGACGATTGCCTTGATTGTCTACTAAAAATGGCCGCAGGCGTGCAGCGACCACTTGCATAATCTCACTTTTTGTTGGGTGAATAGGTATCTCGCCAGGTGGCTGAGGAGTGAGGGCTCCATTGCCAGCATACACTGCAGGGACAAAAGTGCCGCTCATCTGTGTTTGAAAACAGTTTTTGGGGTTATTATAAATGCGTGCAGCCACAAGCATCTCTTTGCTGCGATCGAGCTCCTTAGCCTCCTCTTGAGGCACTTGGAGGGCAGAGGCAAGCAAAGAGAGAATAAAAGCACAAACAAAACTCAGCACTACCATAAAGAGGATGGTTTGATTATTGGAAAAAGAGCGCTTAGCTGGTTGCATGGCGCCTCCTTCTATAGCTGGCTGCGACATAGTGGTCGATAAGTGGGGCAAAGATATTGCCGATTAAAATAGCCAGCATCACCCCTTCAGGATAGGCTGGGTTGATAGCGCGAATAAGGATAGTGAGCAAGCCTATGAAAAATCCATATATCCATTGAGAAAGGGACAGCGAGGGCGACGAGACAGGATCTGTTGCCATAAATACTGCTCCAAAAGCAAGCCCTCCTAAGAGGAGGTGTTTATAGGCAGGAAAGCCAAGTATAGCAGGGTTCCATGCGCCCCCATCTTCGCCAAAAAATCGAGAGCACAGATCAAAGGCCTCGGCTGTGCAGTAGGCACCAAGTACCATCGCCACCATAGTTTTCCATGAGCCAATGCCTGTATAAATAAGGAGAAGTGCCCCCAAAAGGCATGCAAGGACTGATGTCTCACCAAGGCAGCCCAATTTATTGCCTAGAAACCAGTTCCAATCAGTTTGAATACCTTGACTATACTGGACACCTGCAAATCGATAGGCGTTTTCATAATTATCAGGCGAGAGCGCCAAGCCCCCCTCTGTCACTGGAGATGTAACAAAATTTTTTAGCTGCTCTTGAGAAAGGTTTCCGATAGCCGCAGATTCAGTACTCATATTGGTATGCTTACTGGACCAGGTTTCAAATTGCTTGTGAATAACGGGAAAGGTAGGAACGCCCTTTTCAAGATTGGGTATATTGGTGGCAATTGCGTCGACATGGACGCGTTTGACATCCATGCCAATACTGAGCTTTGCAAGAGGCGTAGCTTGACTGTAGCCATCAAGAGGAGTAAGGCCTGCGTCCTGATTGGCTTTCACTAAGGCTTCACGTACAACGGTGGGGTTTGTGCCGACCCACACATCACCAGACATTTGAGCGGGGAAGGTAAAGAACAGGAGTGCACGGCAGGCAAGGGCAGGGTTTATGATGTTCATGCCTGTGCCTCCAAAGAGCTCCTTGGAAAGGATAATGCCCACAGCAACACCTGCTGCCAACATCCAGTAGGGGATGGTTGGAGGTAAAATCAGGGCGTAGAGTATTCCAGTGACCAAAAATCCTTCAGCAATTTCATGGCCGCGAATGACAGCGAATATGGCTTCACAGATGCCACCAACGGTATAGGAGATAACAACAATAGGCACGAGCGCGGCAAAGCCAAACCAGAGGATAGTAAGGTAGCGCCCATCCTTGAATGCAAAGTGGAAGTAGTCGGAGAGCGAGTGACAGCTTGCGTAAAATTCTTGTATAAGTTGGCTGCTTCCACTTGTATATACAAATTTTTGAATTCCCGTATTCCAGATGGCGACGAGGATGCATGGGAGTAAGGAAACGACTACCATCATCATCCAGCGCTTCACATCGACAGCGTCGCGTATATGAGGGCCCTTTGTGGTGGTATTAGGGGCTTCATACAAAAACGTATCGAGGGCCGAAACAAGAGGCCTGAGCTTATGGAGTGGTTTTCCAGGTGCTGTTAATGCTAATTGTTTATCGAGTAATTTTCTAAGCATGTCGTGTGTGTATATATTTAAGTGGTCAGCCGCCCCTTCGGGGGGCCGACCACTCAAAAAGGTGTCACCAGCCTTTTTTATATACGTGATGTGCAACTTATGAGCTGTTCGAATTACAAGGGTTCATAGTTTTTTCTTTGCCCAAAGGGCAAAAATTGCAACAGCCCAGGGCAACGCCCTGGGTCAGATGATGACCCCAATATTGTTGCCTGAAGGGCAACAACAGCAAAAAGTCGCACATCGCGTTTATATTCAAGTTCCAATGGCCCGGTCTACAACATGAGGGCTAACCATTGATTCCTATATAATGTAGCGTATTTTCTCATTCTTCGCAAGCGCAGAATGAGGTAATAAGGAACAATTTGATTGTGATTATTGCGAATATTTACTGAGGCAATTGATCACAAGGCATATGTTGGAATCTCGTTAATTAACAAAATCGTAAATTCCCCCCCCCCCATTGCATGTAATAAAATAGTGAATATAGTCGCAATTCGGACTCCCTCAGGAGTCCGAATTGCTGGTAAGGGATTTCGTTTATTGCATTTATTTCGAATATCTGGTAACATTCAGGAAAAATAATACATATAGGAGGTGTCATTATGACATTAATTTTCACGGAAGAAGAAGTTGTTATGCCAACGCAGCATGATATTGAAACTGCTCTTCGTTCTAGTAAGGAATTGGCCGCTTTATTACCTAGGACGGAAAAAAAAGATGTGCAGTTTGTTGTTAGAAAAGATAAGCAGGAGTTTATAATAGCAATTCCACCGGGAGCGGTTCGTTTGCTATTGAACATTCTTACCCAAATGTCTGAAGGCAATATGGTTACTTTGGTTCCTATTCATGCGGAATTAACAAGTCAAGAAGCAGCCAGTTTACTTCATGTATCTCGACCGTTTTTGGTGCGTTTATTAGAAAATGGTGAGATCCCTTATCATAAAGTAGGAACACATCGACGTATAAAGTTATCCGATCTTTTGGCTTATAAGAAAAAAATGGATGCGACAAGTCGAAAGGCACGTGAAGAGTTGACTCGAGAGGCGCAGGAGCTCGGTTTAGGGTATTAAGTTTATGATTCTTCAATTAACATATGCATTCCTAAGACAATATGTAAATTTAATATAGTAATTTATTTATAAGTGAATAAAATTTTTAATTACATCATGCATTCGATATGGAGCCTTCTGGCTCCAGAGCATTGTGTGCACTGTTTAGAGCCACTGGCAATGTCTCATAAGCTGTTATGCCAGTGTTGTTTCGATCAGCTCGATCTTTTATGCAGTATTAATCGCTGTCCGTTTTGTTTTTGTGAGCTTACACATGCAGGTGGATGCGATCGATGTAAGGGAAATCTTCGGAGCTTTGACTACCTCGCATCGGCATTTGAATACATGGGTCCTGCAAAGACGCTCATTCATGAGCTGAAATATCGCAATCATCCCACTCTTGCCAAGACATGTGCAGCCTTTTTGCTATTGCAGCTTCATGAGCTCAGATGGCCAACTCCTGATGTGATCACTTATATTCCACAATCATTTTTGCGCGCACTCGATCGTGGCTATAACCAAAGCGAGCTTATGGCGCTCGGGCTTGGCATATTCCTACAGCGGCCTGTAGCTAGGCTTTTAAAAAAAGTATCTCCTACGCTTTCACAAACGAGTGTCACTGCAGAAGAGCGTAAAAAGCTCTCTGACGAGCATTTCGCATTGAAAAAGCAAAACAAGGTCATCCTTGAAGATGCTGTGATTCTTCTTATTGATGATGTCTGCACAACAGGAACAACGCTAGAAAGGGCGGCGTCTATTTTGCGTGCATATTGCCCCAAGCGTATCTATGCGCTGACATTTTGTCACACTGAATAAGGTATTTAACGAATCTTAATGCATGCTTAATAGGTCATTTATTTCGAATGCATACACTCATCATCGTGTTATAGACACAAAAAAAGAGGAGAAAAAATATGTGTGTTGATGCAATCAGTACGTTTGTGCAATCACAAACCGAAGCAGTACAAAACTTTTATACGACCAACGTGAAACCAACAGTCCGCGATATTGGGTTCGTGATACACGGCACTATTGGGGATGTCGCCACGATTGTTACCAATTTTTATTTGGCGAACGAGAGACGCATTGTCAATTGGACAAGTGAGACATTTTCACCGCAGCTTGGTGAGACCGTCCGAAAAATCATGCGCTCACTGCCAATCATTGTGGCCTATCATCTGCTTCCAGGAAGTCTGTGGATACCTTGTGTGGTAGGATATGCAGTGGTTCATGTTGTTGGCAAATGTTTGGGCCATCCTCAATTATTGAGCGATGAGAACTATGCTAATTTATACAATGGGCTTGGTTATGGTGCAGCTCTTGATATGGTTTTTGAGAGTTGCAAGTTTTTTGTTGGCAATCGTTTGAGAATAGTGACGGTAGTGATTGCAGGGATCATGGCAAATCTGTTCTTTAGTCGCGCGCAAGATCATGAGCAGGCAGCACGCGGCCAGTTCGCAAGAATAGACGCTGCATTGCCTGTTGCTCCGCCATTGTCTTCGTCTTCATCCTCATCCTCGTCTTCGTCAGCCTTGCCTGCGTTGTCCTCATCCTCATCTTCATCTGAGCCACGAGTTGAAGAAATACCCGCTGCCGTCGCAAGTAACGGTGCTTCACAAGGTTCGTCCTCTTCAGTGACCTTGTCGGCGTCCTCATCTTCGTCTGTGTCACGAGTTGAAGAAATACCCGCTGCCGTTGCAACTAGTGCGGCTTCGCAAGGTGCTGCTGTGTCAGGGGCCTTGTCGGTGTCCTCTTCGGCACCAGCTGAACCAGTACGAGATGTTGGCGTCAGCAGAGCTGCCTTGCAAGATGGTAGCATTTCTTCTTCTATTGGGAGTGTGTCTGCTGCGGCAGTGAATAGTAGTATATCAAGCCTATCCACAGATTCTTCTGATACTGAGGCAGGTAGTGTTTCTACAAGTATTGGTGCAATAAGCTCATCGAGCTCTTCATCTGTGTAGTAGAGACGTCAAGATAATCACTCCCACGCGTACACGTGGGATTGATTATTTTTACGGCATCATGCTTCCTAGGATATTAAAGAGTCCGGAGTCCATGATTGCCATCCTTGCCACTTGAGTAAAGGTTCTGACAATATGCGCCTCAGAGGTAAAATGGGCAAGTCCTGCAGAAGTAATCCTGTTACTGACTTCTATATTTATGTATTGTAAGTTGGGAGCTGCTGCTTTTAGCCGCCTCATTGTTTCATCAGTTGCATGAGCAGGGAGGATTATGTGTTCAAGATTTGGTAGGTCTCTACACATCCGTTCCAATTGAGCATCAGTAATCGCTATGCCACGCAAATCAATGCCATGTATGCCGTTTCTGCATCCTTCGATGCACGCATCCATTTGCTCATCTGTCGTTAATGCAGATTGCAAGCCTGGGTGATTGGATATATTATCGACAATAAAATTCGCTTGTACTAAGAGGTCTGAGGTACTGAGGAAAAAACTCGTATTATTTGGATGATCTGGAATCATTACCCTGTATGGATTAATAATATACTCATTGCTTCTTGCCATCGCCCTGCCTATTACTGGTAGTGAAGATGGTTCAGAGTTTCTGTATCCATACACAATCTCCGATTCTCCTGAGAGGAATTGATGATAGCTTGCGTATTGCTCCCCACGTGTGATACCTATATACTGCAGCTTGGGATATGTAGTATATAACTCAGTAGCCAACGCTTCAAAACCTTCACGTATGTCTTCATTGAGAAACCTCACTGTGATTACCTGGATGTTGGAACAATCTACACATAATTGACGAATGGCCTCAAAACTGATATCTGGATCAGGTATAGAGACTATGCGTACTGCCTCTATAAATGCCTCTCGAAATTCTTGCTTTTTAGCTTCAGTTGTAAAACATCGATTCACAGATGGTAAGTTCATGAGAGCTTCAATACTATAGCCTGCTCTTTTTAAAAGATCTGCCATAAGCTGTGAATTGCTTTCAGGATCGCGAATAGTACGCAGCAAAATATTGGCGACGAGGTGTGGTGGTTGCGTCGATAGAGTTCTCATAATTTGCTCCGAATTGGTAAAGTTGTCGATCTCATACTCACTTATTATGTGTACTAGGTCAGGTAGTAATCCGGTAGGTCCAACCGCTTGAGGTGTTATCGTCATTGCCATATAAGGTTGCAAGCGCTCGTAAATGGATGATGGTTCTTGAGTAGGGGACGGTGAGTCAGGTGTAGTCATTGGAAACAAGATGGCTCGTACAGCTTCAGAACTTCGTGCACCGCTTAAAGGCCGAGCGTTTTCTGGGAGGCCTTGAGAAGTGCTTGTTGTTGATGACTGTTGTTGGCATTGCGTTAACACATGGTGCACACGCTCTGCTATTTGCTGCTGCTCTAATACTGTTTGTGGAGAATTGGATTGGCTTAATAATTCGCATTGCAGTTGATTATTACTCTGACGACTCAGGCGATAATGTGCCCTATCACCCATATAGGTAGAAATTGCAGTAATTTCTGCATTTATGTCAGGTATCATAATAACTCCTATTATAATATAGTATTTATATTTTCTTTATAACATTAATTGTATATATTTTAAAATAATTATTTTTTATATTTTTCCGACTATCTTTGCTTCTTCCTCATGCTGCCTTGAAGTGAGAGAGAGAAAAGAAATTTCCCCTAGCTTTTTATACCCATTCATGCTATAATTTTTTAGAAACACCCAATAGTGAGTAATAAAATTTTTATATGACAAAGCCGGTTATAGGTATATCAACTAACGTATTGATCCAAGAGGGAGGCCAGATGCATGGTGTAGAGCGAGTGTATGTCAATCGCGACTATATCCACAGCATTATGCAGGCGGGAGGGATACCCCTTTTATTGCCACTTCTCACGGAGCATTCCATGATTTGCCGCTTTGTGGATATGGTGGATGCGGTGGTATTCTCTGGCGGGCAAGATGTGCATCCACAGCATTATAATGCAGAGCCTGCCCCACACCTTGGCCAAACATGTGAAGAGCGAGATATCTATGACATGGCACTTCTTCGGCAGGCACATGCGCAGAAAAAGCCTATTTTTGGCATCTGCCGAGGGTTGCAGCTCATTAACGTCGCCTTCGGAGGCTCCTTATATCAGGACATTGGGGTGGACTTTGATGGAACCAGCCTGCAGCATGAGCAAAAAGAGGAGCGCCACACCGCAGCACACACTGTCACGATCGATCCAAACTCATGGCTCTACTCAGTTTTTGGGAAAAATACTCTGGATACAAATAGTGTGCATCATCAGGCAATTGACCAACTTGCCCCTGGCTTTCAAGTAACAGCACGTGCCGAAGATGGTATCATTGAAGCCATTGAAAAAGAAAATATACATCATCATTTTGTGGTCGGTGTGCAATGGCATCCGGAGATGATGGCTCACATAAATAAAGATATGGAAACCCTTTTTCGGGCTTTTATAAATAGAATATGACGAAGCAAAAAAAAATTAGCCTTCTTAGTATGATCTTTCTCAGCCTCAATGGTATTCTTGGGGTGGGGCTTTTTTTATTGCCAGGGCAGGTTGCAGCCATTGTTGGCAGCTGGAGTCTTGTTCTCTATGGCATTGTCGCCCTTATGGTGATGGCCATTGGCTGGTGCTATGTGCAGTGTGCGCGTCATTTTTCTCAAAATGGGGGCGTCTATCTTTATGCTACAGAGGCTTTTGGCCGCTTTGTAGGCTTTGAAGTGGGGATTATGCGATGGAGTGTGGGGCTTATCTCTTGGGCATCGCTTACAGCCGCTTTTATTACTTCGCTTGGAATCCTGTTTCCTGTTCTTGCAGAGCCATATATCAAAGAATCCCTCATTATAGGTGTGATTAGCTGCCTCTGCTGCATGAATATTTTTGGTGCCGCTGTCATTGAACGAATGAGCAACTTGATTACCCTTCTTAAAGTGGTTCTTTTAGTGGGCTTTGTGCTTGTCGGCAGCATTGCTATGGATGTGACAGAGATTCCCACGCTGCTGCCACTACCAGAAGTTTCCACATTTGGCTCTGCAGCACTTCTTATTTTTTATGCGTTTAGTGGGTTCGAAGCACTGACGATAGCTGCAAATGATATGGAAAATCCTCAAAGAAATTTGCCCCTTGCTATTATGACTGCTATTGGAGCCTCTTCTCTTCTCTACTTTATTGTGCAGCTTATCTGTATTGCTACTCTTGGTGACGATCTTGCTACAAGCCATGCCCCTATTGCTGATATTGCGTATCTTATGGCTGGCGATATGGGAAAATTTTTAGTATCAATTGCGGTACTTATTTCTATTGGCGGTGTGATTGTGGCATCTTCGTTTTTTACGCCGCGAGTTGTTTTTGCGATGGGAGCAAGCCAGCAGATATTATCGGGCTGTGCCAAGCAAAATCGCTTTGCATCGCCGTATGTTGCCTGCCTTATTTCGTCGGTGATTGTCTGCCTGATTACTCTGTCTGCAACATTTGTGCAGCTTATCACTATCAGTGTTGTGTGCCGTTTTGTGCAACATAGCATCACCTGCCTTGCCCTCTTTGCCTTCGAAAGAAAGGGCATTATGCGTCCCTTTTCGCATCCATGGAAAAAGGCAATCCCTATTTTTGCCCTTGCAAGTATAGCTTGGCTCGCATCACATGCAGAAGGCTATCAGCTTCTTTGTGGAGCGCTCGCACTCGGTAGCGGGGCAGTGCTTTATGGGGTGCAGCAGTATTATTCCACTACCCCTCACAAGCGAGGAGCAGTGGAATAATACGTATTTTACGCCATGTGCGACTTTTCCTGCCGGAAAAGTGCCCATGGCGTAAAATAGCGCACATCGCGTCAATACATTTAACGTGATGCGCGACCTACGAGCTGTTCGAATTGCAAGGGTTCATAGCCTTTTCTTTGCCCAAAGGGCAAAATGCTAACCCCAGAGCAACGCCCTGGGGCAGGTGGTGACCCCAATATTGTTGCCCGAAGGGCAACAACAGCAAAAAGTCGCACATCGCGTTATTTTATCACACAGTTCGAGGAGAGATGCAGCTGATCCTTGTGCCGCTCTGATTGAGACTGAATGATTGGGCTATTGGAGGAGGAGGAGGTAGCTCAAGGGGAGGAAGAAGCGCGAGGAGATCGTCGGAAACAGGCGTGCGGGGATTATTTGCGATAGTATTGAACTCTTCTTGGATGAGACGAACTAGGTAATTATCGCTCTTTTCATTAATATCTTGAGTCGCAATAGATGAAGCTTGATGTTCTTCAAATGGAAATTGAAGTTCCTCAGGTTGAGACAGGCTTTGGGTAGAGCATGGGACGGCGCTTTGAACATCTGGTGGTAATGAAGGGAGATTAAGTGATGGCGATATAGAAAGAGGTTGAAGTTGTACTCCTTCTCGTGCTTCCGCTAGTCCGTTTATAATTTGCGGCCAGGCTGGAATAGATTGTATCCTATGCACATAGTGGTTATTTGCAAAAGATATTGGTGGCATGGACACAACTGGCTGATATCCCGATGCTGATAAAGAACTCATAAAAATTCTCCTGTATTAATAGTTACTTATATAAATAAACAATTTTAATTGTAAAATTGTATTGTTGTGCATATTATGGCAATAAATACCATTGCTGTCAACCACAATCACTTGGGTTGGAGACGCAGTAGATGATGTATTGCTATTTTAATCAGTTTGCGGTAAGCTGTAGGAAACAAAAAGAGAAAAGATCTGTGTGCGAATTTTCCGGAAGGATTAGGCTCACATGGTGAAAATAGAGCATGTGCCATATAAAATGGAATTAGCAGCTCCGCCACGGTAGTGGCGGTCAGTGGTTAGCCCCGCGTGAAACGCGGCAGTGCGCTTAGCGCCCCGCCTGCGTGGAACGTGGGGAGCGGTCAGTGGTTAGCCCCGCGTGAAACGCGGCAGTGCGCTTAGCGCCCCGCCTGCGTGGAACGTGGGGAGCCATGTGCGAGTTTTCCGTCAGGAAAGCTCGCACATGGTATGAGGAGTATAAGCAGTTATGATAAAGGTAGCAATTAATGGCTTTGGGCGTATTGGCCGGCTTGTTCTTCGATGTATGGTAACCAATCCACACATAGAAGTACTTGCGGTTAATGATGTGGTTGCTGCAGAGCATCTTGCCTATCTTTTTCAGTATGATTCAACGCATGGACGCTTCCAAGGGGAGGTGCGTGCGGAAAAAGACGCTCTTTTTGTTAATAGTAAAAAAATTGTTGTGTGTAATCAAAAAGATCCCGCACACCTTCCGTGGAAGGCTCTTGGGGTAGATTATGTGATTGAAGCTACAGGACATTTCACGACGGCAGAGCAGGCTTCGAAGCACCTGAGCGCAGGCGCGAAGAAGGTGATTATTACGGCCCCTACGAAGGAATCTCTGCCAACGTTTGTCATGGGTGTGAACGAGAAAAGCTATAATCCTGAGAAGCAGCATATTGTTTCCAACGCATCATGTACTACCAATTGTCTTGCCCCGATTTGCAAAGTGTTATTAGATACATTCGGTATTGAAGAAGGACTGATGACGACCATCCATGCTATGACGGCGACGCAGCCGACAGTAGATGGGCCTTCGAAGAAAGATTGGCGAGGTGGCAGAAGCGCCCCGCAAAATATCATTCCTGCAACCACTGGAGCGGCTACTGCGGTAACGCAATGCCTGCCAGAACTTGAAGGCAAGTTAACTGGCATGGCGTTTCGAGTGCCTGTGGCGGATGTATCGGTTGTTGACTTTACCGTACGGCTTACTCAGAAAGCCACGTATAAGGCCATTTGTGATGCAATAGAAGAGGCAGCTAAAACGAAGATGCAAGGGATCATTACCACAACAGATGAAGAAGTGGTTTCGTCTGATTTTATTGGCAGTAAGTATTCGACTATTTTTGACAAGAAGGCAGGAATTGCCTTAAATGACACCTTTTTTAAACTTATTGCTTGGTATGATAATGAGATGGGCTATGCGCAACGCGTTGTAGATCTTCTCGTCTATATGAGTACGAGAGACGCTTTTTCATGAACGAAGAAGGAAGAAATCAGTGGACTTTACACGAGAACCAATTATTGAAACAATTATCACTCCGCGAGAGGGGTATCGACTTGTTGTTCGATCTAGTAAAACTCTGCAGCAAGAGGAACATTTTGTAGAAGCTGTTGAGATGGTGTCATTTGGAGGAGCGTGTTTCTTTCGCTCCCTAAGCCCAAGGCCTTTTATAGTGCCGTGTGGCGATTATGAAATCATTGAACTGCGTCAGTCCCGCATGATGCTCAAGACGCCCTCATATGAGGGACAAGGGCGAGCGAGTGGTCCTGCCCGTCAAAGGACGTACAGAGAGCCAGTACTTCGCGAGCGTGATATGGGCGAGAGCGAAAAAGAAGAGATCTTGAATCTCCTCGAAAAAGAAGAAGTACCTATGCCAGAGCGACCTCTTCGAGAGGAGCGGGTAGTGGCTGCCGAGGCTCGTGCTGACAAGCGAAAAGATCGAAGACGAGGTCTTCGTCGTAAGCGTGACGTACAAGAAGAGAGTGTGCAAGGCGAAAATATGCAAGGCAGCGACATGCGAGGCAGCGACATGCAAGGAGAAATCCGTCAAGAGCTGGTTATGCAAGAGCCTGTGCAGGGCGTATCTCGGCCTGAAGGCTACGTTGAAACAGCAGTAATATCTGGGGCTGAAGGCGTCCAGCCACTACAGCAGCCTAGTTCTACACCTCGAGCTGTTTTGCCACCACCGACGACCTTAATTCGCGATGAGCTGCAAAAACTTCGAGAAAGCGACACCTACCGTGGCGCCTTTTTCTTGCGTGAAGAGAAAGGGGGCGGCCTCGATGATGATAACGACGCCTCTCTTGAGCCCATCGTATCTCATGAAACAATACCGAGTAAACCAGAGGAGGCCTCTTCTTCAGAAGAGGAACACTTTCTCTTGGCTCAACCGATTGAAACAGAAATACCGGGCAATTCTTCAAGAGATTTACCGTAAGTTATCGGAATAACCAAGCATAAGGGAGCTCTTTCGAGCTCCCTTATGCCTGGTTATTCGTAACAATGTCACAACGTGATTAAGATCAAACTCCTTTCTGTGGGGAAAACCCGTGAGCGCTGGCTTGTAGACGGTATGGACGAATACCTCAAGCGTCTCTCTCCCCATGTGCTTTTTGAATGCGCGTGGTACAAGGATCAAAGCGCCCTTGAGGAGGCTCTCAAGAAGGAGTCGCATTGTATTCTTCTCGATCCTCAAGGTAAGATGATGGGGAGTGTTGATTTCACAGACTGGCTCTTTTCCGAAATCGAAAAAGCAGGCTCAAGGCTCTCTATTGCTATTGGGGGCCCAGATGGCTTTAGTGAATCTATAAAGCAAGGAAAATCCCTTCTCAGCTTCTCACGTATGACCTTCACGCATCAGTTGACGCGCCTTGTGCTTCTCGAGCAGCTTTTCAGGGCCTTCGAGATCCGAAAAGGGTCAGGGTATCACCGTTAAACTCATCGATAAACCCTTGCAAAATATAACGATGTTTTGTATCATTAAGGGCATGTATAAAATTCCATACAAGGATAATGCAACAAAAGGATATTAAGCAAGATGACAAGTGTAAAGGTTCGTCCTGGCGAGTCCATTGACAAGGCGCTCAGAGCGCTGAAAAAACGCTTAGATAAAGAAGGCGTAATGAAAGCTGTGAAGGCACATCGATTTTATTCGAAGCCTTCCGTAAAAAAACGTGCGAAATCCAAAGCAGCACTCAAATACAAAAAACAGCGCTATTTTTAATAGACGGAGAAAATAGTTATTGCTTTTGGTGGTCGGGCCCTCCCGTAGGGAGGGTCTGACCACTAATTGTTATTTTTGATTAGAATGTCTGATTATTATGAAGTTCTTGGCGTTGAAAAAGGCGCCACCATAGACGAAGTAAAGAAGGCGTATCGTAAGAAAGCGCTTCAGAACCATCCTGACCGCAATCCTGGTGATCCTCAAGCAGAACAGCGCTTTAAAGAGATCTCCGAGGCATATGAGGTGCTCAGCGATGACAAGAAGCGACAAATCTATGATCGCTATGGCGCTGAGGCAGTAGCTGGAGCGGGGCCGGCCGGTCATTATACGGGACATGGCTTTGCTTCTATGGAAGAGGCTCTCAGAACCTTCATGGGGGCGTTTGGCGGCGAGTCCATATTCGATTCCATATTTACCGGCGGCGGTGGCTTTGGTGGTTTTGAGGAAGGTGGTCGTCAACAGCAGCAGGGCGTAAGCAAGCGCATGAATCTGACGGTGAGCTTCGAGGAAGCCATGAAGGGTGTGGAGAAAGAGATTTCGCTTACTTCCTATGTGCCTTGTGAGACCTGTCATGGCAAGCGCACCACGTCGGCAACAGGCGTTAAACGATGTACTCGATGCGGTGGTACGGGGCAGATTTATGAGCAGCGCGGCTTTTTCAGTATGTCGATGGGATGCCCGCAGTGCCATGGGGAAGGGGAAATTATTACGGACCCTTGCCCTACATGTGCTGGTGAGGGGCGTGTCAAGACAAAGCGGCGCGTACATGTGAAAGTGCCCGCAGGCATTGATACGGGCATGCGGCTTCGGCTTGGTGGCTATGGTGACGTTGCTCCAGGTGGTGGGGTGCCAGGAGATCTGTACGTATACATCACTGTAGAGCCACATGAGTTTTTCGAGCGTCAAGGGCATGATATTATTCTTGATTTGCCTGTTACTTTTAGTGAATCAGCACTTGGTTGTAAGAAAGAAATACCTTCTTTTACGGCACAGGGAGTGCGTCTCACCATTCCTGAAGGGACACAAACCGGGAAGATCTTCCGTATTCGTGGGGAGGGCTTTCCTAATGTGCATGGTTCGGGGCGAGGGGATATGCATGTACGCGTGAATGTAGAGACACCAACCAAGCTGACAGTGCGACAAAAAGAGCTTCTTTCCGAATTTGCAGAACTCGAAAGCGCCAATAACTTTCCTAAAAAAAAGGGCTTTCTAGAAAAGCTGAAGGACCTGTTCACTGTGTGAGTTGATTAGTCAGCCCCCTTGCGGGGGGCTGACTAATCAAAAAATTATGATTACGATTGCTGCGCAATTTCTTAACTCAGGGCGTTGCCCTGGGCTGTTGCAGTTTTTGCCCTTTGGGCAAAGCAAATGGCACAATCAGCTTCAGGAAAACGTATAACATATCGTGCTTCTGGTTGATATGGACCTCGCCACGGTAGTGGCGAAATGCAGCTCTAGCCCCGCGTGGAGCGCGGCCGTAGCGCATGCGCTACGGCCGGCGGAACGTGGGGTTACGAAACGATTAAAAACAACAGAGCTGCGGTAGCAGCGACACTCTATTCACAAAATGCTATATGATTACGATTGCTACGCGATTTCGCCCTTTTTCTCATAGTACTCCTACTAGGTGCCTACTCCCTGCAAGTTCCTTGGCAGCGTGTATTTGGCCTGCACAAGTGCAGATTTTTCATAGCGGCACGCAAGAGCGTCTTTTAGAGTGCCCAGTTCCTTTTGGTCCTTTGAAGCAATTTAGCGTCACTCTTGATCTTGAACAAGGCTGTATTGTTGTTTCCGGCTTTGCAAAAAATGGTTATATCCGTTATCGCATTACCAATAAGGAAATTGTTGGTGAAAAGGGGTGGGATTTTAAACAGTCATTGCCAGAAAATGATGATTTTCAAATATATAAAAATAATGAAAGGCTATCTTTTGGCTGTCACAAGGCTCAAGATGTAGCGGCAATATGGCGGAGAGGCACTTTAGGCGAAATCTTGCCTTTTATATATGCACTTGCTGGATGGTATCCTCAGAATACGGAAGCTGTAAAAGATGAAGGCTCTCTGTTTTCTGAAGCCTATGCGGCTATACAGGAGCATGCAGTGAATGAGGTATATGAAAAACTGCATACTCTCATGCAGGCAAGCTTTGAGCAGCTTTTTTTCCCGCAGCTGTTAAGGACATCGCTTCTTGGTTTTCATGTGCCTGCATTTGCCTCTGCATCTATTTTAGGAGCACTCCAGAAATGGCGTTCCATAATCCGCTCTCTTGTGTTGCAGGAAAAAGAGGATGGTATACACATGCTCCCAGTGCTTCCAAAAGAATTTCATTGTGGCAGGGGAGTCGATTTCTTCTTGCAAAAAGGCCATAAAATTGCCTTTGAATGGACCAAAAAAGCCATGCGTACCTTATTTGTCGAGGCAGCATGCGACGATATCTGTTCTTTTATTTTCCCAAAAGATACCAAGCAATTTCGGGTGCGAATAGTTGATGAAGAAGAGGTACATACCTATCTTAATCACGCCCCTATCCCCCTCTCCAAAGGAAAAAAATATTTCTTTGATAGGTTTGAAAAATAACGCTACACTTTACATAATGTCTATATTCGTATACAATAACGCATATAAGGTAAACTATTATGGACATTAGCAATACACCAATTCCAGTAAAAAGGGCCCTGCAGAAATTAGGAAGGGACCTATGCAACGCACGCAAGAGACGTCGTATTCCCATGCAGCTTGCGGCAGATCGAGCTTCGATTAGTCGTATAACACTGAGTAAAATTGAGAGGGGGGATGAGGGGGTGTCTATTGGCGCATACGTTAGAATAATATTCGTATTGGGCATGATTGATCGTATTACTGAGTTGGTTGATCCTTCGTTCGATACGTTAGGAATAGGATTAGAAGAAGACCAGTTACCAAAACGCATACGACTTCCAAAAAGGTAAAACTGTATGGAACAAGCAATTTTGGTATATCTCGATATTACTGGTGATCCAGTAAAAATTGGGCAGTGTTGGTGGCACTATCGAAACACTCGTGAGAGTATGTCGTTTGAATATGATCGTGCCTGGCTGCACCATCCTCTCCGATTTTCTTTGGATCCGGCTCTTCATTTAGCTGCAGGCTCATTTCATGCATCGCCAGATAAGCCGTTATTTGGAGCTATCGATGACTCGGCACCAGATCGTTGGGGCCGTTTGCTTATGCGTCGTTCTGAAAGAAAAAGGGCTGAGGTAGAAAAACGCTCTGTACGTACGTTAAAAGAAATTGATTTTTTGTTACTGGTCGACGATGCAGCAAGAATAGGTGCACTGCGATTTAAAAAAGAGGAAAGTGGCCCTTTTTTGACAACTTACAATGCTCATCATGTGCCCCCGCTTATAACGGTAGGCTTACTTTTGACTGCCGCAAATCATATTTTGCAAGAATCAGAAACAGAAGAAGATATCCGGCTTTTACTTGCCCCAGGCTCTTCTCTGGGAGGCGCGAGACCCAAGGCTTCTGTCAAGGACAAAGATGGTCATTTGGCCATTGCCAAGTTTCCCTGCAAAGATGATGATCGAGATATGATTGCCTGGGAAGCTGTAGCCCTGACCTTGGCCGCAAAAGCAGGAATAACCGTCCCTGAGTGGCGTTTAGAGCCAGTAGGGCGAAAGCGAGTTTTAGTGTCGCGGCGGTTTGATCGCAAAGACCATACACGCATTCCGTTTCTTTCTGCAATGAGTGCGCTAGAGGCAAAAGATAATGAAATGCATAGCTACCTTGAGATCGCAGACGCCATTCGTCGTATGAGTGCCTCACCACAAGAAGATTTAGAAGAGCTATGGCGCCGTATTGTCTTCACAGTGCTTATTTCTAATGTGGATGATCATCTACGTAATCATGCTTTTCTGTATCATGGTGAGCGAGGTTGGCGTCTCTCGCCGGCATACGACCTGAATCCCACACCTCTGGATATTAAACCTCGAATTCTATCTACAGCCATTGATCTTACTGATCCCACCGCATCTGTTGATATCGCGCTTCATGTTGCTCAATATTTTGATCTTACGCATGCCAGAGCTCAAGAAATCCTCACAGAGGTAAGCACAGCGACTGCTAAATGGCGTCAGGAAGCTGTAAAATTAAAAATTAAAAAAACTGAAATAGACCGAATGGAGCATTCATTTTCGAATAATAACTTTCTTACGAGATGAGGTATGTCCACTGACGATTTCAATATTGTTTTTAGATGTATTAAAAAACGTAGCGAGGAGTTCTATAAGGGCCTTGTTGGCTTTACCTTTTTCACGCACTGCATGCACCTTAACCTTGAGCTCTCCTTCAGTAAAACTCACTACTTCAGAGACAGGAGCACCGGTTTTTACGGAGACGAATACAATGATATTGGGAGGCATTGATTTTTTTCTATCGCAGCTACCGCTGTTCATTTTTTTCCTGAATCCAAGTCCCCTTGGTGTTACCTTAAAGAAGCTTATAACTAATCAGGACCTCGCCACGGTAGTGGCGAAAT
>JABDDE010000016.1 GCA_013287775.1 Chlamydiota bacterium
GTGGGGTTACAGGTGCATGAAATACAATAGAGCTGCGGTAGCAGCGAAACCCATTTGTGTTTGACACAACCAATGCACATAATTGTTGTTGCAGGCACAATTCTGTGTCGCTGCTCCCTCAGCTCTGTTTTTATTGATGCCTCTAAACCCCACGTTCCGCTCGGCCCGCGCGCTAGCGCCGCGTCTTCACTGCACGCGGGGCTAGAGCTGCAATTTCGCCACTACTGTGGCTCGGTTCTGATTGGTTACAAGTTTCTTGAAGTTGACACCACTCCAGCCTTAGCCTGATGCGTAGTAGGTATGTGAGCCGCTCATGTGATTGTCAAAAATATTGTAAGATTTTTTAGTGATCAGTCCCCGCAGGGGACTGATCACCTAGATTTTTCCAGTTCCACCACTTGAGCAAGTGAGGATCATGCTCGCTGTGTGATGCAAAATAGACCGCACAGCGCAGTACATAGAGCATGCAACGATCAACATGACATTGTTGCAGATGACAGAGCTCTTCATACAGCTGTTCAGGGTTTTTATCCTGTAAATCATCAACGCATCGTAGTCCCAATTGCCATAAATCGTCGGCAATTGTTGGTCCGACACCAGGTATTCTCTGGAAATCTTTCAGGCTTTGCCGTTTATGCTGTTGCATATTACGATAGTGAGCTTACACGGCACATAAATAACATAGCACCCGTGTTTTTCTCGTAGATGAGAAATAAAAATGGGCGATCACAGCGCATGGTATATTTCTGCTCGGGAGGGCCACTTCTCATCGTAATAGATGCAGCCGTAGCAGCAGAAGCTTCTGTCCCCGCTTCATTGACACGAATATGCGCAGCTTGTATAACTTTACTCATCGAAAGTGGCTTATTAGGGCAAATTTCGGAAAAGTCAGCAGCGGTAGAAAATGCTGTCTTCATGCCACATTTTTCTAGTATTGGTCGCAAATCCGCTCGATACTCTAGTGTGAAACGTGGCAGCAGTAGCTCTACATAATGACGCTCCATTTTTAACCACTTGCGTATCTTTTCCATAGTGAGTGAAGAGGTGACTTCACTCAGCGTCTTGCCTTCTTTCGGTAAAATAATAGCCGTCGCAAAATTATCATGATGCGAAGTGCGATAAGGTAATTCAATGATAGAAAAAGCATTATCTTCGCTATATGAAAAATATCCTTCTTGCTGCATCATATCGACTTCAGATGTCGTAGTCCCATGAAAGGGTGCTTTTTTTGTACTGGTGGGCGAAAATGGTGATGCCCACTTACCTTTAAAGTAGGCGGCATTGAGGAGCAACATGACCGTATTTGGGTCAATATCTTGGGGCTCCAGAAGAGTAGGAATAAGATTATGTGTTTTTGATGCCGCCCAGCCATTGACGAGCGCGAGGCAAGCCGGATCATTATCACGCAAATTGCAAGGAAAAAACTTCCCACCAAAATAGGTCTTTATCCTTTGTTGGTACAATTTACTACAACGAAAATCTTTGTCTATAATGACTGCCTGCGCAGATTCAAACCCGCCATAAAAGTTTTCAATGCGAAAGCCACCAAGAATTGCTGCAATTTCATCATTTGTAGCACCTTTACTCCCAATAGCTGCCATACTTAAAACTACTTTCGCGCTATAGGGGGAAAATACCACATTACCCTCTTGTTTTAATACTTCGATGGGCAACTCCGCTGCCCACACAGAACTACACACTAACATTGTTAATAAAAATTTTATCATAGATTATGTGCCTCTTTTTGCCTTGTGATTTGTTGTGCTATAACAAACTTTCTTGCCCATACCATTTGTGTGTGTATGAGATTAAAGAACATTAATGCTAGCCCAGAAAGTAGTGTGGCGATACATCCCATTTTTCCAGATGGTATTATTCCCAAAAAAATAAATTTGGTGGCCTCACCCTCTGTAAGAGTGGGGTATGCGGCTATCATTTGTGGAATCTTGCCGAGTATTGCCCCAACAATGGGATACATGATGTGTTTATTCAAGGGGAATCGTTCTGTGAGTGGCATATCTCGATTACTTTGCAACCTTTCTAACACGAATGTAGATATGAAGGATATGGGCTGCATTGTAGACAACATAAAAGTTGCGGGCCAGTTGCAGCTTAGGGAAATTAATGTTCCTGTTGCCACAAGGGGAAGTGGAGCGAGTTTTTGAAACCACGAACGCGCCCAAGTAGCCACTCGCTTCACAATGGAAGGGCGCGGTTGTAAGCGTGGCTGCACTAAAATGAAGCGCGGTTTAACAACATAATGTTGATTAATTTTAGAAGATTGTACTTGCATATTTGCATTGTATAGAAAATAACATTTTCTGTCTATTGGCTAATTCATATATGGCTAACTCATTGTGGTAATTCATCGTTTTGCCTCTTGCAAAAAATGAAACGCTGCCCTAGCATTGGGTTTTCATACCCAGGGCTTTGCCCTGGGCTATACATATTTCGGTCCTACAGACCTTAAAGAGGCCTTTTTATGATTGTGGACGTTGGGATAGGATTATGAGAAAATTAGGATTGAGACTACATATCCATACTACTGCCCCGAGCTTGCGAGGGGTAGTAGTATAGTCTATGTATTATATCGCTTTACGAATGCTTTTTAGGGATCGGGCAAAATACGTTCTCCTGCTAGCAGCGCTGGTGTTTGCGGCGCTTCTTATTACGCAGCAGGCTGCGGTGTTTTGTGGGCTTATGCGCTGGTCGACAGCCATGCTCCGAAACTCGTATGCATCTATTTGGGTAGTGGACCCAAAGGTGGAGCAATGTAATGAGTCCAATCCCTTGCGCAATATCGACCTTATGCGCGTACGCTCTGTCACAGGGGTCAAGTGGGGGATGCCTGTCTCTTTTTCTATTATTGAAGCACAAATGCGTTTTGGTGAGTTTAAATCTATCTTGTTAATAGGGCTTGATCCATCAACCCTTGCTGGGGTGCCTCGTGACATGGTTTCGGGCAATGTAAAGGACCTTATGGGCACGCAGACGGTGCTTATCGATCAATTTGGCGTGGAGCGTCTGAGTGAGGGAAGCTCTCGAGCGCTCCAAGTAGGCGACAGCTTTCAGATTAATGACATTGAAGCACATATTATCGGCATTTGCAAGACGGAGCGCTCTTTCTTCAGCTATCCCTTTGTCTATACTTCTTTTAATAATGCACAGCGATTTCGTCCTCCGCAAAGAAAAGAGCTGAGCGCTGTCATTGTGCAGCCACAAGAGGGTAAAACGGCAAAAGAGGTCGCACGGGCAATTGAGCAAGCAACGGGTCTTCGCGCCTTTACAGACGATGAGTTTTTTTGGTCAACGATCTGGTGGATGTTTCGAAACACGGGCATTCCTATCTCTGTGGGCACAACCGTTATTTTGGGATTTATCGTTGGTATTGCTGTGGCGGGGCAGACATTTTATTCTTTTGTGCTGGAAAATTTACCTCATTTCGGCATTATGAAAGCTATGGGGGCCTCAAACAAACAGCTTTCTAAGATGATGCTTGTGCAGAGCTTTACGGTGGGCCTTATGGGTTATGGTATTGGTGTGGGGCTTGCAACTGCTTTTGGCTGGTATGTGTTTTTCCGTGGTACTCCTCCATTTTTCCTGACATATGAGCTCTTAGGCATTACTCTTGCTGCTATTTTGATCATTTGTAGTTTTGCTGTCTATCTAGGTGTACGGCGCGTTGCTCGCTTAGAGCCAACAGCCGTATTTCGTGCGTAAATGAATAATATAGCGTGTCGCCTTCGGGGCGTGTCAAAAACATATGGGACTGGAGAGACTGCTGTGCATGCTGTGAAGCAGGTTGATCTTGATATCTATCAAGGCGAGCTTTTCATGATCATGGGGCCATCAGGATCTGGAAAAACCACCCTTTTGAGCCTTTTAGGAGGCACTTTGTATTGCGATAGTGGTACTATCGATGTTTTTGGTACGCCTATTCACACTTTGTCTCCGGAGCAGTTAACAGAATTTCGAAGAACCTATGTGGGGTTTATTTTTCAGCAGTTTCATCTTGTCCCCACATTGACAGCCTGGGAAAATGTTGCCCTACCTCTTCTCATTCAGGGCAAAAAACGTCAAGATGCATATGCCGTGGCACAGCAAAAGCTTGAACTTGTAAATCTTGCTCACATGGGGGAGCGGTTTCCTCGCAATCTCTCTGGAGGCGAGCAGCAACGTCTTGCGATTGCCCGGGCGCTCATCCATGAGCCGCGTCTTGTAATTAGTGATGAGCCTACTTCGAATCTTGACTTAGAAACCGGCACAAAAATCATGAACGTGCTCAAAACCATTGCAAAAGATACCTCTCGTACAGTGGTCATCGTCACTCACGATCCTCGAATCGTGCAGTATGGCGATCGAATGGTGCAGATGAGTGATGGAAGAATTCTTCCATCACTCGCAAGCGATGGCCTGGAGAAGAAATAATGCTTCACAAATATCTCTAAATAGGAAATAATAAGCTGACGCCATGTGCAACTAATCCTTCCGGAAAAGTGCACATGGCGAAAATAGCGCACATAGCGCCAATAAAATATTAT
This sequence comes from Chlamydiota bacterium, assembly GCA_013287775.1. Lineage (GTDB taxonomy): Bacteria > Chlamydiota > Chlamydiia > Chlamydiales > FEN-1388 > JABDDE01. The sequence continues at coordinate 4,542 of JABDDE010000016.1, forward strand.
TATTGGTCTGCCCCTTCTTAGAAGCGGTTGACCAACACACAAAACCTATGCGTAAGATTCCTATTGGTATTGATGATTTTAAAGAAATCATAGTAGATAATTATCTCTATATTGACAAAAGCCTGTTTATCAAAGAACTCCTCGATTCCGGCGCCAAAGTCACGCTTATTACTCGGCCTCGGCGTTTTGGGAAAACATTGAATCTTTCAATGCTTAAGTATTTCTTTGAAAAGACAACTTCATCGCTTGCCCCTCTTTTTGATGGCCTTCATATTGCAAAGCATCCTCAATACATGGAACATCAAAACCAGTATCCTGTGATTTTTCTTACATTTAAAGGTATTAAAGGAGAGACATGGGAGGCAAGTTTTGATAAGGTAAAGAGGCTCATTGCCGATGAATTTTGGCGACATAGTTACCTGCTAGACAGTCCTCATCTTGGCGAACACCAAAAACGAGATTTTAAAGCTATTATTGACCGTACAGCTAATGACGTGACATATGAACTCAGTTTGAAAAATCTTACTGCATATCTTGCGAAGCACCATAATCAAAATCCCATTGTGTTGATCGATGAATATGATGTACCTATGCAAGAAGGCTTTAAGCATAAATACTATAAACAGCCGACACTCTTTATGAGCTCATTCGTCGGTGATGGATTAAAGGGAAATGAATATCTTAAGTTTGCAGTGGTTACTGGCTGCATGCGTGTTTCTAAAGAGAGTATTTTTACTGGGTTCAACAATCCACGAGTATGCACCCTACTCAGTGATGCCTATTCAGATAAATTCGGGTTATTAGAGAGCGAGATAAAATCACTCTTAAATGAGTGCGATATCAAAATATGTCGTGAAGCTTGTTTGGAAGATATTCGAGCGTGGTATAACGGCTTTTCAAGCGGCAACCACACTATCTATAACCCCTGGTCAATACTGAATTTTATTGATAGCAAATGCGTATTCAATGCCTATTGGGTTAACACAAGTAGCAACGATATCATTAAAGATCTTATCAAAAATAGCAAAGAGGATGTGAAAGAAGAAATTGCCCAGTTATTGCAGGGCAAAACGATTGAGAAACGGGTGGATGAAAACATTGTCTTTGATGATATTCGTGAAAACGAAACTGCACTATGGAGTTTCTTATTGTTTAGTGGCTATCTTTCGTTCAAAAATCTACGTCTTGTTGGTAATTTTCGCTACGCTGATTTCTTCATTCCAAACAAAGAAATTGCTTTCATCTACGAGTCCACCATATTGAGTTGGTTTTCAAATAAAGAGATTAGATATAACACTATGTTGCAATACCTTGTTGATGGCGATATTACTGAATTTACAAAATTGTTTGAAAAATTTGTTATTGTAAGTTTTAGTTATTTTGACGTTGGGGAGCAGGAAGCAGAAAACTTCTATCATGCTTTTGTGCTTGGCATACTTGCAACTCTTGCCAACACACATTTCATTACGTCTAATCGCGAGAGTGGATTTGGGCGTTATGATGTGAAGATAGCTCCGCATGATAAAACGAAACCTGCAATTATTATAGAATTTAAGAAACTTGAGCCTGATGAACACGAAACTCTCGAAAGTGCAGCGGCAAGCGCTTTACAACAAATTGCAAATAAACAGTATGCTGTCGAGTTGCAACATATTGGCTATACCCATATTATACCTCTAGCCATTATCTTCGAGGGGAAAAAGGTGTTGGTGCGTAAAGGGTAAGTGGTCGGTGCCCGTGTCCGTGTCCGCATACGCATCAGGCTAAGGCCATAGCTCTCACAGGCTTTGGTACATTTTTTTAACAGGGAGAGCCACAGGAGATAGCTTACAGAGAGAGCTTGTCAGAGGCGTGTGGGGTGCTAAAGGCATTGGTAATAAAGGTCTGGGCAGTGGGGAGATTAGAGAGAAAGCTGAGGGATCATTACGGGCTTATAAGAAGCAACAAAGATGCATTTTCAACGAGCATATGCTCGTTGAAGTCCAGACATATAAAAATAGACTGGCAAATAAATTTGCCAGTCTATTTTTATATGTCTGGACTTTTCCGCTTCCAGCGGAAAAATGCATCGTACAGCCCAGACTTCTCTCTGCACCTCTGTGATCTCCCTCTTAAAAAAAGCTCCCAATACTTGTGGCTCTCCGTACCGTAAGATCCTGCGTCCTCTCTGATTCTCCTCTAAACTCTCTCTTCTCTTTGTCACCAAGCCGTGGCACTATCCATCTTAAAATAGTATCCTGAAATCAGCTTCAGGGCACTTTTTTGACTTGTGGGCAACAGTATGCCTCCTGCAGGGGACCGACTATGAAAAATATTTTACCGATTTTTTCTCTATTTCTTAAAAAATCACCCAGACCGTAACCACCAATACCTCAAGTACCCCACACGCCTCTGACCACCCAGGGTTTAGTCGCCCCTTTGGGGCTCCTGCACCCTGGGCTATACATATTTCGGTCCTTCGGACCTTAGAACACAGCCCACACCTTCCTCACCAATGCCTCAAGCACCCCACCCCTCCCATTCCGAAATTCCATCTAGCGCAAAACCTTGCCCTTATGGTACAAGCTACATCGGGGAAAAATGAGAAAAACATTATTATTTTATCTTGTCGTTTTACAGTGTGTGTCGTGCGTACAATACCGTCCCAAGCCTGTATCGGTACCTAAGCCTGAAGAATGGAAGACGGCATTTGAGCCTACAGAGCATCCAACGCCGCTGCCGTCCGAGCAAAAGGCTAAGTATGATACCCTGTATCCATGGTGGGAGGTGTTTGAGGATAAGACACTGAGCGAACTAGAACAGGTTGCGCTCATGAACAGCCCCACGCTGCAACTTGCCTTCTACACACTGCAAGAGGCAAAACAGGTGTATTTGGATGCTCGCTCCTATTTGTTTCCATCGGTTGATCTCAATGCAGTGGCTAATAGAAGTCGAATACCTCCAAATGTCAGAGGAGGGGCACTTGCAGGTGTTGCGACAGGAGCTGCAAATGCAGGGACAATACCAGGATCGGGGATTTCGCCATTTCTGCCGCAAGCGCTCTCCTTTAAATCTCCCGCAGCATCCCCAGCGGGCGCACCATGTGCACCGCCAGTCGCACCGCCACCACAAGCTCCTTGCAGTCCACCCACCCCCACAACGCCTGCTACAACATCATCGACGAGCTCTAGTTCCAGTTCGACCTCAGCGGCCGCTACTGCTGCTACGGCGACACCCAACCCTTATGTGACGTTTTTAGAGGTGCTTCCTCAAATAAGCTATGAAGTAGATCTGTGGGGTCAGTATGCGCAAGCAGCAGGGGCTGCCTATGCCAATATGCAGGCAACGACAGAGCAGCTGCATGTAGCCCACCTAATGCTCACAACGCAGCTTGCGCAAAATTACTACCAGCTTCGGGCAGCTGATGTGCAGCTTGATGTACTCGATCGTGTTATAGCTATGTATAAGGATCAAGTGAGTCTGCAGAATGACTTGTATGAAGCAGGACTGAGTGCTGAGACCGATCTTCTGCAAGTACAAGCGGCGCTTGCAACTGCCGAAGCTAACTATCAGGATACCGCAACATCAAGGCAGATGCTCGAAGATACTCTTGCTGTTCTCGTAGGGCAAGCAGCGTCAGTGTTTAAACTTGAAAAGGCCCCCTTTGCAGTGACTATTCCAGAGATTCCATCCATGCTTCCTGCTGAGGTGTTACAAAACCGTCCAGATGTGCGTGCTAGCGTGTATGTGGTTGAAGAGCAGCGATTAAATGTGGGCGTTGCCAAGACGGCGTTTTTTCCCTCACTCGTGCTTACAGGAGCTTTTGGGTTTGCCTCAAATCGGGCAAATACCCTCTTCGATTGGAAAAGTCGGGTACTTGCACTTACTGCGCAGCTTATGGAAAATCTCTTTGCTGGTGGCAAAACACTTGCAGACTTTCGTGCCGCAAAAGCGGTATACCGGCAGGCGGTTGCAAATTATGTCAATACTGTGCTTGTAGCCTATCAAGAAGTAGAAGATGCGCTGTATTCTGTGCGATCACGAACCAAGCAACATACCGATCGTGAAGCTGAGTATAACTATTACTTTAGATATGCAACTCTAACCAATGATCAGTACAATGCTGGGATCACTACCTATTTTTTTGTTATTGTAGCAGATCAACAAGCACTCAACGCTGCTATTGATCGCAATACGAGCTATCTCTCGAAGGTGCTTGCCTATATTGCCCTTATTAATAGTCTTGGGGGCAGCTGGAAGGTATAATATGAAACAGATGATATGGACCTCTCTGATAGCTATAGGTGGGGTGTTATTTGCAATTTCGCTTGTCTTTAAGCAGTCGGCTGCTCAGCCAAACGAGACCTACATGGTGGCACCTGCTCCTATCAGCATATATAAATCCGCCGTCGCCGCGTCTGGCATTATTGAAGCGAGGCAAGAAAATATTGAGCTCGGTGTCTATTTTGCTGGAATTGTGGAGGAGCTTTATGTACACGTAGGTGATCGAGTGCAAAAGGGGGACCCCTTGCTCCGCCTTGATGATAGCGTCATCCGTGCGCAGATTGAAGTTGATAAAAAAAATGTGCTCTTAAGTGAGGCAAATCTTAAAAAAGCACAAGATGAACTTGCCAAGCTTGAGGCTGTAAAAGATAGGCGTGCTATTTCCTTAAATCAGCTCGATGATGCACGAGATACGGTACTCATTGCTAAGAGATCTGTAGAAGTTGCCACAGCCACGCTTCATCAAAATGAGGTGATTTTAGAAAAATATACTGTTTATTCTCCCAAAGATGGCTATGTCTATAAAATAGACCCGCGTCCTGGAGAATATCTTGAAAACATACCTAATTCGGCTCCTCTGTTAAACCCACGTCTTACCATCGGCGACTATGATATCATGCAAGTGCGAGTCGATGTGGATGAAGAGAATGCAGGTAGGATCCGCCCCGGCCAGCCTGCCATTGCGTATACAAAAGGCCTTAATAAAGTAAAAGTGGATCTTGAGTTTATTCGCATCGAACCCTACGTTATTCCTAAAGAAAACCTCACTGGTGCAACGACAGAGTTGGTCGATACGCGGGTGTTGCAGGTAATTTATGCTATAAAAAAAGAAAATATAACAACACCGATTTATATTGGGCAACAAGTTGATGTGTATGTGGCTACTGATACGGCTGATGCCACAGCTTAAACAAGCTCTGGGTGCTTTTTTTACAGGGAGAGCCACAGGAGAAGAGCTTACAGAGGGAGCTTGTCAGAGGCGTGTGGGGTGCTTGGCGCGTTGGTAAGGAACGTCTGGGGAGCTTTTTTTACAGGGAGAGCCACAGGAGATAGCTTACAGAGAGAGCTTGTCAGAGGCGTGTGGGGTGCTTGGACGCGTTGGTAAGGAACGTCTGGACAGTGGGGAGATGAGAGAGGAAGTTAGGGGATTATTAAGGGGTTATAAGAAGTACCAAAGATGTATTTACAGCGAGCGTATTCAATGTGCTTGGACTTTTCCTCTTTCAGTGAAAAAATGCATAGAACACCCCAAACCGTTGCGGGTCTCTGCAGCTCTCCCTGCAAAAAAAACAGCCCAGGCCATAGCCACCAACACCCCAAACACCCCTAACGCCTCTGGCAAGCTATCTCTGCAGCTATTCTCCTGTGGCTCTCCCTGTAAAAAAAAGCAACCATGGCTTGTATTAGCTATAACGTTTATCATGTTAAGATCCTTAGCCTGATGCGTATGCCATGTACACTTTTCCGGAAGGAAAAGTCGCACATGGCAGTAAATTAAGATGGCGCCATCTGCATGAGAGTTCTCATATAAGAGAAAGCCCGAGGCTCTTCAACACAAAGTACTTCTGTTCTACCCGTACAAAGCGGCAAATTGTTTGCAATCCATGTCCGTATTGCTTCAGACTGCAGAACCCAAAAGCAATGGCTAAAAACACATAGCGTGTTTGCGAGAGGGGCGAGTCTTTGAACTATCTGAAGAGTAAGGGGCGCACTTTGACAATGGAGCATTTCGAGTTGTCCGAGTCTCTGAAAAGCAGTCATGATACGTTCCATATCATTCGCCATGATCCGAGAAGTTGGGCCTAACGAAAGCCTTTTAAGCTGAGGCATGAGGCCAGGAAGAGAAATCAGCTGAGCGGCCGTAAATTCTAGGGCAGGGTTTTGAAGCTCTCTCAGTAGCACAGCAATCTCGCGATTTACATATTCCATCCGTTCGTTTTGTTGCTGACTTGAAAGACTGAGATCATTACTCTCATGCGGGAACTTATTATTGAGCTCAGTTACTTGTGGGAGATGTTGCAGTGCTGCGATTGTATCTTTAGGGCATAGCGATATATCGAGTGATCGTAGATGCTGCAGAGTGGCCAGGTCATGGCCCAGGTCTGCTGTGAGCCTGCAACCGGGTAGACGCAGCGTGCGCACGTTGACATAACGCTCTATGAGGGCTCGTAGCTGGGTAGTAAAATTTGGAGACACTACCATATTTCGAAGATCGAGAGTGGTAATAGAGTGCACAATCGATTTTTGATAAATAGGATACAAAGAGACGAGATTACCTCCAGCGATGGCACGAGGATGCATGCAATCTGCAACTCTTAAGTGTTCACATACTCGCGCATATAAGCGTTTACAGGTAAATGCAAGAGGTATGTGTGCAAGTGGGGTGTTCATTACTGATTGATTGAAGTGAATGCTATTCCATGTTGGAATCAGAAAAGGCAGTATGCGCTTTTCTGCCTCTGGTGCTGCCGAGAAAATACGCTCAAGATGCGGGGTTTCTGCAGGAGTGGTGAGGATCCTATGGCGAAGGCCGCGCATTGTGAAAGTGGTTGCGCATTCGTGATGCCGCACATTAAATGTCATCAATGTGGATAGCGTAAATCCAACACAATTCTCGAGCATGAGTACTTTTAGGGGTGGCAAGGAGGAGATTGCCTCAAGTGCTCTATCGCCAAAGGTGATGGCTTGCTGAATGGCTATTTTTTTAAGCGAGCGTATCTCTTGAAGACGGCACCAACCAGCTTGGGTGATAGTATACCTGCCGTTCAAGAAGAGCTCTTCAATATTTTGGCATTGAGTAAGGTGAGTAAAGAGCTCATCAGTAAAGTTGTGAGATACAAGGTGGAGGTTTTTGAGGAGGGGATAACGCGTGTGGAGATTATGCAGTACTTGGTCGGTAAACTGTGTGCCATCAAGGGCAAGTGTTGTGAGATTTGGTAGAGCTACTAGCTGCTGTATCAGACTATCTGTGTGAGAGTGTGCTGTCACATAGAGCTGTTCAAGCTGCGTACAATGCTGCAAAGAAAGCGATACAGACTGAGGTATTATTGCGTTAAGAGCTAAGCTCAGCGTTTTCAACCAACGCATTTGGCAAATTATGGAAAGACCGGTAGTAGTTAGTGCTGAGATGTTTAATAATCTTGGGTTTAGACTTATTTGGTGAGGTAGATCGACTCTACGGTTACGGGGATCAGGGCTCCATGCGCTAGTAAAATAGGCAACTGGTACACAATAGAGATGCTGCACTTGATTGAGCTCTAAAAGCCCTTGTATGTTGTCTTTTCTGACGAACATAATATCGAGGGAGTGCAGGTTTCTCAGTCTTCGGAGGATGCGCCCCATCTGTCTATCTAGGATGGCGCCACAGGGCATATATAACTGCTGAAGATTTGGATATCTCGCGCAGATGGCCTCTGCCCAACCATATAGAAATGCACGCTGTTGCTGCTCCGTATAGCTACTATAGTTGCCATTGATTTGATAGCGTCTGAGGTCAAGTGAGGTAACATTTTCCGGATTGGCAAGGGAGCAAATTTCTGCAATAAGTGCAGTAATACGTTGGCGATCGCTGGGGTTATTTGATGGTACGTTTACAGGGAAGAGCCTTGGTGGAGGTATGAGCGTTGCAAGTGGACTAAGGCGCAGGAGCTGATTTGCAAAACTTATTCTGTAGGGTATAAATCGCCTCGAGATGGCAAGAGTATTCAAGAGATCGCAAGATCGGCTGATATTTTGACCAAAATGAAGTGTCTCGAAGATGGGGCGTAAAAATTGAAGAATTTTGAAAAGATTGGACTGGATTATTTCTATCCTCTGCATAGGTCGAGGAGGTGTTCTTTCATTCTTTTCTGCTTTTTTCTCGGCGGTTTTTATTGTTTTTATGGCAAGTGTGTTTAAAGAATTTGTTATCTCTTCTACTGTAGGGGCAGATTTTTGCTCAGTTTTTTGTTCAGCTATTGCTGTTATTATGCTTCTTGCACGATTAAGCTCATCAAGAAAAAAATCAAATGCAGTGCCTATATTAAAATTGCGCACACGCCAAGGATTGATGTTATTTTCTTGACCTTGTAACATACGCCTTACGTCATTTATTTCCAAATTCACAAAAAAGTTTGCTCTTTCAGAAGGGCCCATATCTACCACAAACGCGTTATGAGGGAAAAAAGCAAAGACATTGGCTGGCTGCGTGATGGGGTTGCCATTCAAGGTGCTGCTGCCGCATTGAATACAACGAAGATTCGGAAAATAGTTGCTTATTGAGCGCAAGATGGTATCAGTAAGATCGGCGTCTCTCATATCGAGCTCAGTTACTTGATTACGCACGTCGCGTAGATACCGTTGTACGCTTGAGGGAATAGTGAATATATTGAAATTCCATCTTTGTAGTATTGTGCTTACTATCAATTTAATGATAAAAGGTCTTTCTGCCGGGCGTAGAGCTAAAAAGAGATGTTGATCAGGATGGACTTCTGATAAAACTATTTTTTGAGAATGATTATTATTAATTGTTGTCATGTAATTTCTCCTAAGTTAAGAATAAATAATAGGCAATTGTATCAGATTGGATCTTTTCATGGAATAACAAAGAGTTTAGAGGAGCTTGAGAGATAGCGCAGGATCTTAGGGTTTTGGTAGTTACAAGTTGTGTAGGCTTTTTTTTACAGGGAGAGCCTCAGGAGCAAGCTTACAGAGAGGGCTTGTCAGAGGCGTAAGGGGTGCTAGAGGCATGGGTAATTAAGGTCTGGACAGTGGAGAGATTAGAGAGAAAGCTGAGGGATCATTATGGGTGTCATTATGGGCTTATAAGAAGCATCATAGCTCTTTATACCGTAAGATCTTGCGTCCACTCTTATTCTCCTCTGTAAAATTTCATCTTGACATTCTATCAATTTTGTGCTACCATATTGTATTTTACAGGAGGAATAAAAAATATGATAAATAATCAAACAAGTGTGTCTTCAACAACGTCAATAAGCAGTAGTACGTCTTCTTCTATTGTGAGGCGCGCTTCACGTCTTCCTGTGAAGCGTGCTGTGAAGCACGCAGTTGCGTATGTTCGAGACCATGCTCCCGCTCCCTCTGTATGCGTTAGTAGGATTTATGAAAACACAGAAAGACCTACAAGAGATACAAGAGATACTAGAGATCGGATTAGCGATCGGATGATATGCAGTATGCCTGAAGAATCTTGTTGGGGTATTATCTTGATTGCTATTCTGAAATGCCTTGGAATCAGGAGATGAGCTGATTCTTGATACAGTACAACGCTAATCAGTAACAGCAGCATTGGCTACGGCCAAGGACATAGTATCATTACCCGTTTGAAGGGACGTATTCGACGTCATGTGCACTTCAATGTGCCCAATTACGTTCCTTCAGAGAGATAATCAATATATTGCCAATAACTGAAGCGCCGATTTCGCTCTTTGCCTGTAATTTCTTTTACGATGCTTAGCTTAACAAATTGCATAATCATAGTCTGTGCGCTTTGATAGGATATGGAGAGCGCGCTGGCTATTTCACTCGTAGAGACATGCGGTTTGATAAATAAATGGTCGAGGAGAGCCATGGCAACCGGAGAGGAAATTTTATGTTGAAAGAGCAGTTTTTTATGTGTCTCAACGAGCGCAAGTATTTGTTTTATGGTGTCGAGGGCCGATTGTGAGGTCCATATTACTCCTTTTAAAAAAAACTGAATCCATTGTTCATACTCTCCTTGCTCGCGGACCATATTGAGCCTGTCATAGTATTCTTGTCGATGGAGCTTAAAATAATAACTCAAGTACAAGAGCGGCTTTTCTAACACATGTTTCCAGCATAAGTAGAAGGTGATCAAAAGACGTCCGAGTCTTCCATTGCCATCTAAAAAGGGATGGATGGTCTCAAATTGATAATGAATAAGAGCGGTAGCAACAAGAACTGGTAGTGTAGTTGGCTCATGCAGATATAGCTCCAACTTGCCCATAGCATCTATTGCTTCGTGGGGTGGTGGCGGTACAAACGTCGCATTTTTGAGCGTGCATCCGGCGGGCCCGATCCAGTTTTGTGACCGTCTAAATTCCCCTGGGGTTTTATCCTGCCCACGTGCCTGCGAAAGCAATATATAATGAATTTCTTTAATAAGGCGAATACTCATAGGAAATTCTTTAAGGCGAGTGAGTCCATGGTTTAATGCTTTAATATAATGGACGACCTCTTCTACATCCTGGACATTATGTATGGATACATGGTTCTCATATTCAAAAATGTCTTCCAAAGAGGCCTGTGTGCCCTCGATTTGGGAGCTGAGAAGCGCTTCTTTTCTGACATACATAGCAATAATATGCTGGATATTTGGAAGCAAATGTCCCATAGTATCGAGTCTTCCGATGGCAATATTGGCATCCGAGAGCAGCTGCTGCATCGCGTCATCTATTTTTAGAGAAGGTGGCAATGGAGTAGGAATAAATGCTTTATATTCACTCGGCTGCATGATATATTGTCCGCTTCTATGCATACATAATCTCCTTGGGTTCTGCCCTCGTTATTCCAGTTCCCCACGTTACGCCAGGCCGTAGCGCAAAGCGCACGGCCGTGCTTCACGCGGGGCTAACCACCGCCGCCACTACCGTGGCGGGGCTGTCGGTTTATTAGATTTCCAACGTTTTCGCTATAATACACATAGCATCTCCCTGGGTGCTACCCTCGTTATTCCAGTTCCCCACGTTACGCCGGGCCGTAGCGCAAGCGCACGGCCGCGCTCCACGCGGGGCTAATCACTGCCGCCACTACCGTGGCGGGGCTGTTGGTTTATTAGATTCCCAACGTTCTCGCTACAATACACAGAGTCTCTCCGGGTGTTACCTTCGTTATTCAAGTAAACTGGAATAACGGGCACAAAACAGGTCCGTTATTCCAGTTTACTTGAATAACGGCCAAAAAAGCAACCCGTTATTCCAGTTTACTTGAATAACGGCCAAAAAAGCAACCCGTTATTCCAGTTTACTTGAATAACGGGGTGTACCTCAGCCCATGCTTCTAGCTGATATGGATCCCACCGCGGTAGCGGTGGAATTCATTAGCCCCGCGTGGAGCGCGGCCGTAGCGCATCCGCGCTACGGTCGGCGAAACGTGGGGATCATGATATCGATTAAAAAATAGAGCTGCGGTAGCAGCGAAACTTATGCCCTCGTTCTTCATGCCGCGGAGCGTCATGAAGAACGAGGGAACAATCAATAATTCCGATTCCGGGCCGAGCGGCGCGTGAGCGTCCGCTCGGCCAACGGATTCATCAATTATCCGAATTTCCGTGCCCGAGCCCGTGCCCGTGCCCGAATCACCCCAGTCGAAGCGCTCGCGGAGCGGCGCGAGACTGGGGGAACAATCAATAAATTCCGATCAATTACCCGAGTCTTCATGCCGCGAAGCGGCATTGGAGACTAGGGGAACAATCAATAAATTCCGATAAAGATGTGTGGTAAGGTATGGCGTGGAGCGCGGGCGTGCGCACAGCGCACAGCCCGACGAAACGTGGGGTTACAGGTGTATGAAATAAAAACAGAGTTGCGGTAGCAGCGAAACAAATTTAAAAAACAACCAAAAAAATTTATAAAAAATTTACAAAAAATATAAATAATGTATAATAAAGGTAAGTATATTGTTATTATTATACTATATTAAATGAGGTTTTTATGAATTCGACGCCATCTTTTATGCCACCAATTAGCGTACCGTCACCGACGGCATCGTCAAGGTCGTCAGTATCGCCAACATCACCAACGGCATCCCCTGTGTCGCCAATGACACCTATGTCGCCGTTATCCCCTCAACAACTTTCCCTTGACCAAAGGATAGTGAGTGTGTTTGGAATCAATATGCAAACTGTAATGCAAACTGCAGCAAATACACCAGTGTCGCAGTTGTCAGCAGAAGCAATTACAAGCTTATCGCAAAACACAATAGCATTAAATCGGACCCCTGCTGCAACAATACTTTCAGAGTATCTGCGTGTACGAGATACACAGCCAGCAAAAGCTGAGAAACTCCTTGTTTTATTATTCAAAAAAATGTCTATACAACAACGAATTAATTTAATTACTTCTGGAGGTATAACACTTCGAGAAATTTGCAAAATACCAGACGCAGGAATTAGACGTGAGTTATTTGAGATATGCGTAGAAAGAAGAGGTGTAACAGAATCAGAAATTGCAGAACTGCCTCCTCAGTATGCTGATGGAAGAAGTGAGCTATATGCTGCATTTGTCGAAAGAGTCACTCTCCAGGACGTAATCGCAATACCTGATGCTGAGAGGAGAGATGGGGTATTTAAACGATTAATTGAAAACCGAGGTGGGATATTGCCTGTACATATCAGCGAAATAGAAAATAACAATATCAGAGAAGAGCTTTTCAGAGTATTGGTGAATACTTTAGGACCCTCGGTTATAGCACCATGGGATATAGCTGACATACAAGATGCGGGGATACGAGACCGATTTATTCAAATAATACAAGAAGAGCAGGCAGGGCAGTAGGGCAGCAGGAACAGCGAAACAGAGCATTATAAAGGAGGTCATGATGAATATAGAAACAGAAGGAGCCGGGCCACAAGGAGTGCTGCCAGAGCAACCGCAACGATTAGGTGGAAGTGAATATAGATTTTATCCTATAACTTCACATCAATCACAAGAGGTACAAGGGCTTGGCCAGTTAGTCAGTAATGTTGCGCAGGGACATATGCCTGCAACACAATATATTTTTATTCCATCGTTACAATCAACTTCAGCACAATCAACAATTCAACTTCAAACACAGCCAACATTGCCGCCCTCGAATATTTTTATTTCATCGCAAACACAGCAAACTCCCTCACCGCAACCAACAGTTCAAGTATTAAATATACAACCCCAGGCACCGCAAACATCTGTTTTTATTCCATCGCAAGAACAGCAAACTCCCTCACCGCAGCCAATGGGTCAATCATTGAATATACAACCCGAGGTACAACAAGAAGTGGCTTCGCAACCAAGAGTTGCCTGGCGACCCTCAGAACATGTGGCCCAGCCAGAGCAACCATCTTCACAAATGATTACAACACTGGTTAGCCGCTATGAACGTCCAGGGCGTTCTTGGACACTGCGTGGGGGAAAATCGCGATGCGATGCCTGGAGAGCGAGAGCGAGTGCAAATAGTCCGAATTCAGACCTAAGACGCCTGAATTTGATAAGTGCTGTAGCAAATGACTTAGAGCTCCTGGACCGGATGAACCCGCAAAGCCGAACAGATGTATTACAAGCTTTGCGTTACTTAACTCCCGATGAGATAGGCAGGTTACAGGAAGAACTTCGTCAAAGGGGAGGTCGTATTAGACTCACCGAACAAAATGTGAGTGATGCTGTATTTTATGCATGGAATAGTAATACAAAAGTAGCTCTTTATCAGCTCCTACCACTTACTGTTTCGTCTTCAACACCTGTGACCCAGAATGCTCTCTCAACACAAGCGCGATCCTTGCTGCCTCCTACAATTCATGTTGATGAAATAAATCAAAGTATGACACATTCAGATCCAGGTGTACGTAATACTATACGCAACATTGTTGGAACTCTCGGAGAATATCCTCATTGGCAACAGCAACAATTCTTAGCACGGCTTCCTTTTATGACACTTGTACACCTTTTAGCTGAAGCGAATGTTGCAGTTCCCTCTGCCAGCTATGAACCTGAAGTTACTGAATACGACGACGTAAACCTTCTAGATTTCATGGAGCCTATATGGACAAGGTATCGATACGCAAATGAAGAGAGTCGTCAAGATTTTATTGAATTTCTCAACCGGCTAATTACTGACTTTTCTACAAGAAGTACACCGCCGGTCAGATATGATGAAAATGGGCAACAAATACCCCCAACAGATGACGCGATAAAAAAGGTGAGCCGAGTGGTCGTAAGCCGTCAGAGACTTGTGGCTTTAAGAAATGCGTTAGAATCATCCTGAATATGATTTGTGTGTGGCGCAATAAACACAAAAAATTTGCTAAAAATTCGCTATGTTGGTATAATTTGACTTATGGAACATAGATCAGTGCTTATCATTTCTTGCCGCTCGCTGCCCAGCATTGCTGTGGGTTCCTGTATTTCTTTCAATTTTCAATTGCGCAGCCTCGTGCTGTGCAAAAATCAGAATTCTCAAAATTCCAATAATAATGCCCCCTAGGGGCAATATTTTTTTCTCATCTACAGTCATTTATTTTTATCAGAGTTTATAACAAGAGACAAAAGGAATTTTATTATGTCAATTATTTTAGATTACTTGCTGTTTTATGCAGCAATAGTTATTTTGTTTGTGAGCATCTTTTTAAGTATCAAAACGCGGTTTGTGCAGATACGGTTGCTCCCAGAGATGCTGCGTCAGTTTACTCGTCTTTTGAAGGGTAGCAAGGCAGCACAAGAAGGCGCCATCCAAGAAGGCACCATCCAAGAAGGTACCATTCAGGAAGGCACCATTCAAGCACATAAAGCGCTCTTTACAGCGATGTCGACGACATTAGGTATTTCCACCATCGTCGGCCCAGTTGTTGCGATCCATTTGGGCGGCCCTGGAGCGCTTGTCGGCTTCCTTGTGACGATGATCTTTGGCCCTGCTGCAAACTTTGCCGAAGTGACCTTGGCGCTCGCTTTTCGCAAAAAAAGCAGTACAGGTCAAATTATGGGAGGCCCCATGCAGTACCTCAAAGATGGTGTGAGCCCGTTCTTGGCTCACTGGTATGCCTGTGCGTGCCTGCTACTGATGGTGGCATGGTCTTCTGCTCAAGCAAACCAGCTCGCGTCGGTATTGAGCATGCCCCTTCTCGGTCAGGGACAGGTAGATCCTCTCTGGACTGCCACGTTTGTTGCCGTCGGTGTATTGGTGATTCTCTTTGGAGGCATCAAGCGTATCGGGGAGCTTTCGGCAAAACTGGTGCCGACTATGTTTCTCTGTTTTGTGGGAGGCGCTGGTTGGATTGTCCTCTCCCACGTGTCTCAGCTACCAGGCATTTGTGAACTGATAGTTTCATCTGCCTTCACACCGCAAGCTATGGGAAGTGGTATCGTCGTTGGAGGCATTGCCCAATCTCTTCGTTGGGGAGTTCTGAAGGGCATTCACTCCAGTGAGGCAGGGATTGGTACGCAGACCATTCCTCATTCGATGGCAGAAAACGAGCATCCAGCGATTCAGGGAATGCTTTCCATGGCCGCAACTTATTCTGCAGGCTTTGTGAGTATTCTTTCTGGTCTTGTTGTCTTGATTGCAGGGACGTGGCAAGATGCAAATCTGCCATTGGGCATCAGCATGGTTGTAGAGGCTTTTCGGCAAAACTATTCTTTTGTCGGGACAATTATTGTCATGGTAAGTACGATTCTCTTTGCGTTTGGAACCATTCTTGGTAACAGCTACAACGGTGGTGAGTGCTTTCGCTTTCTGACAAGAGGTCGCCTCTTACATGTCTATTACTTACTGACCGCTGTGGGGATCTTTGTGGGGGCAACTTGTGATGTGAGTGCAATCTGGACAGTCACAGACTTTTTCCTCGCTCCATTAGCGGTTCCTCATATTATAGCGATTCTTTACTTGGTATTGAAACGGCCCGAGCTTTTTGAACATCGCAGTAACATTTTAATATACTGAGGGATAGTGATTTTTTTAGTGGTCGGTCTCCCCTTAAGGGGAGACCGACCACTTATCCCACTTATTCCACTTATTCCTTGTATAAAATCCGGTATTCTGCCAAAGTAGTGGCTTTGTTAGGAAAGAGATATGCAAGATACACAGCGTCATACACGCAAAATAGTTATTATAGGGTCTGGGCCAGCAGGATATACGGCTGCCATTTATGCCGCAAGAGCTCGCCTAGAACCGCTTTTATATGAGGGGTTCTATTCTGGGCCGGCAGGTGGCCAGCTCATGACGACCACCGATGTTGAAAATTATCCGGGCTTTCCAGAGGGCATTACAGGGCCTGAAATAATGGAGCTTTTTAAAAAGCAAGCCGAGCGTTTTGGGACGGTGTGCCTTACTGAAGATGTGCAAAATGTAGATTTCAGCAAGCGGCCATTTACTATTCAGGGAAGTTCGACGGCATCGAGTGCCCACGCAGTTATTATCTGTACGGGGGCGGCTGCGAAGCGCCTTGATATTCCAGGAACGCGCGATGGTGAGTTTTGGCAAAAGGGCGTTTCGGCCTGTGCCGTATGTGACGGGGCCATTCCTCTTTTCAGAAACAAGGACTTATATGTAATTGGCGGCGGTGATGCTGCCTGTGAAGAGGCGCTCTTTTTGACGCACTATGCAAGTAAAGTCTATCTTGTCCATCGTCGTGATGAACTGCGTGCCTCAAAAATTATGGCAGAGCGTACTTTGAAACACCCTAAGATTGAAGTTCTTTGGGATTCAGTTGTTGACTCCGTAAGTGGTGACAGTGTCGTCAAGGCGGTTACTATTTTGCACCTCAAGAGCGCAGCAAAGCAAACCCGTCCTGCAGGAGGGCTCTTTTTTGCTGTAGGACATGTTCCGAATACAGCCTTTTTGCAGGGCCAGCTGCCACTTACTGAAACGGGGTATATCCAAGTAAAGCCTGGTACAACCACAACCTCCCTTGAGGGTGTTTTTGCTGCAGGCGATGTCCAAGACCATGTGTATCGCCAAGCAATTACAGCTGCAGGAACAGGATGTATGGCCGCACTGGAGGCAGAGCGCTATCTTTCTTCATTAGGAGATTAATTCTTGAGTTATTGCAGTGCATTAGTAATTTTGTGTTGTTTTTGCGTATGTGGGCTGTATGGAATCCAGTATCAGCCCTGGCTGGGGAATGTATTTGAATTCGAGGCGCGAGCAGGTTTTCGGCGCCAGATAGGGGATTCTATTGCTGGTCATGATGATCATGATAAACATGTGAATGTCAATGCTAATACCGGCTATGCATCACTTGGGCTCACGTTTGATCCTGCTTGGAGTGTAGAGCTTGAATGTCTTGTAAGCAAGACCAAGAGGCATCATGGTTTTGATACAGCGAGCATTGGTTGCCGTCATCTGTGGTATAATGATCTCATAGGCGATTTTGCGAGCCTGACAACAGGGATAGAGCTTTTGTACACCCGTCCTGCCTTTTTACATGATATTAGTTTGATAAGACATGGACGGTATTCTGCAGCAGCGCATGCAAGTATTGGAAAGGAATTTGGGTTTACAGCGCGCTCTTATTTTCGCACCTATGCGACAGCGCTTGTGGGCGCTGGTGACAAAAGTGCTGCTTGGACAAGGGGAGAGACGCATCTTGAATGGCGCTATCATGAGCAGCATAGTATTGACGCATTTTTTGCAGCAGAGCAAGGATTAGGCAACAAAGGGCTCAGACATCCACGAGCACATGATTTTAGAGGCTACAGACATATTGAGTATTCATTTCTCGATGCTGGGCTTTCATACAGCTACACATGGTATCCGTTTGCAACATTCTACGCAAACGTGACACAGCGACTACACGCGCATTTTTGTCCCAAAAACACCACATCCTTTGAGGTGGGGTGCTTAGTGCCGTTTTCTTTGTAATATTCGGAATTTATTGCGTGTTCCCCAGCACTTCCAGAAGTATACGATCCTGCGTCATCTCTGTGATCTCCTCTAAACTCTCTGTACTCTTTGTCATCAAACCGTGGCACTATCTATCCTAAGATAGTATCCTGAAAGTAGCCTCAGGGCACTGTTTCGTCATGTGCAATTTTCCAAAAGGAAAATTTGCATACGACGTAACTCTTATATCTCCCAAGGTAACGGGGAAGTGGTGGGCGGAGGCACAGGAGCATCAGGACTCGTAACCGTAGTCGCAAGGCCGAGGATGTCGCCAATAAGTGACTGTGTAGTATTCTGTGAGCCGCTCATGCGCAGGGAGGCAAGCTTTGCTGCGGTGCTTGTTTTATCAATAGATGCCGTAGCCATAGTGCCTCGGACTGGGAGCTGCATGACATAGGATGGCGACAGGCCTTCTAAGCGCAGTGCTCTTGCAAGTCCATCTCCAAATACCCCTACAACCATATCAACACGATCCTGTGGTATGTTGACATTGCCCCAGGTAGCAACATGCAACGTATTTTCAAGCATGATGTCACATCTTTGACAGATCAGATTACCATGCTGCATTTGGAGATAGATTGGGGTAAACCAACACAGCGTGTACGGAGCAGAAGTTCTTAGATTAAAAATCCCTAAAAATGCGTCCAGAGCACCTCCTGACTGAATGCGGAGCTTGCCAAGATCGATTTTTCCATTTTGAATGCAGATTTTGTCTTTAGAAAAGGACTTTACAGGTACTTGAAAGCCTTTATTATCGATCCAGATAGTGATGGGCTGCTCAGATTGAACACCACTTGCAAAGAGAGAATTCACTCCTTTAAAGAGCACTTTTCCTGCATCTTGAGTAAGGCTGCACTCTGCTGTCATGGGTTTTTGTAGCCGCATAACCCCATCTTTGATAGAGGTGGCCATTTGGCTTTTAAAGCGGGGTGCTTGCAAAGCGAGCTCGATATTTCCCTCTTTCAAGCTCACAATTTTGCCCGTTGCATGGGTAGCTGCAGGCCCTCCTAAGAGGGCTGCGGCTTTCTCTGTTGTTTCCTTGGGAACACCGAAAAGTTCAAGCACATTCATGGGTAGCTCTGTGATATGTGTCTCGAGCTCGATCTCACTTCCTTCAAGATTTAAGCCATTTTGGTTCCAAAAATTGGTAGCAGTGCCTTGCACGCTTATCCGAATGGGAGGCGTCTTATTTTCTTTATCACATTGAATGTCTGCAGAGGCTGTAACGCTCGCTTTTTTGAAGCCAGAGATCGATATCTTGGCAGTCAATTCACGTACACGAATATCATCTTTATTTTTTTTCGTAACAGTGACAGTGCCTTGTTCGACCGCACAGTTTACAAAAAAGGGAGAGATTGCCTCTTTTTTGGCCGTAGTACTTGGAATAGCGCTTGCAGAAGATGTATGCTCTGTGGGTGTCTGCTCATCTTTTGGAGCGTGAATGGCACGCTCAATGGAATAATGCCCATTATCTTCTTCTATCAGTATGAGCTGAGGCGACTTACAGGTAATCTCTGTAGTCGAAGAAGTGAGTCCAAGAAGTGAAAAGAGCGAGGATGCTATCTGTAGCCTATCACAGGAGGCAACCTTTCTATTTTCAGGATCTTTGAGCTCCAGCTCGTGAATGTCGAGCCCTGAATACCAGCCCACATTCATGCGCCCAAAGGTGAGTTTTCCCCTGATACGCTTATTGACAGTGTCCATAGCATATCGCTGGACAAGTGACTGTGATGCAATAATGGGAAGCAGCCCCACTACCACCACAGCTGCAACAATGCATGCTGCTAAAATTTTATGCCATAATTTCATAGTTATACCCCTAGTTTTTTTATAATGTGCCCGCGCACAGTGCATCCAGTATAACGGATTAAGGCCTATAGCGCAATTAATTCAATAATTTTAAATATTATCACGATTGCGATGCCGACGAAGAGAGGAAAGAGACACCAGAAAAAGACTTTATAGTACTCTTCTTGAAAATACATATACCACATGGTGCAAACACTCACAACGAGGGCAAGGGGCTCGAGCAAGCTCAGCGTAACTACAAGCACTCCTGACACCGTAGTGATATTGGCATTTTCAAAAAGAGGAGGAGAGAGCATGCCAATATAAAATGAAGGAAAAAAGAGCGCAAGATAGAGGATTGTGGCTATAACTGCGCTGTATTTAGCTTGATTTTGCATAGTATACCTTTTCAAATTCAACCTTAAATGGCTTCTCTAAGGTCCGAAGGACCGAAATATGTATAGCCCAGGGCGAAGCCCTGGGTCTGTATAGAGGATTGTGGCTATAACTGCGCTGTATTTAGCTTGATTTTGCATACTCTACTACCCCGATTTTGCGAGGGGTAGTAAAATTTTTTTGTCGGGGAAGAGGTGTGTGAGGATATCCTTTGCATCTTTTCCTTCTTCGGCCATAGTTTCGATGGTATCGAGTGGGGGAAGTCTACCATTTTGGAACCAATCGACCTTTTGCATAGGGTAGTTTAAGAGCATATTGCTTGTAGACTCCATGGCAAGCACAAAAGGCTGATCGCGGCGGGTGGCTGCAAAACCAGTGTAGCGCACATCAGCGGCCTTCACTGCCCAGTAGGCCGTTTGTGGGTGTTGGCTCTTATAGAGCGCATCAGTGCGTGCAGCAATAGCAAGCGTTGCAAGCACTTCAGGATGAGTGATCTCTGCAAGGGCTTCATTACTTAAAATAGAGGCCACATAGTCATCAAGAGAGACTTCATTGATAAAGCCAATCCCTGCATCGCTTTGATAGGCATACACGGCACCTTTGAGTTCGATGCCAGAGACCAAAATAGTGGTGGCAGGGCTGTCAGGGACAATCATAATCTGAAAAACCCCAGGAAATTCCTCGCCCCACTTAATGCCATCTTTTGTGGGATAGAGATAGTATGAAGAAGAGGCAAAGGCCGCATCGAGCTTAGCAGAGGTAAGGGGGTTGTAGACGTTATACGCGCCCTTTACTTCGACAAGAGCGCCCTCTTTTTCTTGTGCTAAAAGCAATTTAATGGTTTGCCCTTGTGGCCAATTTTTTATTGCGCACAGTGGTGTGTGGGCCATAAGGCACATAATAAAAACAAAGATAGTATTTTTCATATGGTTGTTGATTCCATGGTTATTCCAAGATGTTGGAAAGCAAGGGGTGTTGCAATCCTTCCTCTTGGGGTTCTTTTAAGTAATCCTTGCATAATTAAAAAAGGTTCATGCACCTCTTCTAGGGTATGCATCTCTTCGCCAACAGCGTAGGCAAGTGTTTGCAGGCCTGCAGGGCCGCCGGCAAATTTTTGTATAAGTGTTTTAAGGAATTTGAGGTCCATTTCATCGAGTCCTTTGTCATCGATGGAGAGCATGTGGAGGGCTGATTTGGCGGTCTCTTTTGAGATGGCCTCAGAACTTGTTGTGCGCATGAGGGCAAAGTCGCGCACCCATCGAAGAAGGTTGTTAGCAATGCGGGGAGTGCCGCGACTTCTGCAGGCAATTTCGAAAAGAGCCTCCTCAGTAAGCTGCATCTGGATAATTGAGGCAGAGCGGCTCAAAATCTGGACAAGGACTTCGGGTGTATAGTAATCGAGCCTGCCAGCATAGCTGAAGCGTGATCGAAGCGGCGCTGAGATAAGCCCAAGCCGTGTGGTGGCACCAACAAGGGTAAATTGATTGAGTTTTACCTTCACACTTCGTGCTGAGGAGCCGCTATCGACGAGGAGATCGAGTTGAAAGTCTTCCATTGCGGGGTAAAGATACTCTTCGACCGTGCGATTCAGCCTGTGAATTTCATCAATAAAGAGCACATCACCTTGTTTTAAGTTAGTGAGCACACCTGCCAAATCGCCCGCACGCTCTATTACAGGACCTGACGTTACCGTAATAGCACCACCCATGGCTTTGGCAATAATGTTAGAGAGTGTGGTCTTGCCAAGTCCTGGAGGGCCTGAAAACAGGCAATGGCCCAGTACTTCGCCGCGCTTCTTGCAAGCCCCAATAAGCACCTCAAGCTGCTCTCGGATGGCCTCTTGGCCTATAAAGTCGTTTAAGTGCTCGGGTCTAAGCGGCACCTCATATGCGGTATCTTCTTTGCAAAACGATGATTCTATAAAACGGTTGGTCATGCACACTACCATACCACAAAGAGCTAAAAATGTCACGAGGGTGTGTGCATTATCAGCAATTCGGACTTCCTCTGGAAGTCCGAAAATTCTTCCTTGGATCTTAGGGTTTTGACAGTTACAAGTTGTGGGGACTTTTTTTTACAGGGAGAGCCACAGGAGAGAGCGTACATCGAAGAGCGTTCAATACATCAACGCCTATCCTATATAGTTTTGTAGAAAGAGGTACATTGAAATAGTCTCTGGCTTTTGTGTGTCCTTGCTCTGCAGCTATTGTATACCAAAAAGCTGCTTCCCTATATGATCGAGCAACACCTCGTCCACTCGCATAACAGTTTCCCAAATTAAATTGAGCGTCAGCATCTCCCTGCACTGCAGCTTGCATATACCACCCTGCCGCTATTTCGTATGATTGAGTAACGCCAGTCCCATTCTCGTAATATACTCCTAAATTAAATTGTGCGTCAGCCAGTCCTTGTGCTGCAGCTTGCCTAAACCACTTTATCGCCGTTTCGTATGATTGAGTAACGTCAATCCCATTCGAGTAACATACTCCTAAATTAGATTGAGCGTGAGCTTGTCCTTGTGCTGCAGCTTGCCTAAACCACTTTACCGCCGTTTTGTATGATTGAGTAACACCTAGCCCCTCCCAATAACATACTCCCAAATCATATTGATCGACAGCATTTCCTTGTTGAGCACTCTGCATAAGACGCAGTAGTATAATATTTTTTATTTCTTCTATGTTACCTCTAGTCGCGATGCAAGGAATTGTTTCATCATTCTGTTGCAGCCTTCTTGTGACCATATTATCGTTACGAAATGCGACCATTCCGTAACCATGGACAGTACAGCAGGGAGTAAAAAAAGTATCATCGCTATTATCGATATTCGCAAAAACAGGACGAGATTGTACTAATGCAATTTTTTTGGCGAGTTGTTTGCCCGCCAAACATGCGTCGAAAATAATACTCGCCTTTGGATGAAGGCATGCAAAATCTTCTGCGCAAACATTTTCAATGCTATATCGATTGGTATCGCTAAACTGAAGAGTAGTAGGGGAACCATGTGCGCGGATTATGAGTGCCATAATTGGTCGATTGCCTAACTGTGTATGTATTTCATTGAGCGTTGTGCCAAGGCGTTCGTGAGTACCGATAACTTGGAGAACCACATAATGCGTTTTAGCGATTGCAGTAAAGTTGGGAAAAGTCTTCATTGAGGTAAATGCATTCTTTTTATCACTTACAGCTTGTAAAATGACCGCAGCAGGAGCATTTGGTCCATGAGATGCATTACTTCTTGCAATAAGAGAATAGGCCCTTTCCATAAATGCCACTAACTGGGGCGACATTTTGTGTTGATGCTCTCGCATATGATTGATTTCTCTGAGTACAGGACAATCTCTTTGCGAAGTGTAATCACCTACAATATCGGTAACAGAAGAGGGAAATATAGGTGAGAGTTGCTGCTCTACTTTATGTCTGCGAAAAATATCATGAAGCGGATAGGCCGCATCGAGAGATGGATGAGGACCCAACATTTGGTCAATTGCATTACGACAGGGTGGTGATGCTAAGGGGAAAGAAAACGATTGAACCGCATAGACCCCATTTCTATTGACTGAATTAACCATAAAATTTCTCCTGTAATTATTCATTAAATATAATTAGTTATTTTTTAATTTTATAACTTATTATATATTAATGTAATTTAAAACGCAATTATAGAAAATAAAATAAAAATAAAATAAAAAAATAATGCATTTTTACCACTGCTGCGGGCGCTTTGGAAAAAAACAGAGCTGCGGTAGCAGCGACACCCATTTGTGTTTAACATAATTAATGCACATAAGGAATAGGTGATCATTCCGGTTGCCTCGCGGACGCTTCGCGCCGCTCGGCCCGGAATTTATTCGGAATTTCTTGATTATCCCCCCGGTCTTCAGAGGCTGGCCGGAAATCTACCTTCCCTAAAAACCGCATGGTTGACGCGATATTGTAGGGTTGATTCGATTTTTGGAATTTGCATATTTTGAGATTTCCGGCCAGCCTCTCAATGCCGCTTTGCGGCATGAAGACCGGGGTAGTTGATCGGAATTTATTGATTGTTCCCCCAGTCTCTCAGCCGCTTCGCGAGCGCTTCGACTGGGGTGATTCGGGCACGGGCACGGGCACGGGCTCGGGCACGGAAATTCGGAATAATAGATGAACCCGTTGGCCTTCGCGGACGCTAACGCGCCGCTCGGCCCGGAATCGGAATAATTGTTTGTTCCCTCGTTCTTCATGCCGCTCCGCGGTATGAAGAGCGAGGGCATTTCCCCAGGTTTCAGATGCCGCTTACGCGGGCACTGAAACCTGGGTAGTCGGGCTCAGGCACGGAAATTCGGATACAGAAATTGTATCAAGAGAACCCTTCCAAAAAATGGACAGAGTTAAATAATTTGCACAAGAGTTGTATAACTGGAGCAATTGTGTACCAATTTGATTACCAGAATGGCTCAGGGATCAAATGCGTTTCATAACCCTGGTCTTCATGCCGCGGAGCGGCATGAAGACCAGGGGAACAATCAATAATTCCGATTCCGGGCCGAGCGGCGCGTAGCGTCCGCGAAGGCCAACGGAACAATCAATTATTCCGAATTTCCGTGCCCGAGCCCGTGCCCGTGCCCGTGCCCGACTACCCAGGTTTCAGTGTTCGCGTAAGCGACATCTGAAACCTGGGGAACAATCAATAAATTCCGTATTCAATACCCCGGTCTTCATGCCGTGAAGCGACATTGAAGACCAGGGGAACAATCAATAAATTCCGATAAAAAT
The DNA here is from genome assembly GCA_013287775.1 of Chlamydiota bacterium. GTDB lineage: Bacteria > Chlamydiota > Chlamydiia > Chlamydiales > FEN-1388 > JABDDE01. Next base: position 29,328 of record JABDDE010000016.1, read on the forward strand.
GTGTCCAAGCCCGAGAGAGTCATGGGCTTAGCCTGATGCATATGCCACTACCGTGGCGAGGTCATGATTAGCTAACATTATGAATATTAGCATAACATATTTCTAGATTACGTTGAGCGTTAGCATGTCCTTGCGCTGCAGCTAGCCTAAACCACTCTATCGCCCTTTCGTATGATAGAGGAACGCCATGCCCGAGCGTATAACATACTCCTAAATTAAATTGAGAGGTGTTATGTCCTTGCACTGCAGTTTGCCTATACAACTCTGCCGCTCTTTCGTATGATTGGGTAACACCTACCCCTTTTCGATACCATGCTGCCAAATTACATTGAGCGAAAAGATCTCCTTGGCGAGCACTCTGTATAGTATTTAGTAATATAATATTTTTTATTTCTTCTATTTTTTCTTTAGTCGCGAAGCAAGGGATTGTTTCCTCATTCTGTTGCAGCCTTCTTGTGACCATATCGCTGTCATTAAATGCGACCATCCCATATCCATGGGCAGTACAGCAAGTAGCAAAAAAAGCATCACTACTAGCATCAATATTCGCAAAAACAGGGCGGGACTGTACTGAAGCAATTCTTTTTGCAAGCAGTTGGCCCGTCTCGCATGCACTGAGAATAATACTTGCTCTTGGATGAAGAGATGTAAAATCGTCTGCGCAAACATTTTCAATGCTATATCGATTGGTATCGCTAAACCAAAGAGTAGTAGGGGCGCCATGCGCGTTGATTATGAGTGTCATAATTGGTCGATTGCCCAATTGCACATGTATTTCATTGAGCGTTGTGCCAAGGCTTTCTTGGCTACCGATAACTTGGAGAACCACATAATGTGTTTTAGTGATTAAAGTAAACGGGAGAAGAAACTGCATTGAGGAAATAGAATTATTATCATCACTTACAGCCTGCAAAATGACCGCAGCGGGTATGTCTGGTCCATGAGATGCATTACTTCTTGCGATAAGAGAATAGGCCCTCTCCATAAATGCCACTAACTGGGGCGTCATTTCGTGTTGATGCTTTTGCATATGATTGATTTCTCTGAGCACAGGGCAATCTCTTTCTGAAATGTAATCACCTACGATATCTGTGACGGAAGAGGGGAGTATAGGTTCGAGTTGCTGCTCTACTTTATGTCTGCGAAAAATATCATGATGCGGATAGGTCTCATCGAGAGATGAACGAGGACCCAACATTTGGTCAATCGCATGACGACAGGGTGGTGATGCTAAGGGAAAAGAAAACGATTGAACCGCATAAACCCCACTTTTATTGACTGAACTGACCATAAAATTGCTCCTGTGATTACTTATTAAATAGCATGAGTTATTTTAATTCTAAAGCTTATTGTATAGAAATTCAATTTAAAATGCAATTTATAAAAAATACAGTATTCTGCAAAACGGTACAAGAATCATCGAAAGGCGTATCAGTATAAGTTGATTGATGATGAAAAGGTCTGGCTCTCTGTACTAGAATTTGGTATTACTGTCAAGTATGGTATTTCATTTATAAAAATCAATAAGCAGATGCGATTACTGTAGAAGCAGAAGAAGGAGAGATCTGGGTATTGCCTCAGGCTACGATTGCAGCGCAAATTTGCGGCGCAAGAGTAGTGATAAAAAATTAACGTTCATATTAAAGAAACTTGTAATCAATCAGAACCGAGCCACGGTAGTGGCGGAAGCTCATTAGCCCCGCGTGACCGACGAGCGTGCGCTTAGCGCACGCCGAGG
>JABDDE010000017.1 GCA_013287775.1 Chlamydiota bacterium
ACCGCAGCTCTATTTCATTTAATGCACCTGTAACCCCACGTTCCGCCGACCGTAGCGCGGGCGCGCTACGGCCGCGCTCCACGCGGGGCTAATGAATTCCACCGCTACCGCGGTGGGGTCCATATCAACTAGAAGCATGATATGTTAAAAAAAAGCTGCCCAGACCTTCCCCACCAACACCTCTGGCACCCCACACGCCTCTGACAAGCTCTCTCTGTAAGCTCTCTCCTGTGGCTCTCCCTGTAAAAAAAAGTCCCCACAACCTGCAACTGCCAACACCTTACGATCCTGCGTCATCTCATAAGCATCATAAGCATGCTACATATGGGACACTTGGCAATATGATGGCCGCGAGCGGGGCAGTAGCGGCGTGCATAGTAGATGATTTGTAGGTGCACTTTATTCCAGCTTTTTTTTGGAAAAAATGCCTTCAGGTCCATCTCTACGGCAGCTATGGATTTTGCTGATGATATTCCCCAACGCCGTGCACATCGGTAGATATGGGTGTCGACAGGAAAGGCAGATATACCAAATGCCTGTACCATAACGACTGAGGCAGTCTTGTGGCCAACACCTGGCAGCTCTTCGAGTGCTTCAAAGCTTTTTGGGACATGGCCTTTGTATTTGGCTACGAGTATTTTAGAAAGCTCGACAATGGCTTTTGCCTTATTGCGAAAGAGGCCACAGGGGCGAATAATGGCCTCTACTTCCCTGTAAGAGAGCTCTGCCATCTTTTCAGGGGTGTCGGCCAGGTGAAAAAGATGCGGCGTTGTTTTGTTCACGCGCTCATCTGTACAGCTTGCAGAAAGAAGCACCGCAATGAGCAGCGTAAAGGGGTCTTTATGATGTAGTGGAATAGGAGGCTCTGGAAAGAGCGTATCCAATATCTGTATAATCTGCTTTGCCTGTTGTTTCATTTTTGTTTTTTCGTCATGTGCAACTTTTCCTTTAGGAAAAGTTGCACATGACGTTTGTTTTTCATTTTCCAATACAAAACTGCGAAAAAATTGATGTGAGCACATCTTCTCCTATGTCGGTGCCAATAATGGTGCCGAGTTCAACGAGTGCTTCTCGCATATCGAAGGTGACAAATTCGGCCGAAATCCCTGTTTGCAAGCCTTGAATGACTTTGTCAATGGCCTGAATGGCTGCGGCAAGGCTTTCTTTATGACGATAGCATGTGAGCATGACTTCATCTTTTTCTGCGCTCACTTGTTGCCCCCAAATGATGCTGTCAATAGTTTCCAGAAGCGTCGGTAGCCCCATGCCGGTTGTGGCTGACACTTCGACAATATGGGTAAAGGGAAGAGGAAGCTCTGGCCTATTCCTTATGAGGTCCATTTTATTCCACACAGCAATACATCTATCTCGTGGCATAACCTCTATAAGTGCCGCATCATGCGCCTCTTGTGTGGCATCGAGAACAAACAAAATAAGATCCGAGCGGTCGATGGCTTTTTTTGTGCGTTTAATGCCTTCTTCTTCAATGCATTCAGAGGTCTCACGGATGCCTGCGGTGTCGATTAAGCGAAGATGCAAGCCCGAAAGGCGAAGGTCATCCTCAACAAGGTCACGGGTGGTACCGGCAATAGGGGAGACGATAGCGCGCTCATGGCCAAGAAGGGCGTTCATGAGCGAGGACTTACCAACGTTGGGACTGCCTACCAGAGAGAGCTGCACGCCTTCTTGAATCATTCTTCCTTGGTGAAAGGTGGCATACAGCTTGGCCATTGTATCCCGTATACCCATCAATTCTTTAATGACCTCTCCAAAGGGAGCAAATTCCAAATCTTCTTCCGGAAAGTCCACCCAGGCCTCTAAGATGGCATATGTTTTTGTAAGCTCTTGCTGAAAACTTCGAATTTTGTGAGAAAGTACCCCCTCAAGCTGCTCCTGGGCCGCACGCATAGCATATTCGTTTTTTGCGTGAATGAGTCCTTGAATGGCTTCTGCTTGTGCAAGGTCTATTTTGCCATTCATAAAAGCCTTCAAACTAAACTCACCAGGTGCCGCAGGGGCAGCGCCAGCTTTTAGAACTGCCCCGAGAACTCGCTGGGAGACATATCTTCCTCCATGGCAATGGATCTCTACAGTGTCTTCACCAGTAAAGGATTTGGGGGCGCGCATAACGAGAAGGAGCACGTCATCAATTTTTTGAGACGTATCATCCACGGTCTGTCCAAAATGGACAGTATGGCTTTTAAAACGGCTTACAGGGCCAGAAAATACCTTTGCAGCCACGGCGATGGCATCGCTGCCGCTAATGCGAATTATGGCAATCCCACCCTCGCCAGGAGGTGTGGCAATAGCAGCTATGGTCTTATCGGCAACAGGAGTACGATGAACAAAATGCATAAGAATTAAGTGGTCAGTCCCCCTAACGGGAGGACCGACCACTGAAAAGGGTTAACAGTTTTTTGATAACTAGTCCGAGGCGTTCTTGTTCAGCCTTCTTGTTCAGACTTATTTACCATAAAAATTGAAAAATATTCCTCCATAGTATACACTACTCCTTACTAAAAGGGTATTTTATTGTAGTTGGTTGTCTCATTGCTTGGGACGGCTGATAGAAAATGTTATAATTTTAGTGGTCGGTCCCGCTTTTGAGCATTTGCTCAAAAGTGGGATTGACCACTCACCATTTTTATGCGTACATTACGATTATGTGTTATTTTGATATGCTGCATGGGGAGCTCTCTCCAGGCGGAAGAAAACCGTCTTGAAATACCAGCGGTTTCGCAAACAGATGCTCTCGATGCAATTAACGAGCTTGTTCATGCAACTGAAGCAGCGCTCGTGCGGCAAAAGGAGCTCAGGCAGCTGATCGGCGAGTACAAGCTAGCTGAAAAAGCCAGCATTGACAAGCCCAATGATGCTACCCTTCTCTTTGCCCTTGCGAAGGCAGGTAAGGCCGTGCACCTGGCACTCGAACAGAGCTATTTGCAGGATTATTTTCAGCCAGACTTTATACAAGAAGTTGAGAAGCTCTGCAAAATTGCCGAGAAAAAGAGCATCCCGCCTGTTCAATAATAGTAGTTATGGAACTTGTTCACTACATCGATCGTGGATCGGGGAAGATGCAAGAGGAAGATGTCTATGTAGAGGGTGGTATTCGCTTTTTGTATGGCAAAACAGCCGTTGCACGCACCCTTGGTAGGGTTTTTTTGCATACCCTTGCCAAGTGGCCATTGATTTCATGGATCTATGGATATGTGCAAAAATGTTCCTGTTCCAGAAAAAAAATTGCTCCCTTTATTGAACGCTATCGTCTTGATGTGTCAGAATTTCAGGAAGATGTTTCTCAGTTTTCCTCTTTTAATGACTTTTTTATACGCCATATTAAGCCTGAAAAACGACCCATATATGCAGATCAACGCTACGCTGTCATGCCCGCTGATGCGCGCTATACCTTTTTCGAAAACGTTACAAAAGACAGCCCCTTCACTATAAAAGGAAAATCTTTTTTCCTAGAAAGTCTTTTAAGAGATCCTGCCCTTGCTGCGCACTATGTGGGCGGGAATATGGTGATTGCAAGGCTATGCCCAACCGATTGCCATCGATTCTATTTTCCGTGCGAGTGCGTGCCAACTGAGTCAAAAAATATCAATGGAATGTTGTTTTCTGTAAACCCTATTGCTATTAAAGATAATCCATGGATTTATTGTGCTAACCGTCGTGTGCTTACAGCACTGCAAACAAAGCAGTTTGGGCAAATTCTCTTTTTAGAAATAGGGGCGACGGCGGTGGGCTCGATTCATCAGACCTTTACGCCCTATTCTGTTTGCCAAAAAGGCAGCGAAAAGGGATACTTCTCATTTGGGGGGTCAGCAATAGTGATGCTCTTTCAGCCACGGTGCATACGTTTTGAAAAGGATCTTATTCAAGCATCTGCATCGGGTTATGAAATACGCTGCTTAATTGGACAAGCATTAGGAGCTACAGGATTATCATGATACCAGATACAAAGGCATACATTGAAGAAGTAAACAAAAAACTGCAAGCTGTGAGGCTTGAGATGGGCAAGACCGTGGTGGGGCAGGAGCGCCTGATTACACGTATGCTCATTGCCTTGCTTGCCGATGGGCATTTATTGGTAGAAGGGGTGCCTGGTATTGCGAAAACACTTGCTGTAAACACCTTCTCAAAGGTGCTGAAACTTGATTTTAAGCGTATACAGTTCACGCCAGATCTCTTACCCGCAGACCTTATAGGCACGACCATTTATAATCCCAAAGAGGGGAATTTTTCAGTACAAAAAGGGCCTGTATTTACAAATATTGTACTTGCTGATGAAATTAATCGTGCGCCCCCAAAGGTGCAGTCAGCACTGTTAGAGGTGATGCAAGAAAAGCAGGTGACTATAGGTGGGCAGACCTTTAAAACGGGGGTTCCCTTTTTGGTTTTTGCCACGCAAAATCCTATTGAACAGGAAGGCACCTATCCACTTCCAGAAGCTGAGACCGACCGTTTTATGATGAAGGTCGAGGTCTCATACCCTACTGAGCAAGAAGAGCGCACAATTGTGCTGCGCTATACTCAAGAAATCAAGCCCGAAATACCTATCCCTGTAATGATGCCAGAGGATATTGTGGAGTGCCGTGCTGCACTGCATTCGATCTATCTTGATGAAAAAATTCTTACCTATATTCTAGATATTGTTGCTGCAACAAGGGGCGCTAAAGATAACAAGGGGGGAGCTCATGAGCTTTTAGAGTATGGGGCTTCTCCTCGTGCAAGTATCTGGCTTACCATGGCATCGAAGGCCCATGCACTTCTCGATGGAAGAGCGTATGTGACGCCGTATGATGTGCAGGAGATTGCCTTTGATGTACTGCGGCACCGGCTTGTGCTTTCCTATGCTGCAGAGGCCGAAGAGGTAACAGCCGATACTATCATCCAGCGTATTCTCGATACTATTGCCGTGCCTTAACGATCCCTTAGCACCTATGACCAAAAAATCCGGTTGGATTTTGTGGTCATGTTCTCATGAAGAGATGATGAAAAAAGTAGGCTGGGATGAACTATAAGATCGAATCACTAAAATTTTATGTGTTTGTATTAAAACATGTGTATGTAGTATGCTAGATGTAATGGTGTCGAAGTAAAGGCACCCTGTTATGGTTGAAATAGGTATAGCCCACAGAATGCCCTGTACAGGACGTAGGGAATAAGACCTTCAGGCCTGAAAAGAAATAAAGCAGGCCTAAATGGTTTTTATAAATATTAATTTGATAATTAAGAGGGAGAAGTAGTATGTCATTTATATCAGCGTCATCAGTTGAGTCAAGCTCAGTTATGTCTTTAAGCATTGATGCGGGCGGTGTAAGCAAGACCAGCAAGACCAGTGAGTTCAGGTGCAGATCTGTAATTACCAGGAGTAGTAATATGTCGCAGCCAAATGAGCAAGAATGCCGTGCTGCGTGCGAGCGTCAATTTGCATCTTATAATCTGCCTCATTCTTTGGAATGTAATGTAACCAAGAATGAAACTCGTGGCACGACTCAGCACATTACGAACTGTTTTGCTAGACTGCATCCTCAGCCAGAAGTTCAGGCCGGCACACAGTCTGCGTCATCCAGCACGCAAAGCTCGACTTAACATTCACCTTTGCAATTCATAATAGGATGTAAAAGCCGCTGGATGAAGGGATTTTTTGGGTGATGCATCACTTTATCCAGCGGCCCTATTTGTTGTATTTCGCCTTCGATTAAAATAGCCAGCTTGTTAGCCAGGAAGAGTGCATCTTCGTAGTTATGCGTGACCATCATCCAGCGTATTCTCGATACTATTGCCGTGCCTTAATGCCGTGTCTTAGAGCGTATTTTGAAAAACGCCCTGAGCGCCTTTTCGAAGCCACCCTGTGTGGATAGGGTGATGAGCGATGCGCCTATTCGGTGCACAAGTTGTTCAAGTTGCTCAGATGAGGCTTGAGCAGCACGCTCGAGCTCTTTTACTACTTTTGCATTGATATCTATAAGGGCAGTCTTTCCCGTCTCGGGGTCTCGAATTCTCACAAGTCTGAGTTCTGGGAGTGTCATCTCCTCTGGGTCGAAGATGCGGCACGCAATGAGGTCATGCTGCTGAGCTGCGAGGGCAAATGCCTTTTCTGGCAGTGGTGGGGGAAAAAAATCGGAGAGCAAAAAACAGATACAGCGTTTTTTGACCATTTGGTTGATGCCTTGGAGTGCGCACTCAAAGTTCGTGCCTTTTTCTTGAGGGGAAAAAGAGAGCATTTCTCGTATCAGGCGCATACCATGTTTTGAGCCTCTTTTTGGTGGTATATACTTTTCGATGTTCGAGGAAAAGAGGATAAGGCCTACCTTGTCACGGTTATAGATAGCAGAAAAGGCGATGAGCGATGCGGCTTTCGCAAGGCACTCTCGCTTGGTTTCAAAATGGCCTCCCCATTGGAGTGAGGCAGAAATATCGACAGCAATGACTACTGTAAGGTCGCGCTCTTCTTGAAAGTTTTTAATAAACGGCCGGCCGAACTGGGCAGTTTTTGGCCAAGAAATCGCACGTACATCATCGCCTGGAATGTATTCACGAATGTCTATGGGTTCGATGCCTTGTCCTTTGAAGGTGGAGTGATACATGCCAGCAAATAGGTCCAATACCTTTTGTTTGGCATAGATTTGGATGTGTTCTACGGACTCTCGTAAGCTCGAGGCAGTAGCCTGCGTATCATTCTCTTGAGTTGGAGATTTTGTAAAAAATGATTTCATTGATTTCATGATAGCATAATTGGGTATTACTGTTAAATTTTTTATAAATTTTACATACCGGAAAAACTATTAAAATTAAAATTTTATGATTGCATTAAAATATATGTATGTAGTAAGCTAGATGTATGGTGTCGAAGTAAAGACACCCTGTTAGGGTTGAAATAGGTATAGCCCACAGAATGTCCTGCATAGGACGTAGAGAATAAGACCTTCAGGCCTGAAAAGAAATAAAACAGGCCTAAATGGTTTTTATAAATATTAATTTAATAATTAAGGAGAAATATTATGTCATTAGGATCATCATCATCAGCTGTACATTCAAGCAGCGCTGCAGTGCAAAGCAGTACATACAGCGACGTATGCTACTGCTTTCGCAGCAATCAAAATGGGATAATCATGAGTAATAATACATTACCGGAGGAAAGAGAAATCTGCCGTGATTTATTCAAACGTGCTACTGTAAATGAAATACCTGCATGGCCTATGCAATGCAATGTAGTCAAACAAGCAACTCGTGACAGTACGAGCTACATTGCCACGTGTTACGGTAGGGTAGCAACAACGTGCATGACATCCTATCCCTCTGTAACACTTACACGGCCCAATACGCAGTCAGAAGTGCAGCCAAGCGCACAGATTGCTTCATCCAGCACGCAAAGCTCGAGTTAACACTCACCTTTGCAATTCACAATAGGATGTAAAAGCCGCTGGATGAAGGGATTTTTTGGGTGATGCATCACTTCATCCAACGGCCCTATTTGTTGTATTTCGCCTTCGATTAAAATGGCTAGCTTGTCAGCCAGGAAGAGTGCATCTTCGTAGTTATGCGTGACCATAATGATAGGAGTTGTACATTTTGTAAAGAGCGCTTTGAGGTGGGTAGCAATTTCATATTTGGTGACTTGATCGACATTGGAAAGCGGCTCATCCAGGAGAAGCAGGGCGGGGTCGATAGCCAGTGCACGCGCAAGGCCAATTCTTTGGCGCTGACCTCCTGAGAGTTCATGGATTTTTCTTTTCTCATATCCCGTAAGGCCTACAAGATCGAGCATCTCAGCTACTTTTCTACCACGCTGTTCTTTACTAATACCACGTACAGTAAGGCCGAATGCCACATTATCTTGCACTGACATATGTGGAAATAACCCATAATCTTGTGGTAAATACCCAATATTTCGAGCCTCAATGGGAAGTTGGGTAATATCTTTATTTTGTAAAAAAATTTTTCCAGACATGGGCGTAATAATACCAAGGATGGTTAATAACAGGGTTGTTTTGCCGCTTCCGGACAGTCCCATAAGGACGGTAGTCTCTTGAGGCTGTGCGGTCAAGGAGATATTTTTAATAATGACCTGTTCGTGATAGCCAGAGCTGATGTGGTCTATTATTAATCCATCATCTATCATGTCAGCCTCTTACAGAAAAGTAATGCAAGAGCGGAGGTGGTGGTTGCTAAAATGGTCGCCGCCAGGGCGCCTACGGTAAGCGTGCTTGCTTGCATGGCGATAAAGTTGGGAATAATTTCTGTTTTATAGGGGATGACACCGGCAAAAATCAGACTGCCACCGAGCTCTCCCATGGCACGGGCCCAACAAAGTGCTGAGCTTGCTATAATATCGCGTGCTGCAAGTGGCAGGAAAATCATGGTAAATATCTGAAAGGGATGAGCTCCCAGCGCCATGGCAGTCATGTTCATGCCTGTTTCGTGAATCTCTTGGAATTTTCTTTTAGTAGCATAGATGATAAATGGCATGCAGACGTATACTTTTGCAATGACCAGTGCAGTAAAGGTATATGCAAGGTCGATATGAAAAGGAGAGTCAGGGCCAAGCATTAATAAATAGATCATCCCTTCCGTCACCGGGGGAAATGTTTGCGGGACATCCACAGAGAGTGTTTCAATGATGTGCTTGCCGCGAAATTCTTTGGTCGCAAATATATAGGCTGCAGCAATGCCAAGAGGCAGGCTCACAATAACAGTAATGATAGCGGATGAAATACTGAGCCAGAACGCACTCAAAATCCTCTCACTTACGAGCGCGTGCAAAACTTCTTTGAAATAACCAATAGCCGCGATATATTGGTAGAGAAAAGTAAAGATAAGCCAGGCAAGACATACGCAGGCAAGAATATATATGAGTACACATCCTACTGTCCCTCGCAAGCTCGGGACAGCAGGATGTGCAATAGTCTCTGCAGGCTTGTTAAAAATAGGCTTTTTAAAAAAATATTTCACTATATGTCGCATTGTATCCAATACATACTAATTGCCGCAATGCTGTTTATGCGTGCATATGCTGCAGAGTTGAGCATAAGCGCTACCACAGACACGGATCGTCTTGCAATAGACAGCACCCTTACAGTAACCTATAAGGCCACCTTTCCACCTGCCTATGAGCCTGAGACGGCAGCTTTTATTGCAGCGTTGAGCAAGCAAGATGCATATGGAGTATTTTCGTTTGTTGACTCCAAGATTTCCCAAAAGGGGCCTCCACTGATCATTCAGGTACGCTTGAGTCCTCTTGCTACCGGGCGTCTTGTTTTCGTATCCCCCCCGCTTGTGGTATCCTCTGGTAACGAGCGGCATCTTTTATTTGCAGAGCCTTTTTCAGTATGGTGTGAGGGTGCGGCTAGCGCCCCTCTTGTGCAACCGCTCACGGTTCCCAATCCAGAAAAGGCAGTGATTCTGAATGATGTCAATAGGGAAAAGAGCTTTGAAGATCCTGCTATGCTGGCTTTGCAGCAGGAGCGAAACGAGACCTTAGCAGTAGAGAGGGGAGCTGTGTGGACGACAGTGACCCTATCGCTATTTGCCGTGGCAGCAGCGTTTATTGTGCTGTGGTGCTTGATTGAATACGAGCTTGCAAGGAGGGGAAGACCGAAGCCTGAGGCTCCTTTTAATATCCATAGTGAATACGAGGCTTTAGAGAAATTGGAGGCGCCTCTTGAGGAGCGTCTTATGCAGCTGTCAAGGTTGATTCGCAGGTGGCTGAGCACCCTTCTCAGACAAGATGTTCGGGGAAAAAATTCAAGGGAGCTCGTGGCTATTATGGAAGGGGTACAAAACGTGCCCACGCAGGTAAGACTTGCCTTGCAGGATGTGCTCGAACGGCTCGATGCCTTAGAGTTTACTGGCGGGCAGCCATCGGCGCAAGAATGGGCGCGCTGCTTGTCTCTTCTGAAATCTGCCGTTGGAGAGGCTCAATGATGTCAGCTTAAAGAAACAGAGCTGACGCAGGATCTTAGGGTTTTGACAGTCACAAGTTGTGGGGGCTTTTTTTACAGGGAGAGCTACAGGAGAGAGCTTACAGAGGTAGCTTGTCAGAGGCGTGTGGGGTGCTTGGGGCATTGGTGGTGAAGGTCTGGGTAGCCTTTTTTACAGGGAGAGCTGCAGCAGAGATGATAGAGTTAGCTGCAAGAGACGGTCTGTGGTGCTGGGATGCATTAAACGTTAATAACAAAAAAACAGTTTCGTTTTATTTATTTATGATATAATCATTCTAGCATGCCAAATTGGCTTGCCGGTTATTAGCGTAAAATCTACTTAAATTTTGCGTTTATATGCCTTAATTTTAAAGAAAAAGGAGAGGAATGAGTATGTATATTACAGGTAGTTTTGAAAACGATATGAAATTGGCAATGGTCAATAGCTTGTTTTCAGATACAAGCAGTAGAGACATATCACCATCACCGCGTATGTCAAGTCGTATTGGCAATGAGTTGATGAGAGTAGTAGATGCACGCATGGCAGAACAAAAAGCTGCCGGAGGCCTCAGTCTATCGTTCTTAGCGCAAGCGCAAAAAGTTATTAGATATGTTGCAAATGATCCAGAGTTTATTAATAATCCTGCACGATATATGCGTGACTGGAACGCAAGAATCACCTGCATCCGTGGTCCTGGTGGCGGACTCATCGAAGCACACGCTATGACAGCAGAATATGTGCAACGCTTTCTTCGTGAAAGAGCTCGTCCGTAAGTAGCGTAAGGTAAGGAATGGTCTATCGTTTCATCCCCAAATCGACATTTTGTCGATTTGGGGATGTTAAAAAAGTATCAATAATTGAGACATTCGCGCTTTTAAACCCCTCGCTTGCTCTTATTTGCTTTCTTTATATTCTTTTTTTTGATACAATAGCTTAAGAGCAAATCTTGTTTTTAATGTTAGATACGTACTGGGGGTATATTTTTTTATGATAACAAATAATTTGTCATTGCAGACGATACTACCATCGACTGTTCCAAATCTTTCATTTCAGTCATCACAACATGCACCTATTACTTCTGCCCCATCTATTCCATCTTCAGTTGACGCTATGAAGAGCACTATTTTAAACCTCCTATCCTCAAACGAAAATCTTTCTTCTCTTATTGTGCCTCACAGCCTTCAAAACTTTGCCCAGGCCGTGCTCCTTATTTTTAAAGAAGGCTTACAAACTGACTTGACATGTCGCCTGCGGCACAAATTGCGTACTCTCACTAGAGATACAAGTCACTACTTGGATATTAGAGGTAATGGACATGCATTTTTAAGGCAAGAAGGAATCTCCATCATCTTGCATTATCTACGCTCCAAGCGCACTCGCACAGGTAGCCCACTTATGACAATGCCTTGCAGTGTTCTCCCTAATTATGACTGCATCAATGCTATAGAACATGCTATTATTCAAGAGCAGACATCTCCTCTATCATTTATTGCAATAAACAGACCTAGAAATCCTGACAATAATGATATTGATCAAGTTTCTAACCATCCAACTCCATTACTTTTATTCCCTATGAGCAATAAGAGATACCGTTTATTAATGACTGATAGTATTGCTAATGGCAAGAAATTTACATTAATAGACGATCTTAGAGATTTGGTAAACCGGCTCCAACAAAATGGGTACATATTAGAAATATTTTCTTTTGATGAGATTAGGCAAGCCGATTCTTCGAGTTGCCCCATATTTACTATTCATGATGTTATTTATTTTAACAAAGCTCTGACTCGTCTTCAAAACCTCATCTCACAGGCAGCTCTCGGTACACCGATTGTACTTCCTCTTGAATTTTTATTACCAGCGCAATTAAAACTATTACCACAACAACAACCACTTATCATAAACGATTATATTCAAAAACACCGTGGAAATCCAATAATTACAGAAAATGATATAGTCCGGTTTCAAAATCGGTATGAAAGAGCACTTGGAGAAATCACTACAAGCTCTGGCATGACCATAAAACAAAATTGCTTTACAGCTCGCCAAATGAATAGATATGAAGGAATTATCTGGAAGCATCTTCTTCTTACGGAGCTCCCGACAGTAGAGCAGGCGGCAACTCTTACTGTTTCACACTTTAACAGTTTTACAGATGACAGGGCAGCTCAATACCTTAATCAGATGTCAGATGTCAAGGCAGCGACTTTTCTTGCACAGTTGCCTACAGAGAGAGCGGCTACTATCCTTGCTCATCCTCATATAACCGCGGCAGTCAGGATCAATATTGTAACTACACTCATGAATGATCCAACAACGCTTGAAAAAGCCAAAGCCATTTTTGGACACCCATATTTCACTATTCCTGTCTCACGGGGAATTTTAGCAAACATCTCTCTTGAAAAGGCTATTATCTTAGCTGAAGCGGCTCTTCCGCTCTTTTCTAAAAGATGGATATTTCACTCTTTGCCAGAAAGCAGGGCTTTTGATATTCTCACTACACTTGGGACTGCTAGCGCAATAGCTACTCTTATAACTACTGTTGTACACAATGCGGCCAGAGCGGTTACCATTCTCACTACACACAGCATTACTGATCCTGGCAAGATAGCCGCTATTATAACTCATTGTGATACGCAGAGAGCCTCTGAAATTCTTAACACTCTTCCTATAGAAAATGCTACTGAAATTTTTGCACGTATTGCAAGTACATCACTGAGTGCAGCTTTTAAGATCTTTAATGCTTTTCGGCCTATTACAAAGACAGCAAAGCTGCTCAATGCTCCCGCCATGGCACCTTACGGCCCGTCTTTCATTGCAAATACAGAGTTGTCTACATCCAACGCAGCAGAGATTCTTGGCTCTGGAGATGTAACCGTAAGTACCGCTGCTCAGATCGTTGAAGATTCGAGCCTCCCTACTAGTCGCCTTATCGAAATTTTCAGTGATTCAAGGATGCCGCAGAGCAAGACTCTTCAAATCATAAATCGTATCTATCCAGTCGACACTGCTACTTTTTTAGCATTCCAATTACCTCGAGATACGGATGCTGCAGCTGCCTTTTTGAATACTGTTGATTCTCGCAGAGCGGCGATATTTCTCTCCCTTTGTTCTGTTGAGAACCAAGCTGCTATTCTTAATAATACTGCATTAGAATCATCGAAAGCAGCTGAAATTTTTTCCACATATTCCATAACCAATCAAGTTGCCATCATCAACAGTACGTATCTTTCCTTACCAAGAACAGTTGCTATTTTTACTTCGCTTTCACGAAACCAACAGGTCCAAATCATCCGACGCGAATTGTGTAACCTTCCATCAAAAAAAATAGTCATGCTTCTCACAGATCAAGGTGTAGCTGCTATAAGAAGCCAAATTATCATGAGCCCAAGTGTCAATCGGGAGGCAGTTACATACCTTGTTGCAACAGATGATCTTCCTGCCGACATAGCGGCCGAACTGCTACGTGCTCGGGGCAGTCAAGAGAGTGCGCTCATTCTTGAAGAGCTGCCTCCACGAAGAGCCGCGCAAATCCGGGAAGAGCTTACAGAGTGAGCTGTCAGAGGTGTGTGGGGGTGCTTGAGGTGTCTGTGAGGAAGGTCTGGGGAATTTTTTTTAACAGGGAGAGCTGCAGGAGAGAGCTTACAGAGAGAGCTTGTCAGAGGCGTGTGGGGTGCTTGAGGTGTTGGTGGGGAAGGCTTTGGTTGCTTTTTTTAAGTGGGAGATTAAGAGGTGCAGAGAAAAGCTAGGGTGGTTTTTGAGAAAAAGACTTGAAGCTGCCTTCAAAGTTACTCACCATTCTAGCGTGTCCCTATAAAAGCCTAAGATGCATTTTCTGCTTTCAGTAGAAAAATGCAATGGCCTTAGCCTGAATGATTCCTTAGCTCTCTCTCTAATCTCTCTGCCCAGACCTTCATCATCAATGCATCTAGTACCCCTAACGCCTCTGACAAGCTCTCTCTGTAAGCTCTCTCTTGTGGCTCTCCCTGTAAAAAAAAGTCCTCACAACTTGTAACTGCCAAAACCCTAAGATCCTGCGTCATCTCTCAAGCCTCTGTAAATTTTCTCCTCTCCTGTGGCTCTCCCTGTTAAAAATGTGCCAAAGCCTGTGAGAGCCATGGCCTTAGTACCTCTGCGCTCTTCGCGCTTGCCAGTGCCATGGATTTTCTGCCTCCTCAGCCTCGATTTCATTACCATCAGCATCAACAATCTGCACGCTTCCCGCTAAATCATATGTGTATTTTTCTATAATTTCCATTCTTGACTGCACATCAACCAAACAGGCAATATTACCCTGGGCATCACTCAGGGGTAGGTATGCAAAGTGGTTGTGCTCTATTGCTACCGCTCCCTCTATTCCATCGCTTCGTATGTGCTTTGGCACTTTGAGCTCGAGTATTTGGTTTTTGTTGTCCAAACAGCCGATTTCTTGGGCTCCTACATAGAACAACCGTTTAACAGTAGATGCCTCGTGTATTTGCATACAACGATCAAGGCCATCATATTTTTGCACACTTTTCTGCACACCTCTTTGCCTTGATACGTGTGCGCTACTCGTGTCCAGAGTCGCCTCCTGTTGCAAAAATGTCGAATCAATGCGCTGGATACGCCCAGAAGGGGTATATTCGGTACGGATGGTATCACTTGCAAAGATGGAGCGCTCCTCTGTAACAAGGCCTTGAGCATTGTATGCAAGAAATTGGTGCATATAGGCTTCACTGCCATCCTTGGCCTTGCGAATCACCTGTTTGGGTACGCTGCCGTTATAGGTATATTCGATTATAGAACCATCTGGTAGTACAAGTTTCTTCATACGGCCTGTAAGGTCATACTCATAGCGCATGGTATAGCTGCCATAGCTATCGTCTATGGTCTCTTCAGTAATAAGCCCAAGGTGGTTGTAGGAGCGGGATGTTTTTATCCCGTCGCAAGAGCATGCTGCCACGATGCGATTATTTAAATCATACTGAAACGATTTTTCAAGATGCTCTCGTTCTGTATCGGTTTGCATATACACCAGAACGAGGCGTCCCATCGAGTCATATTCGTAACGATATTTTTTCTCCCCTTTGCCCTTATCGGAAGTGATTAGCTTCACTTGTCCATACGCATTATACGAGTACTCACATGCCATATCCTTTTCAAGGCGCCCCATGACACCATGGGAGTACTCTGCAAGTATTTTTTTGTTATGCACGTCTTCGATGCGAGCAAGCTGCCCCACAGGGTTAAAAAATCGTCTCACCTCGCTTATGATGGCTCCGTTTTCATCGGTTACAATATATCCAACATCGCGGCTGCAGGCATCGTGGAGGACATGGAGTGTGGTATTATCAGGCCTGTGTATTTCCGTTTCCCACAAGATGTTGCCCTGGTCATTAGTTTGGGCTTTACCATATTCATAGGTAGTGATGCTGCCATCGAGATCTTGTATGCATTGAGGAAGCCTGCCTTGAAAGTAGGTGCATTTTTCCTCGAAATTTCCCACTTTTTTGACGGCTATGTTGCCAAAGGCATCATATTCAGAGCTTCTGCGCTGCAGATTTGTTTTATCTGGCTGCTCAATAAACGTAGTAATAACGCGATCGAGAAGATCATAGGTGACAACTTCAGTATAGCTTTCATTTTTGTGAATGCGTTTTTTTGTTCGTACACGTCTTCCTAAGGCATCATAGCTATACTCTTCTCTTGCTGCGTTATCACTTGTTTCATCCCCAATAAGATGAGGTGGCTGTGTGCGTCGAATAAGCTTTCCTGCACTATTGTAGAGAAAGAAGGTGTAATTGCTCTCATAGTCGCACGAGCTAAGGAGGTGAAAGGCGCTATAGCTATAAAACGCATGTGCATAGGGGATATCGCTTTCGCGATACAGGCTGCCTTCATAGGTGATGCGGCCCGCATAATCGTGTTCATAACAGGATCCTGTGCCATCGCGGTTTCTTTTTTGTACAAGTGCCCCTCTGTCTGACCAGACGTAGCTTTGTTTCGTCCCATCTGGATAGGATACCGTGGTGATATCACCCTTTGCATTATAGCAATACTCAGTAATATGGCCTTGAGGACTATGTTGCTGGGTGGTATTCCCCACACAATCATAGGAGTACTGCCATGTAGGAGAAAGAGGGTTGCCTGTTTGATCGAGTACTTCTGGAAGAGTGATGCGTAGGCAATTTCCCAGCGCATCATATTCATAGGTTGTTTTATTGCCATAGGTATCTATGGAGGCAATATGATTACCCATGACATCATATTCTGTAAGCGTAGAAACGCTCATCTTTTGCTGAAATCGCTCTGTTACTGATATGATGCGCCCGCAAGCATCGCTACGAAACATGGTAGAGAGCTCTTTTTTCGGCTCCTCCTTGCGTATCAGGGTGTCATTTTCATCATAAAACATGAGGGTAGGGTTGCCGAGGGCATCTATGTGTTTTGTGCGGTTGCCGTGGGCATCATATTCATAGCGTTCGGTTTTGAGAGGTGCACCAGTTGCATCTTTGATAGTACAAGAAGTTATTTGTCCCTCTTTATTACACTCATAACAATACTCTCGTAGGAGC
Source organism: Chlamydiota bacterium (assembly GCA_013287775.1). Lineage (GTDB taxonomy): Bacteria > Chlamydiota > Chlamydiia > Chlamydiales > FEN-1388 > JABDDE01. Next base: position 16,488 of record JABDDE010000017.1, read on the forward strand.
ACTTCTTTCTTACTCTCAGGGTTAAGGTAGAGTTCTTGAATAGTGCGTTTAGTATCTTCATAGGATATGTGTTTAATGTGGCGCTCAGATACCCCATCGAGGCTGACATAGTCGGGGTCTTTCCCATCGTCAATGACGGCATGTATAAGCTGAGCATTTTCATCGTAGAAATAAAATGCGCGCATGCGGATTTTGTTGTGGTAAGTGGTCAGCTTTTTTATGCAGAGATTCGTTTCAGGCTTATATGTGTAGAGAATAGTCGCACCATAGGGGGTTATCTCTTTTTCTACGTTGTGAAAACGATCATCTGAAAATGTGTACTCGGAGGAGCGTTGAGTCGCATTGAAACTTTCTTGAATAGTATTGCCATAGTGGTCATGGAGGTATTCTTTAATGACAAGCGCCTCTGCCTCTTTACTTGGCTTGATTTGATGTTCTACGAGGAGTCCTGCTTTCGTCTTTTTGCCCCAGCGAAATGTCTCTGCCTTCAGAGGCGCCCCATCGCTGCCATAATAGTATATGGCATGCAGCATATCGCCAGCATGCTCATAGACCACTTTGTTGCCGAGCGCATCGGTGACATGCGTCTCTTGAGGCGTTTTTTGGGTTTTGTATTCAAGGCGATACAGAGGGCTCTGCACGCCACCTGGCAGCACACTTATTACTTTTTTTTGTTCGCTGTATTGGATGTTAAGGTTTTTCTTGCCTGGATAGCTCTTTTTGATAAGGAGCTCGTTTTTGTACTGATACTCGATAGTGGGCTTACAAGAGCGAACAACACGAACAAGTTGCAGTGCAGCATTGAACTCATATGTCACTGTGTGCCCATGTGAGGTCTTTAGGGTGATTTTATTTGGCGCATAACTACACTCAACTGAGCCAAACTCATTGTTCGGCTCATTTACAACACCGACTGCTTTTATGGCCTGGAGTTGCCCTTCAGGGTCATATTCATAGAGGAGTCGATTGCCATTAGGATAGAGCTCTGATGTTAAGCGAAATAAGGTTACTTCTTTCAAGGTTGCAATAAGTGCGGCATGTGCAGTACTTGCAACGAGCCTTCCACATCCGGAAGAGGGGTTCTTTTCATAAGTCCTTACGACCCCAGAAGATGAGATGATTTGGTATGTGTCTTTATTATAAAACAGTTGATTGTTAGAAAATATGCAATTTGTGGGTTTTGGTTTTATGGGTTTTTTACTATGGAGTGTGCTGCGTGGGCCGCTATAGATAGTTGCAATTCCATTTGGTTCATGGCTGATGCCGATAACCATATCTATCCCTTGACAAGTCGAAGTGAGCTGTTTTGTCTCTGAGCCAATGAGCAGCGAGCAGTGCGGCAAAAAAAGTACCTCTGCGGTTTTGCTAGAATAGCTGTGCTGCAGCTCAATTGGCAGTGGTGAGGGGATAGAGCAGTCGATTTCGTGGTCGAGAAAGCTGCCTGAGATGGGGTCGATGCAGTTGTATAGGAGTTGTTCATGCCCAGCAGCTCTGCGTCCAGCAGAGCTACTAGGCATGAAAGGAAAATCGATTTTCGGGTGTGATGCGGAGCTACCTGTATTTTCGAACTCTGCAAGGGGGTCGAAAAACTCAGTTGCGGACAAAGAATGACCGAAAACGAGTGCTGCAAAAATGGCAATAAGAGCCGCTGGATATTTGTATACATGCATATGAGGAACCTTTTTATGAGCCTTTGTAAATCTCGGCGCAATTTTTTGCAAGTGCAAAAGTAGCCTCATCCCCAAATCGACAAAATGTCGATTTGGGGATGTTTTTTTTGGTTTTAAAGCTTGCATTATGATTTGCTGGAGTTTTTGCAGTCTCCCGCTGCGGCAGCAGCGGTCAGTGGTTAGCCCCGCGTGAAGCGCATACTTTACCACACATCTTTAATAGTGGCGTAAACCCAAAGGCTGGAGTGATGCCAACTTAAAGAAACTTGTAACCAATCAGAACCGAGCCACGGTAGTGGCGGAAGCTCATTAGCCCCGCGTGCAGTGAAGGCGCAGCGCTAGCGCGCGGGCCGAACGGAACGTGGGGTTGGGAAACGGGTAAAAAAAACAGAGCTGCGGTAGCAGCGATACAGGTGTAGAGAACACACGCATCCCCAAATCGACAAAATGTCGATTTGTGGATGAATCAAGACAATGAACTTTGAAACTTGAGCGTGATTTATTTTTTGAAAAGATCCGAATGCGAGCCAACTCGCTCAAGAAATAAATATTCTTTATTTTCATCTATCCTATAAATGAGAAGGAGGTCAGGTTTTATATGGCATTCCTGATGTCCAATCCAATTGCCTTTTAAAAAATGACTGCGATGCTTTTTATCAAGTAATTCTTGCATAAGCAAGCGTTCGATAACTTCGCGCAATGCAAGCATTATTGACCTTTGATGTTCAAATTTCTTAATATCATTTTTGAATTTTTTGGAATATTTGGGTCTAAGCATATTGACTAAATCCCAATGCGTTCCAAAATTCATCAAGGGTATCGTGTTCTATGAGGTTTTTACCCATTTCACTATCTTTTAAAACTTGGGCGGTTTCCTCATTTGGCTCATGGCTTTTTGTACAGCGATGTCCACCATATTGAGGCATTTCCTTGCGAGCAAAAGATAATAAATACTCGCTAATTGTCATGTGTTTACGCGTAGCGAGCATTTTAATGAACATTCTTTCTTGTTCCGTGCAATCAACGCTAAGTCTCACTTTGTGAGAGTATGCATATTCCATAAATAACCTCCATAATTCTATTGTACTGAATAGTGTATTTTACGTAAAGATATAAAACGTGGCTTGGTTGAGTCTACACGTTCATCCCCAAATCGACAAAATGTCGATTTGGGGATGAATATTCGAAACGGGTTATTTTGCCAAGATGATCGATATTTTAGTATAAAAGAATTAACTGACGAGCAATGTTTCCAATTAGCAGGTATTCGACCCGAATCCGAAGACGGACGGCAAGAGTTTTTACGTGCTATTCGTCATGATCCAGATGCTCCAATGCAAATAATAAAATGGCATTGCATATGAGGAATCTTTTCATTGTATCCTTTTTTTTGCATGGCGAGGCGTTTTTATTGCCAAAGAAATATGGTACTCATGCCCATGTGGTTTAGGGCCTAATCCGTATTTTTGTCTAAGCTTTTCTAATTCAGGAACAGCGACCTGTATAACTGCATAGCTTTTATCCTTGGCTGGCTTCACTATCACAATTTGCTTTAACTCGAAACGGAAATATTGCCCTACTTCATCTAGAGGAATATCTTTATTTTCATCTGCTCTAATAACACTAATATGTGCCCCAATAGCTTCTTGCGTACAAAAGTAAGGAGGTTTTTTAAATCCTTCCTCTTTGAGTCCAAGCAGAGGGAAAAGAGTATGAATATAATCATCATCAACTTTTAGGTAGATAAGTCCATTCGATTTTTTAAGCAACTGCCCTTCCATTGGCAAATGCTCTTGAGCATAATTTAATACTCCTTGCCATGTTAGATCGTTGTTTAAAGATGGTAGTTTTTGATAGGTTTGAAATGCCCATCCAAAAGACGGTGAAGTACTAAGTAATACTAGCGAAATGGCTAAAACTAAAAATTTACAGTTTTTCATTTATTATTTCCCCTTTGTGAATGAAGAATTGCCTTTGTTCCGGTGTTAATGTCCGGAAATCAATTCTTACGTTTAAACGAGGTACATTATACAAGGTAAGGGAGAAAAAAGGCACGGGATTTCCTTGAATAGATCAGACGATACTGTCGATGAGTAGGCATCATTACTACTGATAATAGGCTACATCCCCAAATCGACATTTTGTCGATTTGGGGATGAATTTTTCGCCTTCTTTTCTCATCCCCAAATCGACATTTTGTCGATTTGGGGATGTTTTTTTTCTGCATTAGAGGTATAATAAAGGTAAATAACAAGGAAAAAACAGATGACGAAAGTGCCTTTCATTGGCCGTGAGGCCGAACTTGAGCGATTAAAGGGTCTTTTGCACAAGAAAAGTGCCTCTTTTATTGTTGTGCGAGGGCGACGGCGAATTGGAAAGAGTCGGCTACTTGCAGAATTCGGAAAAGAAATGAAATCTTTTTTCTTTACTGGGCTGACACCAGAGAAGAAAATAAATGCCGAGATGCAGCGTGAAGACTTTGCTTATCAGATGCACAGAATGGGGCTGCCGCACGTGGTTCCAGATGATTGGGGCAACCTTTTCTGGGCGCTTTCGAAACATACTGAGAAGGGGCGAATTCTTATTGTGTTTGATGAAATATCCTGGATGGGTGGCAAAGATCCTACGTTTTTAGGAAAGTTAAAAACAGCGTGGGATATGTATTTTAGCAAAAATCCCCAGCTTATCCTGGCTGTTTGTGGGTCGATTTCTTCCTGGATTGATGAGAATATTCTCTGTAGCACGGGTTTTGTTGGAAGAATTAGCATCGACCTTGTTTTGGAAGAGCTGGAGCTTCCTGTGTGCAACGCATTTTGGCGTCCTAAAGAAGCGCGCATTGCCCCATTCGAAAAATTTAAGCTCTTAGCAGTTACTGGCGGCGTGCCTCGCTACCTTGAAGAAGTTACTCCCAATCTACCGGCAGAGAAAAATATCCAAAATCTCTGTTTTACACGAGGTGGTCTATTAGTCCGAGAATTTGAGGAACTATTTTCTGATTTGTTTTCGAAGCGGAGTAGGAGCTACAAAGAGATTGTGACGACTCTTGCTGATGGCCCTAAAGAGCTTCCAGAAATTTGCGCCTCTCTGCAAAAAAGTCGTGGTGGGCTGTATAATACCTACCTGCATGATCTTGAACAAGCGGGATTTGTTAAGAGAGATTTTACGTGGTATCTTGAAGACGGCAAGGAAGGCAAGCTCAACCGGTATCGATTAAGTGATAACTATCTACGCTTTTATTTAAAATACATTGCAAAGCATCGTGCAAAAATTCAAACCAATACGTTTACGCCTGTCATAGCTAGCTTTCCTGGCTGGGATAGTATCATGGGTTTGCAATTTGAAAACTTGATAGTGCACAATCGAAAAACGGTTTGGAAGTTACTTAGGATATCACCAGAAGAGGTGGTGTGTGATGGCCCCTTTTTTCAACGAGCCACGCAGAGACAGCTTGGCTGCCAGATCGATTATCTCATTCAAACACGGTTTTCAACACTCTACATATGTGAAATCAAATTTTCTAAGCATCCTATCACTAAAAAGGTGATTGAAGACGTGGAAGACAAACGAAAGCGTATAAAGGCGCCTCGCCACTTTTCTTTTCGTCCGATTCTTATCCATGTCAACGGTGTCGAGGATGAGGTGCTCGAAACTGGTTATTTCGATACAATTATCGATTTTGGGCAACTGCTACAATAGTGTACTATGTCATACATGCATTTTCCGACAGGAAAATACATGTATGACATCTATCTCTACCCAGTATACGCTCTGAAAATTTCGTTCGTTGACTGATCAGAGGTGCGTGGTTGGGCTGGATTGTACATCCAATAGGAGACGCTAAAACCACGCTCTTTTGCCCATCTGGTAAAGGCGCTGATATCGTAAGCATGAGCATCTACATTATTCAAGCCGACAGTAATTTGTGAAGGCGAAAAATGATACTTAGACCGAGCCATTTCAAACCAGCCATTTATCCAGCCTTTTTCTTCTTCAAGCGTGTTATAGTAGGACATGATGTAGAGACGATCTACAGCACAGTTTTTTGACTCATCTGATGCGTTATCAAGAATATTGTCCACAATGGCTGGCCATTGGTAATTAGGGCCATAGCCTGCATTGGTGCAGAGACTCGTAAGATACGTTGGGTTCTCCGCTTTAAATGCTTTAATGAGCTTTCCAACTAGTGCTTGTTGCTCAGGGCCGCTTTTATGTGAGGTGGTTCCTTCATAATCAAAGTCGACGCCGTCGATATGATGTTGTATACAAAACTGCGATAACGCTTTTGCAACGTGCTCGACATTATCTCGTGTCAGAATATCCCAGCAGTGATCATACGAGCCACCGCCGCCGCCAATTGAGATTTTCACAGCGATATTTTGCGCATGGCACGCTGCAATGAAATCATTCATGATTTTATAGGCGGGCGTACGATCATTATAAGGCACTGAGAGATTGCCGAATCCATCGATTACAGGTGTGCCATTACTATCCAGATGCATATTGCCTACGAAAATATTGACAGTGTTGACGCCTTGTGGCACAGGATATTGAAAACTCGTCCAGTCCACTAGCCAGGTTGCAAGTTCAATACCTTCTGCCTGAAGGGCGGTCAGTGTAGGATTCCACACAGCGCCAGATGAGGCGGATGCGGTTGTCGAGTGGGAAGTAGCAGAGGAAGAAGAGGATGATACACTTGGAGGTGCGGAAGGGATCACTAGAGTAGCTGAAGAAGATGAGGAAGATGAAGATGCCGAAGCAGGTTCGCCTCCCATAGCATTGTTGAATGTACTTTGTATTTTTGCTGTGGTTGCAGAGCTGGCAGCTTTAAAGTCTGACAGGGTAGCAATAGGGTTATTGTAATTTGCGGTATAGATAGGGAAAAGCTCAAGTTTCAGTGCTTGGAGTGTGCTTCTTGCAACAAGGGCCGCTGGGGTTGATCGCGTGGCATAGGGCAACCCATCAATTGCGTGGATTTTTGCATCCACGTCTTGTGTACATGCAATGTATTGCTGATATATCTGATCAGCTTCCAGGCTTCTTCCGATTGCGGAAGAGATGGTTGAAGATGTTGTATTTGCCATATTTTTCTCCTTGATTAAAATATTTTTTATTAAAAATATTATTATTTTTCTGTTTTGTGGCTAAAATTTATAATAGAATAATATCGTAATATTTGTTTTTTGTCTACTATGATTGCAATATTTCTACTAAATTCTTATATCGGGATTTTTGATTGTTCCCCTGGTCTTCAATGTCGCTTCGCGGCATGAAGACCGGGGTATTGAATATGGAATTTATTGATTGTTCCCCAGGTTTCAGATGTCGCTTACGCGAACACTGAAACCTGGGTAGTCGGGCACGGGCACGGGCACGGGCACGGAAATTCGGAATAATAGATGAACCCGTTGGCCGAGCGGACGCTCACGCGCCGCTCGGCCCGGAATCGGAATAATTGTTTGTTCCCTCGTTCTTCATGCCGCTCCGCGGCATGAAGAACGAGGGCATAGTTATTTTCTTCCTTCTTGTTTCGCTTTTTGCGTTGACATGCTTGCACCCCAAGTAATTCCCTGGCGCAGCTCTCGAAGCTCTTTAATGATTGATTCGGTATTTTTTGTCCTAGTAGGTGTTGCTGGTATAAGCAAAGCAATTGGGTTGCCACGATGTGTAATAGTTATGCTGTTGCCATGCGAAACCGACTTTAAAAGACGAGGTAAATGTGTTTTTGCCTCATATGCCCCAACTATTTTTTTCATAGCTCTCTCCTTGTAAACCAGTCTATCAACTAGTCGATTTATTATCAAATTTAGAAGTTGACACCATTGCACCTACCTGATATGACATACAATAAAACTAAAGTCGTGGTGTTTTATGTCTGAGAAAAAATCGATTACGATCCTCCATGAGGGCAAAAAGTATGGAGTCAGCTGGTACAGTGGTACTGATGATAAAGCCATAGAGATGGCATGTAGGCGGGCCCTCAGCCTGAGCGATGATGCGCCGCTTTGCTTGGTTGATGAAGAAAATAATACGATTGCTATTAGTGATGCAATTCCAAGTGGGCTGCAACTTAGCCTTGGAACCAAACCTGCTATCCACCTTATTGAGCCTCCTGGGCCTTCTCTTGCGGCTCTGCAACAGGCGAAGATGGTGCATGCGTGTACTGACGAGCGTCTTCCAGTCATCGAAAAACTTGTTGAGAAGTTTGGGAGTATGGTTTTACTGCCACTTCCATCGGGCCGTATGTTCATCTGTAGTGATGCGGATGTGCTGCAGAATATGCTAGAGCGTCCTGACGATTTTCAAAAAGTCATTCCTCCGTCAAATATAGGGCTTGGGAATTTGCGGCAAACCTCAGGCGGTGGTTTGTTTACTTCTTCTGATAGCGAAGAGCGGTGGCAAATAGCGCATCGTATTTTACTCCCTGGCTTTGGAGTACAAGCGATTCGTGACTATTATACCAGGATGCTTAGCGTCGCAGATGAGCTTATAGCACATATCGATGCTATGCCAAAAGATACTCATTTTTCCCTTCCTGATTGGATGACGAGGATGACTTTCGAAGCTATTGGCTATGCTGGGTTTTCAACGCGCTTTCATTGTATGGACAGCCCGCAGCTTCCAGCCTTTGTGCAAGCGATGGTGACTTCACTTACTGATGCCATGCATGCAAGCCAGCACTCGCCAGATGATCCTGCGTATGCTGAAGAGCGAAAAAAGCGACAAGCGGCCGATGCACTCATGCGCGATAGCTGCATGGCACTTATTCAAGAGCGCAAGGATAAGATTGCAAAAGGGGAGGCTCTGCCACAAGACCTCTTGCAGCTTATGCTGACAGCAACAGATCATGTTACGGGGAAAAAGCTTCCTGAGGACAACATCTGCAGCCAGCTCATCACCTTCCTCATTGCAGGCCATGAAACCACGAGTGGGCTGCTTTCCTATACGATATATTACCTGATGACGAATCCAGATATTGAAGCGCGCCTTATAGAAGAGGTGGACAGCGTCCTTGGCCGCGATTATAGTTATTCTCCCTCTTATGAGGATTTGGACAAGTTGCAGTACACCCTACGCTGTCTTAAAGAGGCACTTCGATTAAATCCTACTGCTCCAGGATTTTCAAAAACAGCCATGAAAGACACGGTAGTTGCTAACAAATATGCCCTGAAACAAGGCGACAGAGTCACATTCTTTTTGCCAGCCTTACATAAAAATCCTGCCTATTGGACCAATCCAGATGTTTTTGATCCCGATCGCTTTCTGCCTGAAGCTGTGGAAAAACGCCATCCCGATGCCTACCACCCTTTTGGCGCAGGTATTCGAAGCTGCATAGGCTTTCAGTTTGCCCTCAAAGAGGCAACCATGGTGCTCGCACGCCTTTATCAGCGCTATCGCTTCCATTTGTATGATAAAAATTACACCTTGCATAATATTGAAATGCTCACTGTAAAGCCAAAAGATCTGGAAGTGACTGTTGAGAAAAGGCCTGAGGAAAAGGGCAAATTGCCTGTGAAAGAAAGTACGATCGAAAAATGTACTACTCGAGAAGTGCAAGAGGGTGCTCCGCCACTTCTTTTTTTGTATGGCTCTAACATGGGAACATGTCAAGGCATTGCGCAGCAGCTTGCCCAGCATGCGCAAGCCAAGGGATATCGACCTCTTGTGCGTGAACTCAATGCCCAGGTGGATAAGCCATGGGAGAGCCATTTTGTGGTGATTGTGACATCGACCTATAATGGCACTCCTCCGGATAATGCGGCGTCATTTAGTAAGTGGTTACAGAATGCGAGTGGGACCCCTTTTTCTTCTCTCAAGTATACTGTGCTTGGGGTGGGTAATAAACAATGGCATGCCACCTTCCAAAAATTTCCCCATTTTGTTGATGCTCGTATGGAGGCGCTTGGTGCTAAGCGCTTTTATCAAATGGGTATTGTGGATGTCGATAGCGATTATGATCACACCATAGAAGAGTGGGCAAAAGCTGCCTGGCAAGAGGCTCTCAAGCTCTTACCACCTGCGCCTACGGGCTCTAAAGAAGAGCATATTACGGCCCTTTCGTATGCTGTAGAGGTGGTCAACTTCGCAGGTGGAAGGCCTCCTAAAATTCCATTAACAGCGCTCGATCAGCAAGCACAAAAAATGAGCGTTACGGTGAATCAGGAGCTTCTTACAAAACAAGCACAGCGCTCGACACGTCATATTGAAATACAGCTTGCAGACAAGGTGAGCTATCGTGCTGGCGATCATTTTGGAGTGCTTCCTGAGAATGCGAAAGAAGTTGTAGAACAGGCAGCAAAGCTTTGTAATGTACGCCTGAGCGATGTAGTCATCATAAAAAGCCTGTCGGAAGTTCCTCAAACAGAAAAACTGCCTATTGGCATTCCACTTACAGTAAATGATTTGCTTACTGGCTATGTAGATCTTGCCGGCCCTGTCACACGCCAAGAGCTGCGGCTTTTGGCAGCACACTGTCCCTGCCCGCCAGAGAAAAAAGCACTTGGCGCACTTGCAGAGGCTAAGTTCACTGATGAGGTTTTTACAAAAGAGCGCACCTTCCTTGACATATGCGATCAGTTTCGCTCTGTAAGCTGCACTCTCGATTTGCTTCTCTCGGCTCGTCCGGCCTTAAAGCCTCGCTATTATTCCATATCTTCGTCGCCCCTTGTACTTGGCAGTAACTGCTCTATTACCGTGGGTGTCAAGGAATATTCTACCTCTGACAACAAAGTGCGCATGGGGGTATGCAGCCATTATTTGGCAGGATTACAACCAAGCGATTCTCTCTACTGCTTTGTCAAAGATACGATGAGCCATTTTAGGCTTCCAGATGATCCGCAGCAAGATGTGATTTTAATTGGTCCAGGAACTGGTCTTGCGCCCCTTCGAGGCTTTTTACAAGAGAGAAACAAGCAAAAGCAGCAAGGCATGAAGATTGGCAGACAACTTCTCTTCTTTGGCTGTAGGCATCCTGATCAAGATTATATATATCGCAAGGAACTGGAAGAGTATAAGACGAATGGGCTTCTTCAAGGGCTCTTCGTTGCCTTTTCTCGCCTTGATGGCCAGCCAAAGTGCTATGTCCAAGATCTTTTACGAGCTGAAGGGTCTCTGGTCTGGGAATATGTGCAAAATAATGCCCGTATTCTTGTATGCGGTGAGGGCAAGCACATGGCTCCTTCCGTGCGAGATGCGCTTAAAGAGGTTTATCAGAAAGAGGGTAAGCTCACGCAAGAAGAGGCAGCGCGTCTTTTCGAGCAAAAACAGGGCGCATATCTTTACGTGGAGGATGTGTGGGGGTAGTAAAATAGTGCATCATGTGTCATTTTCCTTCGGAAAATGACACATGATGCAAAAAAATTCTATAGATCAATCCATAATAAATCTGAAATCCATGCAGTAACTTCGCGCAGCAAAGAGTGGTTTTTAAGATACCCCATCCGTTTGATAAGCCTCTCTTTACTGATGCATCGAATTTGCTCACATACTATGAAACTGGTGCATGGAATATTTGCATCATGAGGCTCTATCCTTATATGTGTGGGGATTCCTTTTTCTTTACTCGTGAGGGGAACGATAATCAAAAGGCCGGAAGGGCCATGATTCATGGCGTTACACGAGATGATTAAACCTGGTCGCATTTTTTTTCCTATTTCAGTACCTATAACAGGATCAGGATTGAATAACCAGATTTCACCTTGATGTGGATTATTCTTCTTCAAAACCATCTCCCAAAGTACCTTCAAGGACAGTGCGCTCTTGTATTTCCTCTTCCCAGATATCTGACTGTGAGCGCAGATGAGCAAAACTGTCATTAAAATGACGCATCCGCTCGTAATGCCTATATGATTCTAGTGCTGACTCGATAACTTCTACTTTATTCAACCCAGTCAGTTTGATCATTTCTTGGATAATAGAATCACTCTTTTGTGATATGCGAACTGTTTGTGCCATATAGCTACCTCATCGTATAGCTTAAGTATACAATATCGTATACATATTTGCAACCTCATCAAAACTAGTTCAATTTTCAATGAGGTGCTTGCAAAATTCCGTTGGAGACAAAATTTGATGATTTTGGCGATGGGGAAAACCTTTTGCAAATCCACCGAAGTGGCCTGAAAGGCCACAACATGTATAGCCCAGGGCCACCGTTGCTATTCCCGTTCTTCTCGGCATGCGCCAATGTGTGTAATCCCAGGTTGTGCGCCTACTATTTCTGTGGATAGTGATGACAGTTGCGCTGTTCTGCAGAATTTGATATAATGAAGCCCGCGGGATAAACATGATTTTGTGCGTGTTCCGCGGATTATAAAAAAATAAAAGCCGCGCTTGCGCCACAAAATGATGTGGCTTCCGCGGTCTTTATTTTTCTGAAAGCCGCGGGATAACACAAGTGAAGAATACAATGAGTGAAAAAAATACTTCAGGATATATTATAGGACGTTCTCGGGAGCAAAAATTGCTGCGAGAGCTCACTGCGTCGAAGAAGGCAGAATTTATTGCCGTCTATGGCAGGCGCCGGGTAGGAAAAACATATCTCATTAAAAACCTCATGAGTACGCTGCCGTGCGTATTTTTCCATGTTACGGGACTACAAAAAGGCTCTTTGCAAGATCAGCTTGAGGAATTCGCAAAACAGATAGGCCAGACGTTTTACCAAAGTCCTTCCATTATTCCGCAAACCCAATGGAAAAATGCCTTTGAGGACTTGACTCAAGCCATTAATAAAATACCAAAAGAAAAAACGGTTGTGCTTTTTTTTGATGAATTTCCTTGGATGGCAACACCACGTTCTAAGCTACTTATGGCACTTGAATTGTATTGGAATCGTTATTGGGTATTCGATAAACGCATCAAGCTCATCATCTGTGGATCTGCTACTTCGTGGATTATCGATAATATTATTAATAATAAAGGAGGGCTCCATAATAGAGTGACTCGTACCATACATCTTAAGCCTTTTTCGCTGCATGAAACGGAGAGTTTTTTAAAAGAACATACAATCAAACTCAATCGGCGGCAAATTCTTGATCTGTACACGGTGTTGGGTGGGGTGCCGCTTTATTGGTCCTATGTCAGAAAAGGTTGCTCGGCACACGAGTGTATTGATGAGCTATGTTTTCGAAGCAATGGTCCTTTGGTAAAGGAGTTTGAACGGTTATTTGAATCGCTATTTGAAGATCCCAAGCCCTACACCGATCTCATTCGAATTATTGCCAAGCACCGTTATGGAGTCGGTCAGTCAGAACTCATTCAGCTCTCTAAACTTCCTGATGGTGGTGGAACGGTCCAAAGACTGCACCAACTCGAAGAAGCAGGATTTATTACAAGCCTTGTGCCTTATGGACATAAAGATAGAGGAATATACTATGTGGTTGATGATGAGTATAGCCTTTTTTACCTACGGTGGATTGAACCCAATCTGAAGACTATTGCAAAAAAGGCGATGCGTGCTGGATTTTGGATGCAGCAAACAGGACAGCCAGCATGGAAAGTCTGGGCAGGCCTGGCATTTGAAGCCATTTGCTACAAGCATATCGATCAGATACAAAATAGCCTCCATATCAATGCTGGAGCAACTATTGGCACATGGCGTTATATCCCAAAAGTCAAAACTGATGAGGAAGGCACACAGATAGATCTTCTGTTTGACCGACTCGATGGTGCCATTACCTTATGTGAAATTAAGTGCTCTGGGCAGCCTTTTGCCATTGACAAATCGTATGCACAAGAACTTCAAAAGAAAATGGAAATTTTTCGTAAACACACACGTACTAAAAAGCAGCTTTTTCTTG
>JABDDE010000018.1 GCA_013287775.1 Chlamydiota bacterium
TGCTGATGCTACACTATCAGACGCATGAATGGCATTCTCGGTCACTCCCTTGCCAAAACGAGCTCGAATGGTGTTAGGAGCCGCCTGTTCTGGATTTGTGGCACCCACAAGCGTTCTCAGCCTCCGTACAGCATCCTCGCCTTCTATGACCATAGCAACAACGGGGCCTGATGTCATCTTTTGTATAAGCGCATCAAAAAAAGGCTTGCCCTCATGTTCGGCATAAAACTGCTTTGCAAGGGCAGTCTCAAATTTGACCATCTTCAGCGCCACAACCTTTAGACCACTGCTTTCGATCTGGTCGATGATAGCACCGATGTGCTGTTCGGTGACAGCACGCGGCTTAATCATAGAAAAAGACTCTTCAGCATACATAGACGATGCAAACAAAAAGAGCGCTAGGAAATATGAAATATATTGCATACTTATCTCGCACAGAGCTCATCTTCGTTAAAGAAGAAGGCGATTTCTTTCTTGGCATTTTCAAGAGAATCAGAGCCATGAATGGCATTTGCCTCGATACCTGCCCCGAACTTAGCACGAATGCTCTCAGGAGCCGCTTTTTTCGGATCCGTTGCTCCCATAATGTCTCGATTACGCTGGACAGCATTCTCACTCTCAAGCGTCATGACCACCACAGGACCAGAAGTCATAAACTGCACAAGCTCAGTATAAAAAGGCCGCTCTTTATGCACAGCATAAAACGCCTCAGCCTGTGCTTTCGTCAGGCGCAGCATTTTGGCTCCAATAATTTTCAGCCCTGCTTTTTCGAGCACATCACAGATTGCCCCTGTATGATTCTTTGCCACCGCATCCGGCTTAATAATCGAAAGCGTACGCTCACGAGGAGCTGATTTTGGCATAGCGAGCGTCGCACGCCCTGCATTTGCGGTTGAAGAACAACCACACGTATGTTTTCCACATGACATAACTATTGTACCTCATTAGTTAAGAAGTTATTTTATAATAACAATTATACAGGACTTGTGAGTTGATGGCAAGAGGGAGATTATTTCAAGGAGCTTATTTCAACGAAGAGACCAACAAAGAGACCCTTGACAAAAAAAATGTAAATTATAAATATAAGTATATACATGTGCTCCCCATGAGGAGCGCAGTATTGATAAAAACAAACTAAGGAGTGACTATTATGAGTATGAATGTAACTGGAGGGGGGGATAGGCCGGAGCTATCTACGCCACGCCCACAAACTATCGAACAGATGGCGAATCGGATTACTGAGATATGCGGTAATGCTGCGCTTGGCAGCGTTCATGGGTATGCAGGGATGCAGGACGTGAACTGCGAACTACCTCAAAATTTGAACCTGAATGACTTTCAAGCTATCTACAACCAGCTACCACGTGACAGTAGTGAAGAACGAGGGTTGCTACAAGCAGTAGCTAAGCACCGATTTCCCAGTTCATCCCCGCTCAGCGATGCAAATACGTAACAATATTAATACCGTACACTGGTTACTAAAACCCGTGTACGGGTCCCACTCATGTATTTGCACTCTTTATTGCTTCTACACCCACAAAAAAGCTACAAAGCTATAAAATACTTAGCACTTAATTCATACAAGTGCTAAAATTGAGAATTACCGATTGCACGGTAAAGGAATTTGTTGTATACTAATAAATAGGAAACGTGTGGAGGATGGAAGCATGAAAATTACAGATACGATGATAAGTATCCCGCCCTATATTTCAACATCGTGGGAGAACGTCTCTTCATTGTACATGGATGGGAATGATCTTGTCATTGCCCTGAAGGATGGCAAGAATATTCCCATTAAGAATCTCTCACCGATGGCAATTGAGCAGATCTTTTCCGCTCATACGGCCTTCTTGGAGGCACATGAGCATCCTCCTATCATAAAAAGCATGGTAGAGGCGAGGATAAGTGCACCCATGGGACAGCTCTTTGCACTGCCATTTCGTATTGACGCTTCCACCATGGACAATATTGGCGCACAGCTGCAGCACAACCCTGTCTTTGCGGGCCTACCACCTCTTCCTGAAGAGGCTGCTGCAAAGCTTGCCCAGCTTTCTAAAGTGATCTCGCCTGAAGAGATTCTTTCTATGCCCCAGGCTGAGCCTAACTGTAACTGCATGTACTGTCAAATCAACCGAATCCTCAGAAAAATGATACTGCAAAATAAAGAGGGTCTGGCGGAGCTCGTTCCTGCTACCAAAGAAAAAGACGAAGAAGTATCCGATGCAGAGCTTCATTTTGAACAGTGGGAGGTAGAGCTTATGCAGGACAAAATGTATAGCGTTACCAATAAGCTCGATCCCAAAGAGCACTATACCGTCCATCTTGGTGATCCTATTGGCTGCACCTGTGGCAAACAAAACTGCGAACATATTGTAGCAGTGTTGCGCTCTTGACTCTATGTCTCCACGCGCCTCTGACAAGCTCTCTCTGCAGCTATCTCCTGTGGCTCTCCCTGTAAAAAAAACTCCCAAAACCGTAACCACCAATACCTTAAGCACCCCACGCGCCTCTGATTTCCGGAAGGAAAAGTCGCACATGGCATGAATTACCAGCTTGTGAAAAAATATGGCTGCCTACTAGAATGATACTCATCTAACATAAGGATGAAACTATGTACGTATTCAAAGTAGCCACTATTTTTTCGCTCCTGATGTATGCTTCTGCATATGCTCACGAGCAAACACAGGCGCAAACACAAGAAAAAGCAATAGCAATACAAGAAGAGAGTGTGTCTGCAACCTCACCTTCAAGTTTTGCACCAAAGGCCATAACGCCCTTCACTGGAAAAATCACCAGAAATCGAGTCCGCATGCGTCTTGCGCCCACTTTGGATGGCGCGGTTATAAAAGAGCTTCAGGGTAATGATCTTGTGGTTGTAACCGGCGTCTTAGATGACTTTTATGCCGTCAATCCCCCAAAACAAACGAAAGGCTATATATTCCGAACGTATGTCCTTGATGGGGTTGTTGAAGGCTCACACGTTAATGTCAGGCTCGAACCAGATATTGCTGCTCCTATTGTCTGTCAGCTGAATTCTGGCGAGAAAATTGCAGGAAAAATTGCTGCCCAAAACAGCAAATGGCTAGAGATTGCACTTCCAGCATCCGCTCGCTTTTATGTTGCCAAGGAATTCGTCACTCGCATTGGTGATGAACACCTTCTTCAAGCAATTGAGACGCGAAAAATAGCCTCTGAAGAAAAGCTTGCACGGCTAAACACTGCCGTCGAGAGAGAGCTTCAAAAGCCATTTCGCGAAATCCAGCTTGAGGAATATACCACAGAGTTACATGCACTCATTGCAGATAACAAGGATCTTCCAAAAGTCACTGAGCGCGCAGAAGGGCTCCTCCAAGAGATACAAAAGAAATATCTCCAAAAGAGTATCGCAAACAAGGCAGAAGTAACCAAAACAGCCTGCGTATCTGATGCAGGAGCTACATCAAAAGAGGATTCACAACAAGGGTCTTCCTCCTCTCATGATACTGAGGATGACACCAATGCAAATCCGCCTCCTCCGTTATCAATGCACAGCATCTCTTCCATGCTTCCATTTCAAGAGCGCGAAAAGAGCCTCCTTCAGGATGCTCTGACAAACAAGACAGCTGCCTCTGAAGAGCAGTTTTATGCCCAGGAAGAAAAAGTTGCTGTAGCCCTAAGTGGCATTGTACGGCCAT
The DNA here is from genome assembly GCA_013287775.1 of Chlamydiota bacterium. Taxonomy (GTDB): domain Bacteria; phylum Chlamydiota; class Chlamydiia; order Chlamydiales; family FEN-1388; genus JABDDE01. Next base: position 3,675 of record JABDDE010000018.1, read on the forward strand.
ATTTGCGACCCATTAAGAATGTACCAGGGGATTTCATCCTCATCAACCCAAAAACAGGGGTGCCTGTTGCCTTCATTTATAGCACTAAGCTCGATTTAAACAGCCTCGTGAATAAGGAAGTCACTATTATGGCTGCCGAGAGGGAGAACAATAATTTTGCCTATCCCGCCTACTTCGTCATAGCAACAAAATGATTGACGTCAGAGGTGCTTGCAAAATTTCGCTAACGACAAAATTCGATGATTTTGGCGATGAAAAAACTTTCTTTAATACACCCAGAAGGGCGTGGTATTTTTTTCTACTGCCCCTCGCTTGCGAGGGATAGTAGATAATACATATGCGTTTATCCCGTATTCTTTCGGGCACAACCGCCCACCTAAGCGCCCTCCAGGTGGATATTGAGGTAGATGTCGTCCCCTCTGACAAGCCCTCACTTGTCATTGTGGGACTTCCTGATGCCGCTATTCGCGAAGCGAAAGACCGAGTGCTCACCGCTATTAAAAACACTCGCTTTGATACAGCATTTCTTCGCTGCACCGTGAATTTGGCCCCTGCTGATCTAAAAAAAGAGGGTAGCTTATTTGACCTGCCTATCGCAATAGGACTGATTCGTAGTATTAAATCCATTCATAAGGAAAAATACTCAAACTACCTTATAGTAGGAGAACTGGGGTTAGGAGGTGAGGTGCGTGCGATCTCGGGAGCCCTCGCTCTTGCCATGCTTGCCAAACGTCTCAAAAAAGGCATCATCCTCCCTGCTGTCAATGCAAAAGAGGCATCCCTTATCCCTGGCATCGAAGTAGTGGGCGTTGCCACGCTGTCTGATGCGGTTCGCTTTTTAAATGAAGAAATCTCGCTTCAAAATTTGTGCAGCCATATTGAAAGTGTCCCTTCAGAAAAACAAGAGCCACTTAGTGCCACCCATCCCGATTTTGCAGAAATTCATGGGCAGCTGCAGGGCCGGCGTGCAATGGAAATTGCTGCTGCTGGTGGCCATAATGTACTGCTATCAGGGCCTCCTGGAACAGGTAAGAGCATGCTTGCAAAGGCGCTCATTGGTATTTTGCCAGAGCTTTCATTTGAAGAGGCATTAGAAGTCACTAACATCTACTCAGCAGCTGGGTGTGCAGCTACTTCGTCTCTCAAAAAAGAGCGGCCATTTCGCTGCCCACACCATACTGTAAGCTATGCAGGGTTAATTGGAGGAGGCTCTCACCCTCGCCCGGGAGAAGTCGCCCTTGCCCACCGTGGAGTTCTCTTTCTCGACGAGCTGCCTGAATTTTCTAGAAATGCCCTCGAAGCTCTTCGAGAGCCACTCGAGGAGCGAAAAATTACCATAAGTAGAGCGATCGGTAGCTATACATTCCCTGCAAATTTTATATTCGTCGCCGCCATGAACCCATGCCCTTGCGGCTTTCTTGGCCATCCTGAAAAAATGTGCCGTGACACCTCTTTACAGATTGACAACTACCAGCGCAAAATTTCCGGACCACTCATCGATCGCATCGATATTCATATCACCGCAAGCGCTCCAAAATCCATAGATATCAACCATACAAAGCTACAGGAGTGCTCTGAGGCCATACGTGCACGAGTCATTGCAGCAAGAAAAAGGCAGCATGCAAGACATGCAGAGAAAACCAATGCTGAGCTTTCTGTAAAAGAAATACAAAACCACTTTACACTTAGTCCTGAGGTCAAATCGATTCTTGATAATGCTATCGATTCATTCAACATTTCCATGCGCGCCTACTATCGAGTACTTCGTGTCGCCATCACCATTGCCGACCTTGCAAAGGATGACACGCTGCGAGAGGAATATCTTCTAGAAGCCTTAAATTATCGAGGAATTTCTAATTGACTGTCTCTTCATATTTTGATATATTTGCATCTTAACGCAATAAGGTAAGCCTATGAAAAATATCGCCATAATTTTTTTACTCATGGGATGTGCAGCATGCACCCCAAAACCCCAGGTGGATGATACTGTGTCCACAAAATATGTGCATCAATATGGTGTAGAGCTTGCCTCAGAGACCGATTGGGTGGCACGAGGCGCATCTGGCGAAATAGTACGCACGCAAAAAGATGGTGTGACGCTGCGAGAATGCTACGTTCAAGGCAACCTCCACGGCATATCCACAACCACATTCCCTCATCAAAACACCGTTGCGAAAAGCGCTCATTTTGAAGATGGGGTATTAATCGAAGAAATATTCTATTATCAAGCAGGCACTCCAAGCAGTAAAAAGACATACCATCAAGAAAATAGAGTACATATTCTCGCGTGGTATGAAGATGGCACACCTAGGGCCTCCGAAGAGTATGCAGGGGAGCTTCTTAAAAATGCAGAGTACTTTACTATAAGTAATGACAAAGAATCCATAGTATCCAAAGGATGCGGCACACGCACGTGTCGAGACAAATTAGGACACATAATTGCTCGTGATACGATTGAAATGGGGACGCTTGTCTTGCAAGAAACCTATCATCCCAATGGGACTCCGTCGGCCCATATACCCTACTCCAATGGAAAAATTCATGGTATCTGCAAGCGGTTTTGTGCCGGAGGCGAGCCTAAGAGCATAGAAGAGTGGCATGAAGGGGTGCTTCATGGCAGCGTTCAGCACTTTCAAAATGGACAACTCGTGGCTACTGTTCCCTACAGCTATGGACAAAAACATGGTATAGAGAAGCATTTTCAAGATAGTGCTAGCATGGTTGTCGAGGAGATTCACTGGTCACACGATCAACGCCATGGACCATCGCTCTGTATGATAGATGGACAGAAAATTGTCGACTGGTACTATGAGGGCAAAAAAGTGCCAAAATCACAATTCGTCGCTAAAGGGCACTAATGATATTATATGCTACTCCAGCTTTACGCTTGCAAAGCAAGCGTAAAGCTGGAGTAGCATAAATAAGGCACACTCCTTTTATGCCTCACTCCTTCATTGCTTCCGAAGCGGTCTCCATAGGACATCCAGATAAGCTCGCAGATCAAATTGCCGATGCCATTGTCGACACAGCACTTACTCAAGATCGTTCTTGTCGAGTAGGGATAGAGGTACTCATTAATCATGAATATGCTGTCATTGCAGGTGAAATCAGTGGCGCCGCTGTCATCGATTATGAGCATATTGTACAGTCTTGTATACACCGTACGGGATATACACAGAGTCTACGCATACTCACTTCAATAAAGCCCCAGTCGGTTGAACTTGCCTCCATTGCAAAACAAGGTGCCAATGATCAAGGCATCTACTATGGGTATGCAACCACAGAAACCAAAGAAGTCATGCCTCTGCCTTTTGTTTGTGCTACAGGGCTTATCGAAAAATTACGAATGGCGCATTGTGCATTTTTACTCCCAGATGCAAAAGCCACGGTAACCGTTCAATATGATGCTGACGCTACACCTTGTCGCATACATTCCATAGTACTCTCACAGCACCATACACCTGATATTTCGCAAAAGCAGCTCCAGGAGCTTCTGACACCATATATTATAGATTGTTGCCCCATGCATCTTCTTGACAAAGACACGATATACACCATTAACCCAGGCGGCCCTTTTTCGATTGGAGGCTTGCTGGCCGACACTGGTCTTACAGGCAGGAAACAAATAGCAGATACCTATGGAGGCGCCGCACGCCATGGCGGCGGGGCTCTTTCTGGCAAAGACCCTACGAAAATTGATAGGGCAGGCAGCTACATGGCTCGCGCTATTGCCAAAAACATCTGCCGACAAGGCTTGGCCGCAAGGTGTGAGGTAGAGCTCGTCTACGCCCCAGGCAGATCAACGCCTCTTGCTATATCTGTCGACACCTTTGGTGCGGGAAATATCTCAGAAGAAGCCATCTGCGCTTCTATCAAAAAAGAAGTAGATCTTACCCCTATGGGCATTGTCACTACTTTGAATCTTTTGCGCCCGATCTACTTGAAGACTGCCTATGGAGGCCATTTTGGAAGGGATGATCCGGACTTCACCTGGGAGAATATTCTCCTACCTATTCAGTAATCCTTGGTAAATTGTCCCTTTTCATACTCATAAACGATGGGCACTCCTGTCGCAAGCTCAAGCGCCACTACCTCTTCATCAGAGAGATTGTTGAGTACCTTGATGATAGCACGAAGGGAATTGCCATGCGCGGAGATGAATACATTTTTCCCAGCCTGGAGGAATGGCAGAATGGTTTTCTCGAAATAGGGAATGGTTCGTTTTGTGGTCAGCTCTAAACTCTCTCCATGTGGAGGACAGACGGCAAAGCTACGACGCCAAATATGTACCTGCTCGTTGCCATACTTTTGCTGCATCTCTTGCTTATTCATTCCCTGCAGACCGCCATACATACGCTCATTCAGCGCATCGTCACAAAAGACTGGGATAGTCTCTGCTTTCGTGTTTTCAGAATGTATAGTGGCATACTCTTTTAATAAACCAGCCTCATGTACAAGTACAGGTGTCTTTTTGGAGCTGTGATATGCCATGACAATCATGGCAGTCATAATGGCACGAATAAGCGTGGAAGAGAAAATAACATCAATGGGCATATCGCGCATCAAAGCACCCACGTTGATAGATTCCTGAACCCCCTTTTCTGAAAGAGGTACATCCACCCACCCGGTGAACAGGTTTTTTTCATTCCACATGGACTCGCCATGACGTAGTAAAATAAGCTTTCCCATTGAAGTAAGCGTACCATATCACACACTTTTGTTGCAAATAAGGCGGCTGTGCTGTATACACAGAATTTTTAGGCCCAATGTTACCACTCGCTTTGAGGCAGATTATATATTTATGTTTCTTCTTGCTGGCATCCTCACATGCTTTATATTTGTGTATCTTGTGTACACCTTACTTCACCCTGAAAAATTTTAGGTAACCATGCATAATAGATCGCTCATCGCAACTTTTTTTTTCAGTGGTCGATCCCCCGAAGGGGGATTGATCACTGAACTCTCCTTAGTTATCATCTTGCTCCTCATTCTGGCCCCGCTTGCAGGCACCTACATCGCGCGCGTTATTCAGGGAGAGCGAACAATGCTACATCCTCTGTTTGGATGGCTAGAGAGGCTGTGCTATAAAGTAAGTGGCATAGATTCGCAGCAGGAGATGCCTTGGCAGACCTATACCAAAACCCTGGTTATCTTTAACGTCATTGGTTTCATAGCACTCTTTCTGCTGCTTCTCTTACAAGGTGTCCTGCCTCTCAATCCTCAGAATTTTGCTGGGGTGTCGTGGCCTCTTGCCTTTAACATTACGAGCAGTTTTACAACCAATACTAACTGGCAATCCTATACCCCAGAATCAACGCTGAGTTATCTGAGCCAAATGCTGGGCTTAGCTGTGCAAAATTTTTTAAGTGCTGCAACTGGCGGCTGCGCCCTCATTGCCCTCATACGCGGCCTTACCAGAAAGACATGCGCGACCATTGGCAATTTCTGGACAGATCTTGTGCGCCAAATTGTCTATCTTTTGCTTCCCCTATCCATTATTATGGCTCTCTTTCTTGTATACACAGGTAGCGTACAAAGTTTTTCGCCCTATGTGGAAGTCGAAACCATGGAAGGAGCCAAGCAAACAATACCCCTTGGTCCCTGTGCTTCACAGGTAGCTATCAAACAACTTGGCACGAATGGAGGGGGATTTTTTGGAGCCAATTCTGCTCACCCTTATGAAAATCCCTCATCCTGGTCAAACTTTCTCGAACACTTTGCCATACTCTTTATCCCCGCTGCTCTTGTCTTTACCTATGGGCACATGATTGGCTCCAATAAGCATGGATGGCTTCTCTTTGGGGTGATGATGGTGGTGTGGCTTATTGGTCTTGGTATCTCATTCTACTCGGAGCATACGTATAACCCAATTTTAGGCACAAACTCAGTCCTTGAAGGCAAGGAAACGAGGTGTGGAATAAAAGAGAGCACCCTCTGGACAGTGTCGACAACCTGTACAGCAAATGGCTCCAATAATGCAATGATCTCGAGCCTCTCTCCTCTTGCAGAGGCTATACCTATGCTTAACATTATGCTAGGTGAGCTTATCTTTGGAGGCGTTGGCGTCGGCATGTGCAGCATGATTATGTTTGTCCTGCTCACCATATTTCTTGCAGGACTCATGATTGGTAGAACTCCTGAATATTTTGGGAAAAAAATTGAAAAGGCAGAGATGCGCTGGGTTGCTATTGCCGTTCTTCTTCCTGGCGTGCTTATTTTAATCGGCTCTGGCATCTCAGCTATCCTGCCTATAGCTACCTCCTCACTGTCAACATCAGGCCCACATGGCCTTTCAGAGCTTGTTTATGCCTTTACTTCTTGTACAGGCAATAATGGGTCTGGCTTTGGAGGCATAAGTGCCAACACAAACTATTTCAACATCATCCTTGGCTTCATTATGCTCCTCGGCCGGGCAACGGTCATTTTCCCCTCCCTTGCCGTCGCTGGCCTTCTGGCACAAAAAAAGACGATTCCACCATCCTCTGGAACCTTTTCGGCAGACACACTGCTCTTCTCAGTACTTCTCTTCTTTACCATTCTTCTTATTGGCGCACTCTCCTTCTCACCTGTACAAATTCTTGGGCCAATAGTCGAGCACCTGTTAATGAAACTCAATCATGGGATGCCATAATGAAAAAGAAAATCACGTTTCTTGATAAAAAGGTGCTCATCAACTCCTTACAAGATGCCATCGTCGCTCTGCAGCCACAGATACAGTATAAGAATCCTGTCATGTTTGTCACCTATATTGGGGCACTTGTTACGGCTATTTATTTTCTTATCGAATTCAGAGATACAGAGACCTCTTGGTTTAATATGCAAATTGCACTGTGGCTATGGTTTACGGTGATTTTTGCAAATTTTGCTCAAAGTCTTGCAGAAAATAGAGGCAAGGCGCAGGCGGCAAGTTTACGAAACGTACAGGTGCAGTCCTATGCCAAAAAGGATTTCCTAGGCAAACCAGTGCTAGTGCCGGCTACAGAGCTCCAGAAAGGCGATATTATTATTTGCGATGCTGGGGATATGATCTCAGCCGATGGTGAAGTCATTGAGGGCATTGCAACGGTAGATGAGTCGGCAATCACAGGCGAGTCTGCACCTGTTATTCGCGAAAGTGGTGGAGATAGAAGCGCTGTCACAGCAGGGACAAAAGTAGTAAGCGATCGTATTACCATTCGCGTTACATCTGAGCCAGGATCGAGTTTTCTTGATCGTATGATTCACCTTATTGAAGGTGCAACACGGCAAAAAACACCCAACGAAATAGCCTTGAACATTGTGCTCTCTGCACTCACTATTATTTTCCTCATCACTACTGCAACCCTCAAAATGTTTGGCGACTACAGCGCCGAAGCAAGTGGTGCGAATATCAGCGCAATACTCACCATTCCTGTACTGACATCACTGCTCGTTTGCCTTATTCCCACAACCATCAGCGCCCTTTTAAGTGCTGTGGGCATCGCAGGCATGGACCGCCTTATTCGCCGCAATGTCATTGCAAAAAGTGGCCGTGCAGTAGAAGCTGCGGGCGATATTGATCTTCTTCTTCTTGATAAAACAGGCACCATCACTATGGGCAATCGCGAGGCAACAGAGTTTTTACCAGTGCCAGGTGTTGACAAACAAACCCTCGCCCATGCGGCGCAGCTGGCATCCCTCTCCGATGAAACCCCCGAGGGGCGCTCCATCGTAGTGCTCGCCAAAAACGCATTCAATCTCAGAGCGACGACGGTCGATATTGGCACCTCCGAGTTTATCCCCTTCTCGGCTAAGACACGTATGAGTGGTGTTAACCTTGCCGCAACCAATGGAGCTATTCGCCGCATTCGTAAAGGCGCCCCTCCAGCCATTAAAGCCTTTATCGAAAGCCTGGGAGGCAGCTATCCCGAAGAGATCGATACCATTGTCACTACTATCTCGCAAAAAGGAGGCACCCCACTCCTGGTCTCTGATAATGAGAAAATTTTAGGTATTGTTCACCTTAAAGATATCATCAAAGGCGGCATAAAAGATAGATTTATGCAAATGAGAAAGATTGGAATAAAAACTATCATGATCACAGGGGACAATCCACTCACAGCTGCTGCCATAGCCGCCGAAGCGGGTGTTGATGACTATATAGCCGAGGCCACCCCTGAGATGAAACTAGATCGCATTAAAAAAGAGCAGCAAGAGGGAAAACTCGTTGCCATGACAGGTGATGGAACCAATGATGCCCCTGCTCTTGCCCAAGCTGATGTCGGGGTTGCCATGAATACAGGCACGCAAGCTTCAAGGGAAGCAGGGAATATGGTTGACCTCGACAGTAACCCCACAAAGCTTCTCGATGTGGTGATTATTGGGAAACAAATGCTGATGACACGCGGCGCGCTCACTACCTTTAGTATTGCTAATGATGTTGCCAAATACTTTGCTATTATCCCGGCCATTTTTGGCAGCCTCTATGCCGTAGGGGGGCAAAAAGGCCCTTTAAGTATTTTGAATATCATGCTGCTGCACTCACACCAAAGCGCCATTCTAAGCGCTGTGATCTTCAATGCACTTATTATCGTTGCACTCATTCCTCTAGCCCTCAAAGGCGTACCGTATCGTGCTGAGTCTTCCCAAACCCTTCTTCGCCGCAACCTCTTCATCTATGGTCTAGGAGGTATTTTTGCCCCCTTTGCGGGCATTAAAATTATTGATATATTTATAACATTTATGGGGATCGTCACGTGAAACAAGCTATCAAAATGTTTATCTGGCTTACTTTTGTGGCAGGGGTTGTCTATCCTCTTTTTATAACTGTGATCAGCCACCTTACCATGCCACAACAAGCCTCAGGCTCATTTGTAGAGGTGAATGGAAGAATTGTAGGCTCTTCGTGCATAGGACAAAAATTTACAAAGCCTGAATACTTTTGGCCCCGCCCTTCAGCAACTGACTACAATGGCTTAGCATCAGGGGGTTCAAACCTTGGACCGCTCAGTTTTACTCTGCGACAGCAGGTACAAACAAGGCGTTTACTGCTCATGAAAGCATGCAAAGTAGAAGATCCAAAAGCAGTACCACCTGATCTGTTGTTTGCCTCTGGCAGTGGTATTGACCCACACATTAGTGTAGAGGCTGCTCTTTTCCAAGTAAGGCGTATTGTAGACGCGCGAAAACTCGACGCCTCTTATGTCAAAATACTCGAGAATATGATACAGCAGAGCGTGCACCACAAGCCGCTCGGATGTATTGGAGACGCGTATGTCAATGTGCTCGAGTTGAATGTGATGCTTGATTATGATACTACTGTCCCTCGCAAGCTCGGGACAGCAGCATCATAAATATCGGGGTATAGCGCAGTTTGGCTAGCGCGCTTTGTTCGGGACGAAGAGGTCGCAGGTTCGAATCCTGCTACCCCGAGTATTTTATTCTCGAATAATCTTAATAGACTCCCCATCTTGGCGTTTTCCTACAGATTGCCACTCTTCTTCTGTAAGAGGACTTTCAACATTACGTACATTCAGGGTAAGAAGTTTATGTCTCGTTCCCCAACGATCTATTTCCCCCGCTCTGCGTCTATTATAGTCATATGCTTCTTTCATGCGCTTATTTGTAGGATAGAGATGTTTTTTCTCAGAAAAAAATGTACCTACCGATTGCAATAGCTTCATCAGCTCAGCCTCTCCAGATATTCTTGCGACCTTTTCCGCATTTAAAAAAACGCGTGTACTAAAAGGTATTGCGCTCTTACTGCCTGTAGAGTCGCGTCTGGACTATAAGCTGCATCTCTTTGCTTACGCGCTACTACTATTTCAAGTGCGCATTCAAGGTCACCATCGCAAATGGTCCGTTCAAATTCATCCTGTGCCACGGTAGGAGAAACTGCTCCTACCAGACAAGTATTAATAGTAGATTGTACTGGGTTCATAGAGACTCCTTTTTTATGAGTTGTTTTAAATATGACCAGCATGGTACATACTACGTGCAAAGAATGAATAAAGAAGCCCTACAAGTAACCGTGAGGTGGGCGCATCAGCGCCCCCAGTATAACAGGTCCTCAATTTATGTCATTGTTGTTAAGGCGTCGGAGCGCGTCTGCAGCCCTCTGATAACCTTCTCCTTCACAAGGAGTTGCGCTACAGCTTCACGGCGCACTTTTGGTGGGCTGCCACTGATGACACTCTCTCGAGCGAGCTCCACTCGTACTGTCTCAATAGCAGCATCTATGGTTTGGGTAGGGGTACAAACGAAGTAGTAGGGAGGGCGCCTGAGCGCCTCCTGTATTTGTGTTTCAGATGCTGGTGGTGAGAGGCTCCTGAGCCTTGCTACTTCGGCTTTTGCGCCGCGAATATCATCGCTGCTCCAATCAGCACTTGGTTCATAGCCATGGGCACAAAAGGTGCGCAGTGATTCGAATTCATTGATATAGTTTTCGCTCCATTCTATGATGGCCGAAGGTGTGTAGCGAGCACGGAAGCGAGTTCTATCTCTCTCAGGTACCATCTCTCCCCCAAGATTACCAAATTGATGCATGCCTTGAGCTACTTGAGCGCTTATTTGTTCACTTCCTGGAATCCCTAACTCTTCTCCAAGTGCGAAGGCAAAGCGACGATAATAGGCAATGGTTTCAGAGCCCCTTGGAGGCAGCTCTGACTCAGCAATGTATTTGCGTTTTTTGGCAAGTTCTTTGAGAATGAGCCGCTCAGGAGTGTTTGGAGCCTCTAAACATATTTCTTCGTAGCTATTGTCAATAGCATCGATTTGTGCCTGCCCACAGTGCCTGCACGCAATAAGAAGCGCTATGAACAAAGAAACCGCTGTGTTTTTTTTCGCATCGGGAGAGGCGGTGTTCTGTACCTTTTTTATAATATGCAGAAGCTTATTTTCCATCCAGGTATAGATGATTTCTAAAGAAGAGGACTCTTGAGGAAGCGCATCATCCATTGCAAGAGGATGCTTCATTTGTATAGCTTGAATAAATAATTCTATCTTTGCTTTGAACTGAGTATGATATTCTTCTACGCTGGCACAGCGGTATTCAGTGCCAAAACACTCACCAAGCCTTGTAATATCATGAAAAGCTAGTATGCTCTTGTCGGCAAGAACCTCTTCAAGAAGGGTGTAGAGCCCATTTAACGCTTGTGGACCATCTTCAATGCCCTCTGGTCTTTCTGGTGGCGCTATTATTGGCACTGCCCTCAGATGAGGCTCATGCACTGCATACAGGACATCTATTTCAAGGGCTTGCAACATGGGTTGCATCTCGCGCCGAGAGGCTCCTAGCGCCTGCAGAAGGGCGCAATATTCTTCTTTACCTATACATACAACCATTTGCCGAATCTTGAATAGTGTGGTTATATAAAAATTGCAGTACTCTTCATCGGATGCAGGGTCAATCCTTGCCCCCTTAGATTTTTTGTATATATCATTCACGTAGTTGATACAGAGAATACTATGATGGATATGTGCATCCATATGAGGCTCCTCAAGAGAGCGGAGGCATTTTTCTTTAGCAGTATCAGACAAAAGGGCCAGAATACGCCCAGCTTCTACACAATTGGTAATCGAATATGTCTTGTTGATCCACATTTCATAGTGTACGCATAAAATAGCCTCTTTGAGCTCTGTCGGCAATCTCTTCAGTAAACCCATAAAGAGATCTGGCTGCATGGCAGTTCCTAGATCAAAGACTTGTTGCTTGAGGCTATTCGAAACAGAAGTATGTAGAAGCGATTTGCCAATTGATATACATTCTATCATTTTTTCAATCTCTTGTACCCCTTTTTCTACAGCAAGAGAGTGGTATTTGAGTCGATTCATACGTGATGGTTCATGAATAGTAGTGATAGCTTCGAGATAGGGGAAAGCATCTGCCGTTACGGTATTGCCTATTTTCAAGACCAAAGTGGCGTATCGAATATCGGTAGCTAATGGCTCGGTTGCAAATTGGGCCATAACTTCTGGGCAGAGAATGCTCAGGCGTGTTTGCAGCTTTTTACTCTGAATATCCTCTCCTACAACATTGCTATACCCTGCAAGTAACCAGGCAAGCTTAGCAGTGTCTGACGGCAGCGCTCGTAACTCCATAAGCTGTATTTCATAGGGAGCAACTGAGTGAACATCGTAGAGGACATTATGAATGAGTGTAGCATCAGCTCCTTCAGTTTGCACAAGACGGCGCGTCTGTGTAAATTCTTCATTTATTTCCCCCATATCTGCAAAAGACATGATGCTTTTGATTTCTTGAAGAAGTTGTAAAGAGGCTTGCGCGTAGCTCTTGATTTCTTCATTACTTGGCTCTGAAAGGCTTTCAAAGGCATCGCGCAGCGTTTTGAGTTTTTCAAGACGAAAAAAATAATTTATGCGATAAGCCCTGGGTCGGCAGGTTCTGTCATAACTAGAATCGAATATATCAATGCATTCGTCATATCGTTCTTTATGTTGACGCACAAATTCTAAGGTTTGTTTTGTGATGCGTGCTTTCTCAGGATAATAGCGTGATGCGGACTTCAGCCCGTTGAAGAAATCCACAGAGTTGTTAGTACAAAGATGCAAGAGTATTATATACTGGATTTGTTGCACTACTTCTTCTGACCAGTGGAAGAGAGTCTTATGTCTCTCGAGAATAGTAATACGCTGTTCAGGTGAGGCCCATGAGAGGATTATACCAATACTATTAATCTTTATTGAAATCATATTTACAGCATGAAGCTCTAATCGAATTACACATTCAGATGATAAATAGACGAGAAATATATCATCTAATTTACTCATTATTCTTATTATATGATAACCATTGCCTGACTGTTCTTGTGATAATAATTTCCAGCTGCGCAAGAGTGCTAACCCATCTCGCTTTATGTGGAATTCTTTTAATACTGAGATGTGTCGTATTGTTGCTTCAAACTGCAAGCAAAGTGTACTCTCGTTACATGCTACACCCCGCCCTTTGAGCATTTCTGTAAGTGCTGGTAAGGCATCTGCATACAATCGCTCGAGTGTATTGAGTATACCTGCATATTTTTTATAGTAGCGATCGCGTGCGTCCTCAGAAGCAAATGGCGTGCTTGATGCTGTTTTTGTACGCCTCTGCTCCAATTCAATAAGTTGGTTAATAAGAGGGATAGACGTCAGTTCTCGAGTAATGCTCTTAATGAGGCGTGCATAGCTCGTGTCTTCATTATAGGTTCTGTGCATCATTTTCGTGTACTGAGATCCCATACGGCGAGCATAGTCACTCAGCTCTGCAACATAGACATTGCGCTCAGTGTAGTAGGCATCATTTTTCTCTTGGTTTGCTCGCTCCTGTTCAAACTGATGCAGCCGGCCTATGTGGCCGAGGCACTGCACTTCTTGAGCAAATAAGAGGACGTTGGAGCTTGGGTACTTCCGTGCCAAGAGGTCGATAGCTTCGTCCACTTGCGGCCGTGTCATTTTTGAAACAAGGCTTACCGTAAGAGGTAGGTCTTGAAAAAGAAAGGCAACTTCGAGGGGGTTGGCACTTGGATGATCTTCTGGATGGTGCAGTAGTTGTTCAGGATGTTCTATAAGATATCTGAGTAAATTGCTTGTGGCATGTGTACCCCTAATGCGTTCACATATACCGCCATATGCATGAAAGACCTGACGGAAAAAATATCTTTTTAATGCGTGCGTTGTACTGTTGTGCGGTTTATACAATGCAGCTTTAAATGGTACTAAGCCATCCCCTGCCGCGGCTACGACATTGCAGGAAGGGTGTTTAAGGAGTTTCTGGACTACTGCGAGCATTCTATTTGCGCAAGCAGCATATAATGGGGATCCTGCCTGATTATAAACACCAACAGATACGCCCATATCAATGAGACGCAGTGCAAGGGAGCTCCTCCCTGTCCAACACGCTCTATGAAATAGAGTGGTTTGTGTCGAGGCTATTTTTGGATCAACACCCACAGCGAGCAATCTCTCAATAATGGCGTCGTGCTCCTCTCCTTCAGCATTACATGCACAAATCAGTGAGGTAGCGCCATTAGAAATTCTGGCCGTCGGATTTGCACCCATATCAAGCAGCCGAAAAACAATATCTTTAAACCCTGCAAGACATGCTGCTAAAAGTGGTGTCCAACCACCTCCTACTACTGCATGTATATTGGCTCCTTTATCAATAAGCAGATGCGCAAGTTCTCTGTTGTTATTATTAAGAACAGCGACTAAAGGAGAAGTTCCATCAGGCTTATTCACTACCGTGTTGGGCTCTTGAAGAAAGCGGCGAGCTACATCACTCATATCGCTTGCGGCACATACAATGCGTAAGGATTCTGCATCCACCTGCATCCCGAATTCAAGAAGTTTATAAATTACATCTTTTAGTTTACAAAAACAGGCATTTTGCAAGAGAGATGGCGGACAGTCGCGAGATATGGTAATACCGTGTGTAAGAAGCGTGAGTACGATGTGGGTAACCTGGTCGATTTGCGCATTCGTCAATGGCTGCTGCTGGTAGGTAGTTTTCATCCTGTCTAGAAAACGCGAAAGAGGGGCTACATCTTTTGATGCAAGCCTTGCGCCTTGGTCAAGCAGACTATACACAAGATAGATATCTCCGAGATCGAGCGCGGCTTGGAGCGGAGACGACTCTGAAGATACGTGCACAGCAGCATGGATATTGTTGGTTGCAATAACAGGATTCATTTATATTACCTCTTTTAAATAACGCACATAGCGCCATTACTATAAGTTAAAAGAAGAATAATACCACAAAAGCAATAAAGATGCTATAAATAACATGTAGATGATGTTTTTTAAATACAGAGGTGTTTGCAGAGATATTTTTGCATTGCTAATTTATTACACAATACCGTATAATTCGGCGAACTGTTTTTGTCACCAAAGCAAAGGAAAAAAATATTATGAGTATAAACTCTGCATCTTTTATATTTTCTGGAACAATAAATGCTTACAGCTCGAGCGCAGCGAGCAGTGCAGCAGCTTTCAGCTCCAGCTCTTCAAGTAGCATGTCTATGAGCTCCACTGCAACAAGTACTTCTTCCAGCATAAGCACAATAACAAATTTTGTATCTCCCATATTTTCTGGAATCACCAATGCGTACAGCTCGAGCTCTTCAAGTAGCCTTTCTATGAGCTCTACCGCTGCAAGCTCCTCTTCCAACATAAGAGCAATACCAAATCAGGTAACATATAGAAATCATCCAAGTACCCAATACAATTTGGGGCTTGCTTATTGGCGTGGCCGAGGCGCGCCTCAATCGTATTCAATCGCAGCGTACCAGTTCAATCGTGTGGCAGAACAAGGACATATAAAAGCCCAATATAATGTAGGGGTGGCTTATTGGCATGGCCAAGGCGTGCCCCAATCGTATGCAATCGCAATGTATTGGTTCACACTTGCTGCAAGACAAGGCAGTGCGTTGGCACACTCTGCTTTGGCGACGGCTTACCGGCGTGGCCTAGGCGTACCCCGATCGTGTGTATTTTCAGACCGCTACTTCTCGGAGGAACAGGCTCCAGATACTATTGTACAACTAATGGATGCTATCGACCAAGATCCCATTGCACTACCGCCAGCCGTACAACCCTCGCTACATAACAGTAGCGGTGGAGCAACCGTCATCCGCATCTCTGCTCGAACCGTATAGTCACGAATCACAAGATGGGCGGAAGCAGCTCAGTCACGGTCACCATATTGCAGCCTTGTATATTGCTCACAATGCCCTTAAAACGCACTGTCTGCCCAGCTTTGAGGGTCGAGATGCCAAAATCCCCGCGATTGCTGACGTAAAAAACCGAATTATCAGGATACGATTTTATAATGGTCGAGCCTCGTGTTTGCGTTACAACGCCTTGTACCTGAAGATTGATCTCACGTAAAAGAAAATGCGTTTGTGCAAATGTGCGAAATATGAGACGACTCTGAAATGGAGCGTTTTTTTTCCAAATTACCTGCCCAAATCCCGCAAAAGGATAGATTTTCGCATCTTGCACCTCAGGCAGCCGCAAAAGCTCTTCCGCAATACTTCTTGCACAATATATGCAGTCCTCATTAGTCACAGTAAGACGAATTTCTAGTATTTCAGCATGTACCACACATACACTGCATAGGCAGAGCATTAAAAAAAAATTAAATACTGACATCTTAAACAATCCTCTTTGGAACCTAGTTACCATAGCGCCATAATTATATCTATCTATTTTTGCTCTCCACTATTATTACTGGGTATAACCATACACAGTAACACATAGTTTTTGATTTGTCAACCATCCACTTACTGCTAAACAAACACATCACCGCTTTGGACCACATACTCTGTGCCATCACGCAAGAGCACTCGCAATGTCCCTTCAGGTGCAATACTAAGTACTTCCCCTTCAATACAAGCACCACCTGTTTGTACACGAATAGGCCTACCAAACATCCAAGAGAGCATATTCTGCCAGCGCATCTGTTTCTCAAGACTACAGTCTGCCAACGTCTCAAGATGCTGCAAAAAATGCCCTGTTAACATATCCTGAACAACCTCTATGCATGAGAGCCTCCCAGTTTCTGCAAAAATAGATGTGGCGGGCTGGCCGATGTCTTGCATCTCTGTGTGCGTCATGTTACAGTTCAAACCAACGCCTACAATGATACAAGAAGTCGCTGCGTCTACTTCGGTAAGACAGCCTGCAATTTTTTTTCCTGAGGCTAAAAGGTCATTAGGCCATTTCATTGTAGCCTTCACACCATGTTGTAGAAGAGTATCATATACACTAAGACTTGCAATCTGAGAAAATAAAAAGGCCTTGCGTATGTCTTCAAAAAACGCAAAGGTCAGATAAAGATTTTTATCTTTTGGAGCATGCCATTTACGCCCCTGACGCCCTCTTCCATGTGTTTGTTCGGAAGCAGTAATGATAGCACATTCATTCGGCTGCAATTCTTCTATATGCCTTTTTGCCCAACTATTGGTAGAATCAATGGTAGGAAAATGGTGATAGGTAATGTATAGCACACGGTTTTTACATAGAATTGATTTTCGTCTTCCATTTGGATAAAAATCGGGACACTTCATCACTTTTGCCCTATTTTTTATCCATAGACAATAAAGGAATAAAAAATGCCTTTATATCAAGCACAACATTTTGGAAAGATAATGAAGGCTGCTCAATATTTCTCAAGAAAGCTTCCCAGAGTGTGATGATTTGAGGGTCGGTATAAAAAGACTCTAAAAAAGCCTCTGGAAATATACTTAAAGGCGTTTCTCTATGCTGAAAAATTTTGCTCACTAGAGGAAGGGTCTGTTCTTGCGTTATCTGAAATTGCTTTAGCATTACCCATATATCGTAAAAATCCTTCATACGCGTGTTTGCACGCCCTCGACGAATTATAGTATCCAATTTCTCAGCAATGCTTGTTTCTGGTGTGTATCCTCGAAGTTGTGGAATGGGAAAATCCAAAAGTATAGGATAATTGATATTCACAGGGTGTGGCAGAATGGTATCGCTAAAACCGATGTCTATACGTAAAGAGAGTTTTGCGGTAAAAAGATGTGCGAAAAATTGAACAACAACACCTCGATATTCATTATCTAATTGGGATTCGATCACCGAAAGCGTATCGATATCAAACAATATCCCATCCACAGCGCATCCTACAGCACAAATTTCTTTTATTATATTAGTAATATTTTCAATAGAATTATTTATTTTCCCTAGCAAATCGATATCTCGCGTAGGTCGATAAACCGAAGGACTCCATACCATAAGCATTAAGCCTCCTTTAAGAAAAAAAGCATTTCTATATTCCGATATACTTAGGCGGTATAAAAAGCGCTCCATTGCATAATAACGAAGCACTTCTTGTGTAGGACGCTTCTTAGAATGGGCAATATTTCTCAGTCTATGATATACAGACTCTTGGAGATTTTTTACTTCTTTTTTAATCATAAATACTCACGATAGTCTCCATAATTGGGGTTAAGACCTTTTCTACTCTACACAGTCGTGCGAAGGCATATAATTTATTTACGTCTGTTTTTCCCCTCCTCCAATACTCTTTAAACGCTTCCAGCATCACATCTTTCCCAATTTTATTTCTAAATTTTACACAGTCGACCAATGTTTTTTCAATACTGTATATTTGTACCGGAAATCCATTTATCGAAATCGTTTCTATTCCAGCAGCATATGTCTGTGCAGAATACCAAAAACACCGAAATGGAGGGTAATCAAAATTTGGACGACTTTTGACCGTTCGAGGGAGAGCTACGTAGACGAAATGCGGAATTTGTGTGGTTAATTCATAATGCGCTAGTGCAGAAATGAGGCAAATAACTCCTTGCGGCATTCTTTTTGCTACTAAGACAAGATCTGGTTCTGAAAAATCTGGCATAGAGAGCAGACGAAATACTCCACGCCCAAGTGACTCAACTATTCCTTCATTGCGAAGTCGATAGAGTACCCGAGGATGAATGCCGCCTTTAATGGCTTCCGATGTGCGCAAAATGCCATGGTGACGACGAAAAACCCGTATAGGATCATGAAGTTTTTTCATAATGGATAAAAATAGGGGCAAATTTCTACTTTTGCCTCCATTTTTATCCATACCTGCAATTTTTTGCAACTCATGATACAATTGTGGGGAAATGGTCAGTCTCCTGATCCCAAAGGACCTCGAATATGTAGCGCTTTGGCAAAAGAGGTGCTTGACAAATTGCCGTTGGAGACAAAATTTGATGATTTTGGCGATGGGGAAAACCTTTTGCAAATCTCAATAGTGGCCTGAAAGGCCACAATATGTATAGCCCAGGGCAACGCCCTGGGGGACGATTTGCAAAAGGTTTTTGCCCAGCGACAAAAGCGCGAATTTTAGCCCAAATCGGCAATTTGTCAAGCACCTCGAAACACATTTTTGGTGGTCGGACCTCCGTAGGAGGGCTGACCACTAACATATATCAATGTATAGCACACGGTTTTTACATAGAATTGATTTTCGTCTTGTCTTCATTTGTCTCCTGCTTATGGCGATAAGTGTGGTGACTATTTCTTCCTATTCGGGAGAGGGCCTCACAGCAGATGCGATGCATGAAACATGGCTTACTCCCATGGTGAAAAGCCAGATGAAGTGGTTTTGCATTGGCTGGATCCTCTTTTTCATTTTTGCTGCCTTTGATTATAACAAACTGCGAGAATATGCATGGCTCATTTATGGCCTCACACTCCTCGCCCTTATTGGGCTGTTTTTTACAGAACCCATTCAAAATGTCAGGCGCTGGTATCGTATTCCTTTCATTAACTTCAACGCACAGCCCTCTGAGGCGGCAAAACTCACGGTTATTATTGCCCTGAGTTGGTTTTTGGAAAGGCGTGCCAACAGTTCTAAAAGCATGGCCACAACACTAGGTGCGGTTGCTATTGCTGGCATTCCCTTCTTGCTGATTGTAAAACAGCCAGACTTGGGCACTGCATTGGTGCTCTACCCTATTGCCGGCGTCATGTGCTATTTCGGCGATATTCATCCCTTTGTTTTGCGCCTTTTTACAGGCCTTGCCGTGCTTGGGCTTGTTTTTGTGGTGTGCATTTTTAGCGGCTTTATTCCTTATGAAGAGACAAAACCCTACGTACACCGCATCTTAAAAGAATACCAGTATGAGCGATTAAATCCTGATACCCATCATCAAAAAGCAGCCTCTACGGCAATTGCCATTGGAGGCATTTCAGGTGTTGGATGGAAAGAGAGTGAGTATGCACGCGGTGGATCGCT
This sequence comes from Chlamydiota bacterium, assembly GCA_013287775.1. Classification (GTDB taxonomy): domain Bacteria; phylum Chlamydiota; class Chlamydiia; order Chlamydiales; family FEN-1388; genus JABDDE01. Next base: position 23,383 of record JABDDE010000018.1, read on the forward strand.
TCCTGCGCCCTATACAGACTCGATTTTCCCGGCTTTTGGAGAAGAGTTTGGCTTAATAGGACTTATTTTCCTGCTCGTACTTTTTTATTCGTTGATTTATTGTAGCTTTCAGGTGACTGCCGTGGCAAAAGACCCCTTCGGCAGGCTCCTTGCAGCCGGAATTGCCATATTTGTCGCCATACACGTCCTTGTCAATATTGGCATGATGTGCGGCCTACTTCCCATCACAGGGGTGCCTCTCCTCTTACAAAGTTATGGAGGCTCGTCGATTATTAGCACGATGACGACATTGGGAATTTTGCAAAGCATTTATAGCAGAAGGTTTATGTTTTGACGGTATCGTGCAAATTTTCCTTCAGAAAATTTGCATGATACCGTAAAATACGCTTAGGATATTTGTAATAATATGGATACACGATTGAACACACACTTTCTTTTTACCCCTGGGCAATGGCTAGGCACTGGAGAAGTGCACTTTACCATGAGCACAGAGGTACTTCAGTTTCGTACCAAATGGGTAGTTACCCAAGAAGAAGACGATCTTTTCAATGCCACACAAGTTGTAGAAGTAGTGGGTGGGGATCGTATTGCCAATCTCTTTGAAATCTCAAAAGAAGGGCCAGGCTCTTTCGAAATCATCTTGGAAAACGAACTACTCGGAACCTTTATAGGAAACGGTATTATCGAAGATGAGCGCGTTGCATGGGAATTTCGTGACAAGGGTACTTTCGAAGGCTATGAAGTCTACAACCGAGTCAGTGATACCGAATACACCATGCACGCAGAATACCTTTCCTCCGATCAGCTACGCACCGAAATACGCGGAAGAATCTGGCTACAATCGTAATGTAGTGTTATGTGCACTTTTCCTGTCGGAAAAAGTGCATATAGCGCAAAATATACGAAAAAATACACTTGCAAAAATCTTTCACACCCGTTACAACTGTAAACAGCAAGCCGTTTTAGCGGCAGCTCAATTAACTATCAAAATATTTTTGGAGGACTTATGAAGTTCATTTTTCAAATCGTAGCAATTGCTCTTGTTTGCAATGCATTTGCATCGTGCTCAAATCAAAATGAGACAGGTAGCAAGCCAACAAAACAGGAAAAAGAAGAGAAATCTTCGAAGCAGTAATGCATTTTTTGTAATCCATAGAGCTCCACAGGAGCTCTATGGATTACATCAACTCAATTGTCAGCCCCCATCCGGCTATTCATAAGCCTTTTCGCAAGAAAAAGTACCATATCATGCAACTTAAACAAGAAAAAAAATTTACTACAGAAACATGGTATTTAGCAAAAACCCGAAAAAACTGTATAATGAAGGAAGGAGGGATATTATGAGTACCCATGCGCATCACGCATATCATGACAAGGTCAAGGTTACTATTGAATGTACAAAAGATGAAAGGGTATACATTAAAATGCTGGCAGCAAAAGCACATGTAAATCTTAGTGAGTTAATTCTATCGTATCTCAGGATAGATTTCCCAAGAAAGCCTAATAAAGAAACCCTCGAAGCCCACCAAGAAGCTATAAGTGGAGGCGGAATCGAGTGTAGGGATTTGGATGACTTTTTGGAACAGATGGGAGTAAATCCTCGTGCTCTCGATTAAATATGCCTCAAAAGTCAAAAAAGACAATAACAAGCTCGTCGTAGAAAGACTTGGGTCACATTCAGAGCTTTTCTAAAAGCTCAGAAATATGAAGCGACTGCATTTTTTTAATCCTCATAAGCTCCGCAGGAGCTTATGAGGATTACAGCTCTTACGATAAACAGTGTGCAATCCGCGGCACGATCACACGAGGATCTGCCTCCTCATTATGTCCCTCTGGTATCCCAAGAAATATTTTGCTCTCTCGTGGACATGCTGGGTCGTCTAATAATGCCGTCGCAAGAGCTGCCGTTTCGGCAATGACGCTATCGTGTCGAATAGGTGCGCTTGAAGTAAGCTCTGTGGCAACCTCAACGTCTGCCGTTTGGAGAATGATCTCTGGCGCTCGCAGCTTCTTAGAAGATGCTGCCGTATCTATGTTCCACCCGAAGAGGCGCACAAGTAGGCCAGCTATTGAAGCCACTCTCTCAGCCGCTACTTGACTCAGTGTTGCAAAGGTGCGGCTTTTTACAAAGACATATTTTTTGTCAGTTCGCAGTTCATGAGAAACGAGGGCATCTGCCTGTACTCCCCCACCAATTGAATGCCCAATTCCAATAATTTCTCTTGCCCCAATACCACGTTCATCGTCTTCGAGCAGCCTGAGCATAGCTCGGTACGCTTTGGCACATGCGAGCCTGCTAGGAGGCCCATTACTGCTTCCCACTCCTGGATAGTGAAAGAAAATAGCATTGGCACCAATGCCCTGAAGGATTGGCTTATATGCGTTGTACGATGTTTCATAGAGTTCACCGTTTCCATCAGATATGAGAGCCCATCTTCTATTAGCGAATGTATCTGGCTTTCCCATAATCATGGCATCAATCGTATACCCATCACAGGCAACACTAATACGTTTCATTTTCCATGCACGATTATCATGGCATACCCGCATTCTGTAGCTCAGTATATCTTCATCGCTATAAGCAATTGAAGAGGGCAATACAAGTGCTGCAACAAGGCTATGCAAGATCTGATATATATATATAGGAAATATGATAATAGAAAAAATTACCTTAACAACTCGCATAATTTTGTGCTCAGTATTCCACTCATACATAGGTGCCAGAGGCTCTATTTGAGAAAATTCGCGTTGCTTTATCTCCGTATACTGGGGTTGCTTGTAAAAGGCATTATCCCCAACCAACATATCCTCGAAGACATTTGGTAAAAGGACTGGGTAGATACTAGACATATATTTATTATTCCTTATTTATAATGAACTTCGCCATGTGCACTTTTCCGGAAGGAAAAGTGCACATGGCGTTAATTATTATTCTTCCTTCATAAAAGCAGCTCCAAGCTTTGCCTGAAGGGCTTTTTTGAGGGCTTCTTGTTTTTTATTTGAGATGCCACCGAGAAAGTCAATGGACTGTAGAAGACGCGCTCGCGTGCGATCTTTACCTAAAAGCTGCACAGAGTCGAACAGCGGCAACCCATGACGCTTGCCTTGGATGCAGGCAAACAAAAGCGGCATCACTGCTTTTTTATGATGCACACCTAAATGCTCACTGACTGCCCGAGACGCACTGTTCATCCCGCTACCCGTCCAGTTTTCTATCGCGTCAAGCTCGTAGATGATGGCAAAAAGGACATAGGCCGCCTGCTGCTTGGTAAGATCCGGCACCTGAAAGAGGGCGTCTGTATACTCTAGATGATTACTAAATAAAAAGCTTGCAAGCTCCATAAACTCGCCAAAGGTCTTTATACGAGAGTGTACAAGAGGCATAATTTGCTGCATGTATGCATCATTGAAACTCCACGCTTTCAACCGATCCCAGAGCGCATCTTGCGGTATTGTGGTGATGAGATAGTGCTGATTCATCCATTCAAGCTTTTGAATATCAAAGACAGCTCCTGATGTGCCTATTCGCTTCTCATCAAATTCAGTGATGATTTCGTCTAGAGAATAGAGTTCTCGTCCATCTTGCATGCTATAGCCCATGAGCGTCAAAAAGTTACGAAAGGCTTCAGGCAAATAGCCACTATCGCGGTAGTAGAAGATGGAAGTAGGGTTTTTCCGCTTGGAAAGCTTTTTGCCATCTTTGCCAAGCAGCAGCGGCATATGCATAAATGTTGGTGGCTTCCACCCAAAAGCCTCGTAGAGATAGATGTGTTTGGGTGTTGAGCTCATCCACTCATCGCCACGAATCACATGCGTAATCTGCATTAAATGGTCGTCAACTACATTAGCAAGGTGATAGGTAGGATAGCCATCTGACTTGAGAAGCACCTGATCGTCGACATCCGCCCATGGCACTTGGATGCGCCCCTTAATAGCATCATCAAACACACAATCTCCGGAGAGCGGTATTTTCAGGCGAATCACAAAGGGCAGCTCCTTGGCTTCTTTTTCTTGTACTTCCTCAGGTGTCAAATAGCGATCACGACGATCGTAGCCCTGCTTTTGCCCTGAAACTTCAGCAATTTGACGCATTTCTGCAAGCTCTTCTTGCGTTGCAAAACATTTATAGGCCTTGCCCGCGGCTAAGAGGTCATAGCAATGCTTACGATAGATTTCTGTACGCTCTGACTGACGATACGGTCCGAAAGGCCCGCCAATATCTGGCCCCTCATCCCATTGTAGGCCTGCCCAACGAAGAGCTTTATATATATTTTCCTCGTATTCTGGGCGACTCCTCTTCTGGTCAGTGTCTTCAATGCGTAATATAAACTTCCCACCATGGTGGCGAGCAAAAATAAGATTAAAAAGTGCCATATAGGCGGATCCTACATGTGGATCACCTGTAGGCGATGGCGCAAGCCGTACTCGTACTGTCATAATGTCCTTTGTTCTCCATCTCTACTATCTCGAGCAAGCTCGAGATAGTAGAGATAGAGAAAAATATAGTGTTTTGTTCTGGAGAAAATTATCTCGTAGCGAAGCTTAGAATACAAGGGGTTTCGTGCTATGGGCCAATCAAATATTTTTTAAAAAAAATATTTATTGATTCCAATCCTTAGTTCTGCTATAATTAGAGCTTAAACAAGGATACACTTATGAATGAGCAAGCAAAATCCAGCTTTAGTGGATGGAGATCGTACATGTGGCCTATTCATGGCTATGAGTTAAAAACCATCATTCCACTGTTCGTGATGCTATTTTGCGTCTGTTTTAATTACACCATCTTACGCAACCTGAAAGACGCACTTGTCGTCACCGCAAAGAGTTCCGGAGCCGAGGTTATCCCTTTCATCAAAGTATGGGCACTTCTGCCCGCAGCTATTGTAGTGACCATCCTATTCACTACCTTTTCCAACCACTTCAAGCGCCGCACGGTATTCTACTCCACTATCACTGGATTTCTCTTCTTCTTTGCAATTTTCGGGTTTTTGATCTATCCTCACCGTGAATCGCTCCATCTCCACGCCTTTGCCGACTGGCTTGAAACCATACTGCCAGCAGGCTGTAAGGGGCTTATAGCGATGGTGAGAAACTGGACCCTTACCTGCTTTTATGTGATTGCAGAGCTATGGGGCAGCATGGCCCTTACAGTACTCGTCTGGGGCTTTGTCAATGAAATCACAAAAATCCAAGAGGCATCACGTTTTTATAGTGTGCTCGGCATTGGTGCAAACGCTGCGGCCATTGCGGGTAGCCTGCTATCGGTACTTCTCTCGACCCCTGAAGAAGGAGGGCCTCTCCCCCTAGATGCATCGTGGGAGCAGACATTCTCGCGCCTCATTATTTTTGTCCTGATCTCTGGCGGTATTCTTTTAGCAGCGTTTCACTGGATACAGGCCCATGTGGTGCACACCTCCCCTTCCCTGCTGCAGAAGGAAAAGCAAAAACAAGCTGAAAAGCAAAAACAAGCTGAAAAGCCGAAAAAGCTCAGCTTTAAGGAAAGCCTTATCTACATAGCGAACTCCAAGTACCTTCTTTGTATCGCCGCACTGGTTGTCTCCTACAACCTCGTGATTGGGCTTGTAGAGATTATCTGGAAAGCCTCTCTCAAAGACGTCTATCCAGAGCCTGGGGCTTATAATACCTACATCAATAGCGTCAATGTGATACAAGGCATTATCTCAACCACTACCTCACTACTTATGGCCGGCATCATTGGAAGGCTTGGCTGGACACGTACTGCCCTTCTTACTCCCATCATTCTCCTCATCACTGCAACCCTCTTCTTTGTCTGCCTGCTTACTCCACATAGCATCGCCCCTGCCTTCGCATCGCTCGTCGGCATGACTCCTATTGCGCTAGTCATCTTCTTTGGCTCGCTCCAAAACTGTGTCTCTAAGGCAGCAAAATACTCCCTATTTGACGCTACCACAGAGATGTCCTTTATCCCGCTCTCCTCAGAGCATAAGTTTAAAGGCAAGGCTGCTATTGGTGGCATCGGCTCTCGCCTTGGAAAGTCAGGCTCCTCATGCATCCATACAGGCCTCTTATTCCTCTTCACCTCATTTACCGCAAGCGCTCCCTACGTTGCAGCTATTCTTCTTGTCGTTATCATTCTCTGGATCACAGCCGTTATCTCCCTCGGCAAGCAATTTAAAACC